>NZ_CP029193.1:7140000-7440000 GCF_008642355.1 Streptomyces venezuelae
GCGCCGCACGACCAGCGAGCGGCCGGGGCGCGGCAGCCGGATCACCGCGAGAGCGATGCCGAGGAGCGCGGTCGCCGCGAGCGCGTCGAGCCAGTAGTGGTTGGCGGTGCCCACCACGACGAGCAGGGTGAGGAGCGGGTGCAGCAGCCACAGCCACCGCCACCGCGACGACGTGGCGACGATCATGCCGACGGCGAGCATCAGCGCCCACCCGAAGTGCAGGGACGGCATGGCGGCGAACTGGTTCGCCATCGTGTCGGTCGCGGGCTTCGCGGCGTACACCGAGGGCCCGTACACCTGCGCCGTGTCCACGAGGTGCGCGGCGTCCAGCATGCGCGGGGGAGCGAGCGGGAAGCCGAGGTGCAGGACGAGCGCGGCCGCGGTGAGCGCGGCGAGCACGCGGCGCGTCCACACGTAATGCCGCGGCCTGCGCAGGTACAGCCAGACCAGGAACAGCAGCGTCGCGGGGAAGTGCACGGTCGCGTAGTACGTGTTCGCGACGTGGATCAGCGTGTCGCTGCTGAGCAGGGCGTCCTGTACGGCGCCCTCGCCGGGCAGGCGCAGCGTGCGCTCGGCGTCCCACACGCGGTGCGCGTTGTGGAACGCCTCGGTGGTGTGCCCGTTGGCGAGCTGCCTGCCGAACTTGTAGACGAGGAAGAGTCCTACGACGAGGAGGAGCTCGCGGACGAGGGGCGGTCGGACCTGTATGTCCGGCTCCCGTTCGGCAGGCTCGGTTCGGGATTCCATCCCCCGGCCCCTTTGCGTGACGACTGGGTGGTGCGGTGCTTGAGCGAGGGATCGCCCCACTCATCGATACGCCAGTGTACCGATACGGAGGCGTACCGGTACACTGGCGTATCGAAAGGTGCCGGACGCGCGGACCGGCCGCCGTACCCAGGAGAAGAGCCATGACGTCGACGTCGAACCGCTCGAAGATCACGCCCGAGCGTGAGCAGGAGTTCTACGACGCCGTCCTCGACCAGCTCCGCCGGTGCGGGTACGAGGCGCTGACCATGGAAGGCGTCGCCGCCCGCACGAAGTGCAGCAAGTCCACGCTCTACCGGCAGTGGAAGACCAAGCCCCAGTTCGTGGCCGCAGCGCTGCGCGCCAACCGCTGTGTGCGGTTCGCGGGCATCGACACCGGCAGCCTCGCCGGGGACCTGCGGGAGGCGGCACGCGCGGCCGGAGAGCAGTCGGGCCGTGACACGATGCTGGTCCAGGCCCTCAGCCACGCGGTCCTCCAGGACGAGGACCTGCAGCGGGTCCTGCGCGAGACGCTGGTGGAGCCGGAGCTGCAGGCCATGGCCGCGATCATCCGGCGCGGGGTCGAGCGCGGCGAGATCGCCGAGGGGCACCCGGCGGTGGAGTTCCTCTCGGTGCAACTGTTCGGCGTGCTGCGCGCCCGCCCCATTCTGGAGGGGGCGTACGCCGACGAGGAGTACGTGACCCGCTTCGTCGAGGCCTGCGTGCTCCCCGCACTGGGCCTCACCTGATCGTGGGCCCGGGTCCGTTGGATGACGGGACCCGGGCCCGCCCGCGCCGCACCGTGGGGACGGGGGCGGCGCGCACCCCCGGGCCGGGCGGTGTTCCTCCTGAGCGGCGAGGAACCCCGCCCGGCCCTGCTGTGTCTGAGGCCGCTGCGGCCCGCGCTACACGTCCTGGCCGTTGCCGCCGCCGCTCGCGCCCACCGGCCCCGCCTTGATGCCCTTCGCGATCTCGTCCATGGCGGACTGCGACGGTGCCTTGTCGTTGACGTCGATGCCCATGCGGACGACGACGATCTTCGACTTGTCGGCGGGGGAGGGGAAGGCGAGCGACTCGACGTAGCCGTCGTCGCTCTTTTCCGTGACGGCCTTCCAGCGGACGTGGTAGCCCTTCTGCCCCGCCACGGTGATGGGCTCGGAGGCCAGCACCTTGTGCGAGGTGATCTTGCCGTAGGTCTTGCCGCCGTAGCCCTGCGCGGCGTTCTTCTCGATGTCCGCCTTGGCCGCCGCCTCCGGCGTCTTCGCGTCGATCTTCAGCTGCTCGGCCGACTGCGAGAAGGCGCTGCCGCGGGTGCACTGCTCGCTGGTGTTGCCGGGGCAGGGGATGGGGTCCGTCTGCACCCCGGCGCCGTACTGGGTGCTGCCGCCCTTCCAGCCGTCCGGCACCGGGATCTTGATGCCGTTCACCATGTCACTGGCGAAGCCGGGGTCCTGCTGCGGACCCTGCTCAGGGCCCTGCGGGTCGGGTGCCGGGGAACGCGGGGCCTCCGAGGAGTCGGGGTCCTGCGGGGCGCCGGCCGACGGCTCCTTCACCGCGGAGCCGCCGCCGTCGCTCTTGTCGTCGGAGGTGAGGGCGTACACGCCCCCGCCTATCCCGGCGAGGACGACGAGCACGACGCCCGCGGCTATCGCCACGCGCAGTGTGCGACGCGGGGCGGGGGCGGGGGCCTGGCCGGGATACGCCGGGGCCTGGCCCGGGTACGCCGGGGCTTGTCCGGGGTACGCCGGGAAGGCCGGTTGCGTCGGATCGGCCGCGGTGCCGGCGGCGCGCACCTGGTCCGTCCACACGGTCCCGTCCCACCAGCGCTCGGTGGGAGGACCGTCGGCGGTCCGGCCGGGGTCGGGGTACCAGCCCGGGGGAGTCATCTGGGTCATGCCGGTCAGCGTATGAGCCCCGCGTGAAAGGCGGATGAGAGGGGCGGCCACAATTCGGCCGCTCTGCCCGTCCTCCCTACCGGCCCGCGGCCTCATGCCCGTTGACGACGAGCCGCACCGGTCCCCGGGCCCCCTCCGTCGCCCTCGGCCACTGCGTCCCGCGCCGTCCCGGGGTGATCGAACCCAGCACGCTCGCGTGCCGGGCGCCGGTGCTCGCCGGGACGGTGCCCGGCAGGCCGTGCAGCGTCAGGAAACCGAGTACGGCGAAGGCGTACGCCTCCTTCGCCGCGGAAGGCAGACCGAGCTCGCCGGACGTGCGCAGCGGCAGCCCCTCGCCCAACTCCGCCCGCAGGAACCTCATCAGCACCGGGTTCGCGGTCCCGCCCCCGGAGGCGATGACCTCCGATGCCCCCACCGAACGGATGGCGTCGGCGACCGTGCGGGCGGTGAGGCGGGTGAGGGTGGCGACGACGTCCTCGGTGGACAGCGCCTCGTACCCCTTCAACGCCGTACGCAGATAGGGCAGGTGGAAGAGCTCCTTGCCCGTCGTCTTCGGCGCGGGCAGGGCGTAGTAGGGCTCGTCCAGGAGCCGGGTGAGGAGGCCCTCGTCGACCGTGCCCTGCGCGGCGAGTTCGCCGTCCAGGTCGTACGAGAGGCGGCCGCCCGTCGCCTCGTGCACGGCCGCGTCCACCAGGGCGTTGGCGGGGCCCGTGTCGAAGGCGGTGCCGTCGGCGGCGGTGATGTTGGCGATGCCGCCGAGGTTCAGCGCGGCGGGGCTGCCCGGCCTGCCGCGCAGCCACATGCGGTCCACGAGGCTCACCAGGGGCGCGCCCTGACCGCCCGCCGCGATGTCGCGCGGACGGAAGTCGGAGACCACCGGCAGGCCGGTCGCCTCGGCGATCCACGCGGGCTGGCCGATCTGCAGCGTGCCGTGCACCCGGCCGCCCTCCACCCAGTGGAAGACGGTCTGCCCGTGCGAGGCGACCAGCTCGGCCCGCCCGTCGCACAGTTCGCGGTCCGCCTCCACCGCGGCGGCGGCGAACGCGCGCCCGATGTCCGTGTCCAGGCGGCAGACCTCGGCGAGGGTGGTCGCGGCGGGCGGCAGCGCGGCGCCGAGCGCGGCCCGCAGCCCTTCGTCGTAGCCCCGGGTGATCAGCCCGAGGGGGGTGAGGACCAGGCGGTCGCCGTCGAGCGTCAGATCGGCGGCTGCCGCGTCGATCGCGTCGTACGAGGTCCCTGACATGAGCCCGATCACGCGCACGTGGGGCCTCCTTCTCGGTCGGCTCCCCAATGCGCTTGATCATCGCATCCCGCGGCCCGCGCCCGGCCCGAGTTCCCGGAAACGAGGCCCGGCGGGAGGGGTGCGCGGCGCCACGTTCCCGGCGCACGCGGAGCACCCGCCCCTTCCGCACCTCCGGATCCCCTCCGGGCGCCCCCCCCCGCACGGCCGCGTCACTCGCGCGCCGCGAGCACCCGTCCCCTCCACACCCCCGGGTCCCCCCACGCGCCCCGCAGCGCCCGTGCCTTCGTGAGCCACAGGGACAGGTCGAACTCCGCCGTGTAGCCGATCGCGCCGTGCAGTTGGAGGGCGGCGCGGGCCGCCCCGTACGCGGACTCCGCCGCCGTCACCTTGGCCGCGGCGATGTCGCCCGGTGCCATCGTCGTCGCGGCGCCGAACACCAGGGGACGCGCGAACTCCAGGCGCACCAGGACGTCCGCGAGCCGGTGCTTGACCGCTTGGAACGCGCCGATCGCGGAACCGAACTGGGTGCGCTGCTTCGCGTACGCGACCGTCCTGTCGAGCAGGGCCAGACCGACGCCCAGTGACTGCGCGGCCGTGGCGAGCGCCGCCCAGGCCGTCGCGTGCCGCGCCGCCGACGTGACGGCGGGTCCCGAGGCGAGCAGTTCGCCGCCCGGCGACGGCGCGGCGAGGCGGCGCGCGGGGTCCAGGGAGCGGCGCACGCGCGCGTGCCCGGGGGCGAGCCGCAACTCGCCGTCGGCCGCGGTCAGGATCAGGTCGGCCGCGTCCGCGTCCAGGGCGAGCGGGCCGCCCTGCGGCAGTGTCAGTGTCGCGGTCGCCGCGCCCGAGGCCAGGGAGGGCAGGAAGCGCTCGGCGGGTTCCCGTTCGCCCTCCTCGGCGAGGTGGGCGAGGAGCGCGGCCGCCGCCACCGTCTCGACGACGGGACCCGGCACGGCGTGCCGCCCCACCTCCACGAACGCGACGGCCGTCTCCACGGAGAGCGGCCCCACCCCCTCGTACTCCCCGGGAACGGGCAGCGCGAAGACGCCCGCGTCCGCGAGCCGCCGCCACACGGCCCACCCCGGAGCGTGCTCGCCGACGCTCCACGCGCGCGTGGCGGCCACCGTGTCTGCCGCCGTCAGCATCGCGTCCAGGGAACGTGCGAACTCCCGCTGCTCGTCGTCGAGGAGGAACCTCATCAGCGACGTCCCTTCGGCAGGCCGAGCAGCCGCTCGGCGATGATGTCCCGCTGGATCTCGTTCGTGCCGGCGTAGATGGGTCCGGCGAGCGAGAACACGTACCCCTCCGCCCAGTCGGGGCCCTGCGCGGGCGAGCCGTCGAGCAACTCGCCGTCCGGGCCGAGCAGATCGAGCGCCGTCTCGTGCAGCGCGATGTCGTACTCCGACCAGAAGACCTTGTTGAGGCTGGACTCGGCGCCGATCGTCTCGCCCGCCGCGAACCGCGAGGCGTTCGCCCAGGTGAACAACGCGTAGGCGCGCGCGCCTATGACCGCGTCGGCGACCCGGTCGCGCAGCGCCGTGTCGCCGGGGCCGGCCGGATCGGGGCACGTGCGCCACTGCCGGGCGAGCCGGTCGGCGGCGGCGAGGAAGCGGCCGGGGGAGCGCAGCGTCAGACCCCGTTCGTCGCCCGTCGTCGACATGGCGATCCGCCACCCCTGGCCCGGCTCGCCGATCACGTCCTCGTCCGGCACGAAGACGTCGTCCAGGAAGAGTTCGGCGAACGCGGGCTTGCCGTCCAGGCGGCCGACGGGCCGCACCGTCACCCCGTCCGCGTCGAGCGGGAACATCAGGTAGGTCAGGCCCCGGTGCGGCTTGCCGGGGTGCGTCTCGGGCGGCTCGCTGCGGAACAGGCCGAACGCGCGGTCGGCGAACGCCGCCCGTGACGACCACGTCTTCTGACCGCTGATCAGCCAGCCCCCGTCCGTGCGCCGCGCGGTGGAGCGCAGGGACGCCAGGTCGGAGCCCGATTCCGGCTCCGACCAGGCCTGCGCCCAGATCACCTCACCCGTCGCCATGGCGGGCAGCACCCGCGCGCGCTGCTCCTCGGTGCCGAAGTCGAAGAGGGTGGGCGCGAGGAGGCTGATGCCGTTCTGGGAGACCCGGCCGGGCGCACCCGCCGCGTAGTACTCCTCCTCGAACAGCAGCCACTTGACGATGTCGACGCCCTGCCCGCCGTACTCCTCCGGCCACGACACCACCGACCAGCGGTCGGCCGCGAGCGTGCGCTCCCACTCCCGGTGGGCCGCGAAACCCTCCCCGGTCTCCAGCGAGGGCAGCGGCGCGGCCGGCACGTGCGCGGCGAGCCACGCGCGCGCCCGCTGCCTGAACTCCCTCTCCTCGGCGGTGAAGTCCAGGTCCATCGGTGGCCGCCCTTCGACTCCTCGGTCTTCCCTAACAAGTGTTTGGTAGATTACCTTGAAGGGTGCCGAGGAGTCGAGAGCCGGAATCGGGGAGCCCATGGACGCGCCCGCCCACGCACCCGCCTATGTGCCCGCGCACGACCTGCTCGCGGACCGCACCGCCGTGATCACGGCGGCGGCCGGAGCGGGCATCGGCGGCGCCACCGCGCGCCGCTTCCTGGAGGAGGGCGCCCGCGTCGTCATCGGCGACGCCCACGCCGTGCGGACGAAGCAGTCGGTGGCGGCGCTCGCCGAGGAGTTCGGTCCCGACCGGATCGACGGCATCCCGTGCGACGTCACCGACACGGCCCGGATCAACGCCCTGTTCGACCTCGCCGAGCAGCGCCACGGGCACCTGGACATCGTGGTGAACAACGCGGGACTCGGCGGCACCGCCGAACTCACCGAGATGACCGACGCCCAGTGGGACAAGGTCGTCGACGTCACGCTCAACGGCACCTTCCGCTCCACCCGCGAAGCCCTGCGCCGCCTGCGGGCCGCGGGCCGCGAAGGCGTCATCGTGAACAACGCCTCCGTGCTCGGCTGGCGCGCCCAGGCGGGCCAGGCGCACTACGCCGCGGCGAAGGCCGGCGTCATGGCCCTCACCCGGTGCGCCGCGCTCGAAGCGGCCCCCCACGGCATCCGCGTCAACGCGGTCTCGCCGAGCCTCGCCCTGCACCCCCACCTCGCGAAGGTCACCTCGCCCGGACTCCTCGAAGAGC
This sequence comes from Streptomyces venezuelae, assembly GCF_008642355.1. NCBI lineage: Bacteria > Bacillati > Actinomycetota > Actinomycetes > Kitasatosporales > Streptomycetaceae > Streptomyces > Streptomyces venezuelae. Next base: position 7,147,021 of record NZ_CP029193.1, read on the forward strand.
TCACCGCGCGGGAGGCGTTCGGGCGGCACGCCGAGCCCTGGGAGATAGCCAACGTCATCGTCTTCCTGGCCAGCGGCTACTCCTCGTACATGACAGGGGAGACGGTCTCGGTCAGCAGCCAGCACGCCTAGGCGGAGAATGTCCGTGTGCCGAATCCGAAACAGAGCGCCGGTGAAAAGCCCGTGCCCCAGAAGCAGTCCCAGAAGCAGTCCCAGAAGAAGCCCCAGGTGAGCCCCTCGCCCGAGCGACGCCGCGAACTGCTCGCCATCGCCGCCGACGTCTTCGCCGAGCAGGGCTACAACGCGACCACGGTCCGCAAGATCGCCGACGCCGCGGGCATGCTCGCCGGCAGCCTCTACTACCACTTCGACTCCAAGGAGTCGATGCTCGAGGAGATCCTCCGCACCTTCCTCACCGAGCTGTGGGACGGGTACGACAGCGTGCTCCAGGCCCAGCTGGACCCCCGCGCCACACTCGAAGCCCTCGTCACCGAGTCCTTCCGCGAGATCGACCGGCACCGTGCCGCCGTCGCGATCTACCAGAAGGAGTCCCGGCACCTCGTCGCCCAGCAGCGCTTCCAGTACCTGTCGGACTCACAGCAGCGCTTCGAGAAGGCCTGGCTGACGACGCTGGAGCGCGGTGTCGCGGAAGGCGTCTTCCGCGACGACCTGGACGTCCGCCTCGCCTACCGCTTCGTGCGCGACACCGTCTGGGTCGCCGCGTCCTGGTACCGGCCCGGCGGCGGCCACAGCCCCGAGGAGATCGCCCGCCAGTACCTGTCGATGGTCCTCGACGGCATCTCCGTACGCACGTAGCAGGCGCGTCGTCGCTCGCACGGCGCCCACGACCGAGGAGTACGCAGTCATGGCCGAGGCCTACATCGTCGAAGCGGTCCGCACCCCCGTCGGCAGGCGCAAGGGCGGGCTCTCCGCGGTCCACCCCGCCGACCTGGGCGCCCATGTGCTCAAGGCGGTCGTCGAGCGCACCGGCGTCGACCCCGCCGCCGTCGAGGACGTCGTCTTCGGCTGCCTCGACACGGTCGGGCCGCAGGCCGGCGACATCGCCCGCACCAGCTGGCTGGCGGCCGGACTCCCCGAGGAGGTGCCCGGCGTGACGGTCGACCGGCAGTGCGGCTCGTCCCAGCAGGCCGTGCACTTCGCCGCACAAGGCGTCCTGTCCGGCACCCAGGACCTCGTCGTCGCGGGCGGCACCCAGAACATGTCGATGATCCCCATCGCCTTCGCCTCCCGGCAGGCCGCCGAGCCCCTCGGCCTCACCCAGGGTCCCTACGCGGGCAGCGAGGGCTGGCGCGCCCGCTACGGCGACCGGCCCGTGAACCAGTTCCACGGCGCCCAGTCGATCGCCGAGAAGTGGGGCATATCCCGCCGCGCCATGGAGGAGTTCGCGCTCCGCTCGCACCGCCGCGCCATCCAGGCCATCGACGAGGGCCGCTTCGACCGCGAGATCGTCCCCTACGGGGACGTCACCACCGACGAAGGCCCGCGGCGCGACACGACGCTGGAGAAAATGGCAGTTCTGGAGCCCGTCCTCGACGGCGGCACGATCACAGCGGCCTGCTCCTCGCAGGTCTCCGACGGCGCCGCCGCGATGCTCATCGCGAGCGAACGGGCCGTACACGAACACGGGTTGACGCCCCGCGCCCGCGTCCACCACCTCTCCGTACGCGGCGAGGACCCCATCCGCATGCTCTCCGCGCCCATCCCCGCCACCGCGCACGCCCTGAAGAAGACCGGCATGACCATCGCCGACATCGACCTCGTCGAGATCAACGAAGCGTTCGCGCCCGTCGCTCTCGCCTGGCTCCAGGAGACCGGCGCCGACCCGGAGAAGGTCAACGTCAACGGCGGCGCGATCGCCCTCGGCCACCCCCTCGGCGCCACCGGCGTCAAGCTGATGACGACCCTCCTGCACGAACTGGAGCGCACCGGCGGCCGGTTCGGCCTCCAGACCATGTGCGAAGGCGGCGGCCAGGCCAACGTGACCATCATCGAACGCCTGTAGGAGCCTCTCCTCGAACCCCCGTCGGCACCCGCGGGCCGTCCCCGGAACGACATCTTCCTCACTCCTTGCGGGAGTACCTGCCCGGACCGCTCTCCATCACGGCTCCGACCCGGCTAGTCTCGACTTCTGTACGTCGATTGAGCGACCCCGGGAGGTAGCGCGATGACGCAGGGACGGCCCGGAGGAGCCACCTGGGCCCCGCTGTGGGAGCGCGAGGTCGAACTCGCCGCGGTGACCCGGGCCGTCGACGAGCTCTGCGCCGAATCCACCGCCGCCGGAGGCCTGCTCGCCTTCAGCGGCGAAGCCGGCATCGGCAAGACGGCGCTCCTCGCCGAAGTGCGCCGCATGGTCGAGGGCCGTGCCACGGTCTGGTCGGCGCGCGGCGGCGCGACGGTCACCTCCGTCCCGTTCAACGTCGTACGTCAACTGCTGCAGCCCGCACTCGTCCAGCTCGGCCCCGACGAGGCCCGCGAGTACTTCGGCGACTGCTACGACATCGCGGGCCCCGCGCTGGGCATAGCCGAGCCCGGCGGGCGCCAGGCCGACCCGCAGGGCGTCTGCGACGGCCTCGTCGAAGCGGTCTCCCGGCTCGCCCGGCTGCACTGGCCCCTCGTCCTCCTCATCGACGACGCGCACTGGGCCGACCAGGAAACACTGCACTGGCTGGCCGCGTTCGCCCAGCGGCTGCACGAACTGCCCGTGCTCGTCGTGGTCGCCCGCAGGCCCGGCGAGGCCGAGGGCGACAGCGCACGCCACCTCGCGACGGTCGCCGCCGAGGCCCGCTCGTTCACCACCCTGCGCGCCCTCACCCCGGAAGCCGCCGCGGGCCTCACCCGCGCGACGCTCGGCGAGCACGCCGACGCACCCTTCTGCCGCGAGGTCTGGGCCGTCACCGGCGGCAACCCGTACGAATCCGTCGAGCTCCTCGCCAAGGTCCAGGACAGCGAACTCGAACCCGTCGAGGGCTCCGCCGACGAACTGCGCGCCCTCAACCGCACGGCCCGCGGCCGCGGCCTCGTCGCCCGCCTCGAAGGGCTCGGCACCGACGCCACCCGCTTCGCCTGGGCCGCCGCCATCCTCGGCAGCGCCATCTCCCTCGACCTCGCCGCCTCCCTCGCAGGCATGACACACGACAGCGCGGAACGCTGCGCCGAGCGCCTCTGCGCGGCACGCATCCTGGTCAGTGGCGACGAAGGCCTGGAGTTCGTCCACCCGCTGATCGCGGGCACCGTCTACCGCTCCATCCCGGCAGCCACCCGCACCGCGATGCACGGCGTGGCCGCGGCGGTCATCACCCACGACGGCAGGGGCGCCGCGGCCGCCTCGCCGCACCTCCTCGAAGTTCACCCGGATGACGACCCCGAGCTCGTCGAGCAGCTCCGCGAGGCCGCCGCCGAACACCTCGCCGTCGGCGCCCCCGACGCGGCACGCCGCTGTCTGGAACGCGCCCTGCGCGAGCCGCCGCTGCCCGACATCCACGCGCGCGTGCTCTACGAACTCGGCTGCGCCACCATGCTGACCTCGCCCGCCACCACCATCAGGCACCTGCGCGAGGCCCTCTCCATGCCCGGCCTCGACCAGGGCCTGCGCGTCGACGCGGTCTGCCGTCTGTCCCAGGCGTTCGTCCACAACGACCAGCTGGAGGAGGGCCTGCGGGCCATCGCCGACGAGGCGAGCAGGCTCGAACAGGGGCCCGCGCTGCTGCGCCTGCAGGCCGTGCGCTACATGTGGGAGGGCATTCACGCGGGCGAGGAGGACTCGCCCGCCCGCTCGAAACAGCTCGCCAAGCTCGCGGGACCTCTCGCCGGTCGTGACAACTCCGAGCGGGCCCTGCTGATCCTGCGGGCCTTCGACGCCATGACCCGCGGCGAGAGCGCGGAGCTGGTCGTCGAGCTCTGCGACCGCGCCCTCGTCAACGGCCGCCTCGCGCCAGGACTCGGCTGGACCGACCCGGAGTGGACCTTCGAACTCCGCCTGATGCTCGGCGGGTCGTACGCCTTCTCGGACCGCCTGGACCGCGCGGAGAGCCTCTTCACCGAGGCCGTCAGGGCCTACGAGACCGCCGGGTGGAGCGGCGGACACCTCGCCCTCTCGCACGCCTTCCTGGGCTACGTGTACCGCAGGCGTGGCCGCCTGACGGACGCCGAGCGGTCCCTGCGCGAAAGCCTGCGCCTCGCCGACCGCGTCGGCCAGGGCCTGCCCATGCACTGGGAGGCGGCCAGCATGCTCATCGACACCCTGCTGGCACGCGGCCACATCACGGAGGCGGGCGCCGTCGCCGACCAGTACGGCTTCGCGCCGCCTTCCGCCTCCACGATCTACGTACCCGACGCGCCGTCCGTACGCGGCCGTCTCCTGCTGGCCCTCGGGCGGACGAAGGACGGCCTCAACGAACTGGAGGCCACGGCGAAGGCGCTGACCGCACGCGGCCAGTACAACACCGTCCTCGCCCCGCGGGCGTACGACCTCGCACGCGCGCTGGCCCACGAGGACCCCAAGCGCGCGGCGCACCTCGTCGCGGACGCCCGCAGGCAGGCCGAACGGTTCGGCACGGACACCGCCATCGGGGAGGCGCTGCGGTGCGCGGCGGCTCTGGAGACGGGGCCGCGCTCGGTCGCCCTGTACCGCCAGGCCGCCTCCTACCTGGAAGCCTCGCCCTGCGCGTACGAACACGCGGTCGCCCGCGTCGAGTACGGCATCGCGGCGGACTCCGTGCCGGAGCTGGAGCGCGGCCTGACCCTCGCCCGTACCTGCGGGGCGGACGGTCTCGCCGAGCGCGCGCTGGACCATCTGGGGCTGGTGAAGAGGTAAGGACTCGGGGTCCTCAGCCGCCGGACGTGCCGAGACCTGTCGCCCGACGGTCCGGAGACGGTCCCGGCAGGCGATCGAGCGTCTTCGCCGCCTCCTCCATGACGCGTTCCACCAGCTCCGCGCATGACGGCAGGTCGTCTATCAGACCCGTCACCTGGCCCGATGCCATCACGCCCGCCTCGGGGCGGCCGTCCACCATCGCCGACTTGAGCATCATCGGCGTGTTGGCGGCGAGCAGCACCTGGCTCCACGTCAGGTCCTTGCCGTGCCGCATCGCGAGGCCGTCGCGCGCCATGCGGCGCCAGCTCATGCCGGAGACCTTCCGGAACGCCGCCGCGTGCCGCACCGCCCGCGTCAGCGACGCGACCCTGCCCGACCTCTCCAGGCCCGCCACCAGCTCCGTGCGCAGCATCCGGTGCGGGAGGCCGTCCACACGCGTCGTGACCGTGACATCCTTGACGGAGGCCGCGAGGTAGCGGGCCTTGACGGTGTCCGGGACCGTCGAGTCCGAGGTGAGCAGGAAGCGCGTGCCCATGGCCACGCCCGCCGCGCCGTAGGCGAGGGCGGCGACCAGACCGCGGCCGTCGTAGAAGCCGCCCGCCGCGATCACGGGGATGTCCACCGCGTCGACGACCTGCGGGAGCAGCACCGTGGTGGCGACCTCGCCCGTGTGGCCACCGCCCTCGCCGCCCTGCACGATCACCGCGTCCGCGCCCCACGCGGCGACCTTCTCGGCGTGCCGTCGCGCCCCGATCGACGGGACGACCACCACACCCGCGTCCTTGAGCTCGGCGATCAGCTCCTCGGAGGGCGCGAGGGCGAACGACGCGACCCGCACCCCTTCGTCGACGACGACCCGGACCCGGTCCCGCGCGTCGCCCGCGTCGGCCCGCAGGTTGACCCCGAAAGGCGCTGCCGTACGGGACTTGACCTCGCGGACCGCCGCGCGCAGCTGGTCGACCGTCATGGTCGCGGAGGCCAGGATGCCGAGCGCCCCGGCGTTCGCGGCCGCCGAGACCAGGCGGGGGCCCGCCACCCAGCCCATGCCGGTCTGCACGATCGGGTGCCGTACGCCGACCAGTTCCGTCAGGGGGGTCCTCAGCGTGGGGGTCACGGCCTGCGCACCTCACGGTCGCGCAGGCCCCGCGGGTCCACGACGTCACGGATCAGCCGCAGCTCCTCCGCGGTCGGCTCACGGGTGTACGGGACGCCGGCGTCCGGCACGGGCAGAGAGAAGCCGGTGGCCTCGCGCATCTGGTCGAGGGTCACGCCCGGGTGCAGGGACACCGGGCGCATCGCGTGGCCGGGTGCCCCGAAGTCGAGGACGCCGAGGTCGGAGACGACGCGGCGGAGGTCGTGGAAGCGGGTCGCGGACGGCCCGGCGGCGGCCGCGCTGTCGTATCCGACACCGCTGATCATGTCGACCTTTTCGACGAACACGCGCGTGGAGTGCCGCGGAACCCAGTAACTGACGGGATTGTTCAGCGTGTTGACCGGAGCGCCGCGCACGCCGAGCAGCTGGCGCCTGGGCCGGGACCAGTCGCCGATGCACGAGATGTTCTGGTTGCCGAAGCGGTCGATCTGGCTCGCGCCCATCATCACGTGCCGCTTGCCGCCCATGACCATCGTCAGGTGCTTGCGGTACGGCAGCCATCCCTCGGTTACCGCCGACGCGGCGCCGACCGCGGGCACGTCGCCGATGAGCAGGGCCTCGCCGTCCGTCAGCAGCAGGTCGGGCGAGAAGGTGAGCCTGGCGAGCCGGGCCGCGATCGAAGGGACCGTGCCCATGGGGGAGGCGAGGATCTCGCCGTCGCCCCGCCAGGCCTCGGCGCAGGCGATCACGCAGTACTCGGCGCGGGTGGCAGTGGCGGTGGCGTACCGTGTCATCGCTGCTCCTTGTGCCAGTTCTGGACGGCCAGTCGATAATCCCGTTCGGTCCCGGTCCGGGAGAGGAAGCGGGTGCGGAAGGCGTCCCAGGCGTCCGGGTCGGCCGCCGCCGTCGCATAGGCCTTCTGGAACGGCTCGTCGCGGCCGTAGTCCGGCACGCAGGACGTGAAGTGCGCGCCGCCCGGCGTCTCGGTCACGCCCGTCACCGCGTGGCGGGACACCAGCATCGTCTGGGGCGCCGCGTGGGCGGTGAGCTCGGCGGAGTCGACGACGCGTTCGCAGGAGACGAACGCGGTGTCGGCGGCCTCGCAGAACAGGTCGTCGAAGTAGGGGTCGGGGCCCAGGTACTGCCCGTTGCCGAAGCGGTCCGCGCGGTTCAGGTGGACCAGGGCCGCGTCCATGCGCAGGGCGGGCACGGCGACGAGCTCCTCCCGGTCCTCGTACGGTGAGGTGACCGTGCGCAGGTGCGGGTTGACGCGCAGGACGTCGGAGCCGAGGCCCGCGCGGATCGGCAGGAACGGCAGCCGCTGGGCGCCCGCGGTGAGGCCCTGCATGAACATCGCCTCGTCCAGCTCGACGAGTTCGAAGGCGCCGCGCTCGCGTGCCGCCCGGAAATGCGGCTCCAGGGGGATCGAGTCGAGGGTCGCGAAGGCGGTGACCAGTCTGCGGATCCGGCCGGCCGCGGCGAGCAGGCCGACGTCCGGGCCGCCGTACGAGACGACGGTCAGGTCCGTGACGTCGGACCGCAGCAGCGCGCGCACCAGCGCCATCGGCTTGCGGCGCGAGCCCCAGCCCCCGATGCCGAGCGTCATGCCGCTGCCCAGGCGCCCCACGATCTCGTCGGGAGTCATCCTCTTGTCGGTCACGCCCCGCCCTCCCTTTCCTGCCCGAAGTCCTCACGGATGCGGTCGGCCAGGCCGCTGAGGTTCGCCTCGAAGGTGAAGCCCTGCTCGAAGCGGTAGCTGCGGTGCACGTCGACGGGGTCGATGCCGTTGATGGCGGCCTTCGCGAACCGCAGCAGCGTGCCGTCCTTGCGGGCGATCTCGCGCGCCAGCTCCAGTGCCGCGTCGCGCAGTTCGGCGCGGGGGACGACCTGCCAGACGGAGCCGTGCGCGTGCAGGTCGGCGGCGGTCACGGTCCGCGAGGTGTAGTAGAGGGCGCGCATCAGGTGCTGCGGGACGAGGCGGGCCAGGTGCGTGGCGGCGCCGAGCGCGCCCCGGTCGAGCTCGGGCAGGCCGAAGGTGGCGTCCTGGCTCGCCACGATCGCGTCCGCGTTGCCCACGAGACCTATGCCGCCGCCCAGGCAGAAGCCGTGCACGGCGGCGACGACGGGCACCTCGCACTCGTACACCGCCGAAAACGCGGCGTAGCACCCCCGGTTGGCGCCGATCAGCGCGGTGTGGCCCGTGTCGCGCTGCATCTCCTTGATGTCCACGCCCGCGTTGAACCCCCGGCCCTCGGCGGCGAGCACGACGCAGCGCGTCCCGGGGTCGCGGCCGGCGGCGCGGACCGCGTCCGCCAGGGCGTACCAGCCCTGCACCGGCAGGGCGTTCACCGGCGGATAGTCGACGGTGACGACGGCGATGCCCTTGTCGGGGGCGGAGGTGGAGACAGACATCAGACGATCCGCTACCTTTCAATCGCACGCCTTCAACCAAACATTTGTTAGTTGGACCGGTCATGGGAAAGGTAGCAGCGATGACTGACACACGACAGGTGGTCGTCGTGACCGGCGGCACCCGGGGCGTCGGTGCCGGAATCGCCCGGAGCTTCCTCGCCGCCGGGGCGCACGTCGTGATCTGCGCCCGCAGGCCGCCGGACGAACCCGTCGAAGAGGCGGGCGCGACGGCCGAGTTCAGACGGCTGGACCTCCGCGACGCGGCGGCGACCGGGGTCTTCTTCGCCGAAGTGGCGGCGGAACACGGGAGGGTCGACTGCCTGGTGAACAATGCGGGCGGCACGCCGTTCGGGCTGCTCGCCGAGTCCTCCTCCGCCCATCTGGCGAAGATCGTCGAGCTGAACCTGTTCGCCCCGCTCCACGCCTCCTTGAGCGCTTACGAACTGATGCGGCATCAGCCGGGCGGTGGCAGCATCACCATGATCGGCAGCGTCAGCGGGACCCGTCCCTCGCCCGGCAGCGCGGCCTATGGCGCGGCCAAGGCGGGCCTGGAGAACCTCGCGGGGACGATGGCCGTCGAGTGGGCGCCCGCGGTGCGTGTGAACACGGTGGTCCTCGGCCTCGCCCGCACGGAGAGCGCGGCGCTCCACTACGGCGACGAGGAAGGCGTCGCCGAGGTCGCCCGCACCGTCCCGCTGGGCCGCCTCGCCGACCCCTCAGACGTCGGCGACGCCTGCGTCTTCCTCGCCTCCGACCGGGCCCGCTACATCAGCGGCGCGGCGCTGCGCCTGCACGGCGGCGGGGAACGCCCCGCGTTCCTGGCGGCGGCGTCGGTGAACCACTGAGCGCACGTGTCCCACGTAATCCACGCACCCCAGGGAGTCACGTCATGACATCAACCGCCGCATCAGCATCAGCATCCGCATCCGGCTCCGGGCTCTGCGAAGGCCGCGTCGTCGTCGTCACGGGTGCCGGGCGCGGGCTCGGGCGGGCGCACGCGCGCGCGTACGCGGCCGAAGGCGCCCGGGTCGTCGTCAACGACCTCGGTGTGGCCGCGGACGGCTCGGCGGCACCGGCGGGGGATGCGGGCGGCCCCGCGCACGCGGTCGTCGAGGAGATACGGGCGGCGGGCGGCGAGGCCGTCGCGCACGGCGGCGACATCGCGACCTCCGAGGGCGCCGCCTCACTGGTCAGGACGGCGCTCGACACGTACGGCCGCCTCGACACCCTCGTCAACAACGCGGGGTTCCTGCGCGACCGGATGCTGGTCAACCTCGACGAGGACGCCTGGGACGCCGTGCTGCGCGTCCACCTGAAGGGGCACTTCCTTCCCCTCAAGTACGCGGGGCTGCACTGGCGCACCGAGGCGAAGGCGGGACGCATCCCACACGCGTGTGTGGTCAACACCAGTTCCGGAGCGGGCCTCCTGGGCAGTGTCGGGCAGGGCAACTACAGCGCGGCGAAGGCGGGAATCCTGGGCCTGACCCTGGTGGCCGCCGCCGAACTCGCTCCCTACGGCGTGCGCGTCAACGCCATCGCGCCGGCCGCCCGCACCCGGATGACGGAGCGGACCTTCGCCGACACGATGGCCGCCCCCGAGGACGACACCTTCGACGCGATGGCCCCGGAAAACGTGTCCCCCCTCGTCGTCTGGCTCGGTTCCACCGCCTCCGCGGGAGTCACCGGCCGCGTCTTCGAGGCGGAGGCGGGCCGCATCACCGTCATGGAGGGCTGGCGGCCGGGCCCGACCGCGGACAAGGGGGCACGGTGGACCCCGGCGCAGGCGGGGGAGGCGGCGCTGGAACTGCTGGCCGGGGCGGAGGCGCCGGGGGCGGTGTACGGGGACCGCCGAGACGAACCGTCCGGAAGCGCTTGCCGGACGGCTGACCAGACGCGTTAGCCCGGCCTCATCCTGAACGCCGTGGACGGGAGCGGCTCGGACACCGACGTACGGATGCCGCCGGACGCTCCCGGGGCGTCGGCGGACGATCTGCCGGGCGTCGACGTCATGGGTGGGCCGACGAACGCCGACGGCGTGGCGGGCCACCACGCGCCGAAGCTGGAACGGGGCCCGCTGATCGACGCGGTGCGCACCGGAATTCCGACGCCTTCCGGCGCTGGGCCTCCGCCTGGGGCCCAACTCCTCGCCCGCGCCGGGCTCTGGGCAGCTTCAGGCGCTCCCCGCACCCGGACCGTCCGTGAAGTGCGCGAGGAGCGCTTCCGTGACCGCCCCGGGGCGTTCCGCCGGTGCCAGGTGCGAGGCGCCCGCGACCTCCACCAGCGTGGCGTCCGGCACCCCCTCGGCGATCTCCCGCGCGTGCGCGGGCGGCGTCGCCGGGTCCTCGCTCCCGGCGACGACCAGAGTGGGCGCGCGGACGGCCGCCAGCGACCCCCGCAGGTCGTACGCCGCCAGGGCGTCACAGCACGCGGCGTACGCGCCGGGGTCGGCCGCACGGAGGTCCGCGACGAGGCGGGGCACGGTGAACCCGGGTGTGAACCAGCGCCGCGGCGCCGCGTCCGCGAGCCCGGCGAGCCCCTCGCGGCGCGCCAGCGCGGCCCGTTCCCGCCACGGTGTCTCCCCGCCGAAGTGCGCCGACGAACAGACCACCGCGAGCCGCTCCACCCGTTCGGGACGGTGTACCGCGAGGTGCAGTCCGACGGCGCCGCCGAGCGAGACACCGGCGTACGCGAAGCGGTCGATGCCGAGCGAGTCGGCGAGCGCGAGGACGAGCCCGGCGAGGTCGCCGACGGTCGCGCCGGGCCCGATCAGGTCAGCGGGGGACCGGCCGTGACCGGGCAGGTCCCAGCGCACGACCGTGTGGGCCGCGCGGAGCCCGGGGGCGACGGCGTCCCACAGAGCGGTGGAGGTGCCGAGGGAGGACCCGAGGAGGAGCGGGGTGGCGTCGCCGACGCGCTTGTCCGGGTGTCCTTGGACGCCTTCCACGGTGTGGTGCGGCACCTTACGGCCGGGTTCGCCGGTCAACGTCGCTCCAATGCCCGGTCCGTGAGCTCCCCCGCGTAACCGGTGCAGTGCGTCGGGTCCGTGAGCGCGGTGATGTCGACGTCCCGCAGGGCGGGCTCCTCGGCGAGGACGGACGCCAGGGTGCGGCCCTCCGCGCGGGCGCGGCTCGCCGCGTCGGCCAGCAGCTCCTTCGCGCCGGCGCTTCCGAGCACGCGCGCGAGTTCGGTCGCCACCCGCTCCGAGGTGATCGCCCCGCCCGTGAGGGCCAGGTTCTCGCGCATCGCGTCCGGGTGCACGCGCAGCCCCTCGGCGAGCTCCGCGCCGTCCCTCGCCGCGCCACCCGTCAGCCGCAGCAGGTCCCGCAGCGGTTCCCACTCGGCGTGCCAGGCGCCCGCGGGGCGTTCGTCCTCGGCGACGAGCGAGGCGTGGAGCGTGGCCGCGAGGCCGGGCGCGCGGCGCGCGGCGGCCGCGACGAGCGTGGAGCGTACGGGGTTGGCCTTGTGCGGCATCGCCGACGAGCCCCCGCCCTCGCCCTCGGAGAGCTCGGCGATCTCCGTGCGGGAGAGGGTGAGCACGTCGGCCGCGATCTTGCCGTGCACTCCCGCGGTGAGCGCGAGGGCGGAGGCGAGATCGGCGACGGGGGTGCGCAGGGTGTGCCAAGGGAGTGCCGGCGCGCAGAGCCCCAGTTCACTCGCGAACGCCGAGGTGAGCGCCTCGCCCCCCCGCCCGTACGCCCCCTCCGCCCGGAAGGACGCCAACGTGCCCGCCGCGCCCCCCAGTTGCGCGGGCAGGCTCGCGCGCACGTCGATCAGGCGGTCCCGCGCGTCCAGGACCAGCGACCGCCAGCCCGCCGCCTTCAAGCCGAACGTCGTCGGGACCGCGTGCTGCGTGAGCGTGCGGCCGGGCATGACCGTGTCCCGGTGGGCGGAGGCGAGACGGGCAAGGGCGCGCTCCGTGCGGGCCAGATCCGTCAGGGTCAGGTCCAGCGCCCGCGCGGACAGCAGCATCAGCGCGGAGTCCAGGATGTCCTGGCTCGTCGCCCCCCGGTGCACGTGGTCCGCGGCCTCGCCGGGCACCGCCGACCTCAACGCGGCCACCAGCGGAATCACCGGATTTCCGCCCTCCCGCGCGCGTGAGGCGATGCCCTGCACGTCGAACCGGCCGACGTCCGACGCCACTTCCGTCACGGCGGCCGCCGCGTCGGGCGGCGTCATCCCCACCGCGGCCCGCGCACGCGCCAGCGCGGACTCGACGGCCAGCAGCGCTTCGAGGAACGCATGGTCGGAGGTGGCCCCGGTCACCGGCGCATCGGTGGAGCCCGGGGAGAACAGGCCGCTCATGCGGAGCCGGGTCCGGACCCCGACGGGAACTCCAGGAACACCGTCTCGCGGTCCCCCTGAAGGCGTATGTCGAACCGGTACGTCCGGGGCGCCTCGCTCCGGGCGACCAGTGTGGCCCGCCGCTCCGCGTCGAGTGAGCCGAGGAGCGCGTCGCCGGGCTCGTCCACCACGTACGCCCGCGTGTACAGGTGGTGCAGCAGACCGCGCGCGAAGACGGCCAGCGAGATGTACGAGACGCCGCCGGGCGGCAGCGTCCGCACGGCCCAGTGCCCGTCCGCGTCGGTCGGGACCCGACCGAACCCGGTGAACGCGACCCCGTCGCGCCCGGTGGCCCGCCCCGTCACGGGGTCGTGCCGCAGCGACCCGGGGGCGCCCGCGCGTGAGCCGTCGGGGGCGGGCTGCCAGGTCTCGACCAGGGCGTCGGGCACGGGCTGTCCCTCGCCGTCGAGCACGTATCCGTGCAGCGTGATCGTCTCCGGGTCCCCGTCGGGCGCCACCTGGCCGCCACGCGGGAAGGGCAGCGCGTAGCCGTAGTAGGGGCCGATGGTCTGGGAGGGCGTGGGGTCGTACGACGGCTCAAGGGGTGACGTCACCGGTCGCCTCCTTCCTCGAACAGCGTCGCCGACGGACCGTCCAAGACGATGTCCCAACGGTGACCGAGCGACCACTCGGGGACGGAAAGCTCGTGGTCGTACGCGCAGACGAGCCGTTGCCGCGCCGACTCGTCGCTCACCGAGCGCAGGATCGGGTCGTACGGGAGGAGCGGGTCGCCGGGGAAGTACATCTGCGTCACCAGACGCTGCGCGAACGCCGTGCCGAAGAGTGAGAAGTGGAGGTGGGCCGGACGCCACGCGTTGGTGTGGTTCCGCCAGGGATAGGCGCCCGGCTTGACGGTCGTGAAGGAGTACGCGCCGTCGTCGTCGGTCAGACAGCGGCCGAAGCCCGTGAAGTTCGGGTCCAGGGGCGCCGGGTGGCCATCCAGCTGGTGCGCGTACCGGCCCGACGCGTTGGCCTGCCACACTTCGACGAGCTGGCCGCGCACGGGCCGCCCCCGGCGGTCGAGGACCCGGCCGCTCACGGTGATGCGCTCGCCCAGCGGTTCGCCGGGGTGCTGCCGCGTCAGGTCGTTGTCGAGTGCGGCGACGTCGGTGACGCCGAAGGCGGGACCGCTCAGCTCCACGGCCTCCGGGTCGCGCAACGGGACCAGCGGCTGCTTAGGGTGGCGGAGCCGGGTACTGCGGTATGGCGGGTGGTCGCGGGGCGGGTGGTGTCCGGATGCGGACCCGGTGTCGGTGAGGGGGGTCATCTCTTGTGGCTCCGTACGACGAAGTGACGTTCCGTGACCGGTCGGCGCGGCGCTACACGCGTACCTCCGCCGCCGTCTTCGACACGATCTCCGCGACGGTGACTCCGGGCGCGGTCTCGGTCAGCTCCAGGCCGCGCCCCGTCACCTCCAGGACACCGAGGTCGGTGACGATCCGGTCGACGCAGGCCTTGCCGGTGAGCGGCAGCGTGCACTCCGCGAGGAGCTTCGGGGAGCCGTCCTTGGCCGTGTGCGTCATGAGGACGATGACCGTGCGGGCACCGTGCACGAGGTCCATCGCCCCGCCGATCCCGGTGATCACCCTGCCGGGGACCGCCCAGTTGGCGAGGTCCCCGCGCGCGGAGACCTGCATCGCGCCGAGCACGGCGACGTCGATGTGCCCGCCGCGGATCATCCCGAAGGAGAGCGCCGAATCGAAGAAGGAGGCGCCGGGCAGCACGGTCACGGTCTCCTTGCCCGCGTTGATCAGGTCCGGGTCGACCTCGGCCTCGGTGGGGCGGGGACCCACGCCGAGGATGCCGTTCTCCGACTCCAGGACGACGTCCACGTCCGGCGGCAGATGGCCGGGGATCAGCGTCGGCAGGCCGATGCCGAGGTTCACGTACTGGCCGTCGCGGAGCTCGCGCGCCGCGCGGGCGGCCATCTCCTCCCGGGTCCACGCCATCAGCCGCGTACCGTCCGCTTCTCGATCCGCTTGTCCGCCGCCTGTTCGCGGGTGAGCGGCACCACCCGGTGCACGAAGACGCCGGGCAGGTGCACCGCGTCCGGGTCGATGCCGCCCGGCTCCACCAGCTCCTCGACCTCCGCGACCGTCACGCGTCCCGCCATCGCGGCGAGCGGGTTGAAGTTGCGGGCGGACCTGCGGAAGACGAGGTTGCCGTGCCGGTCGCCCTTCGCCGCGCGGACCAGCGCGAAGTCGGTGCGGATCGCGTGCTCCAGGACGTACGGCGTGCCGTCGAACTCCCGCACCTCCTTGGCCCGGGACGCGAGCGCGACCCCGCCGCGCCCGTCGTACCGCTGCGGAAGGCCGCCCTCGGCGACCTGGGTGCCCACCCCCGCCGGGGTGTAGAACGCGGGGACGCCCGCGCCGCCCGCACGCAGCCGCTCGGCGAGCGTGCCCTGCGGAACCAGCTCGACCTCCAGCTCACCGGCGAGGTACTGGCGCGCGAACTCCTTGTTGGCGCCGATGTAGGAACCGGTCACGCGGGCGATCCGGCCCGCCCCGAGGAGCACCGCGAGACCGGAGTCCAGCGCGCCGCAGTTGTTGGACACGACGTGCAGACCGGCGGCGCCGGAGGCGTGCAGCGCGCGGATCAGCTCGTTCGGCACGCCGCTGAGCCCGAAGCCGCCGACCGCGACCGACACCCCGTCCCGCACGTCGGCGACCGCCTCGGCAGCCGTGGCCACCACCTTGTCCATCCGCAGCCTCCGTGTCCACAATGCTCAGGGCACTGACTATTCCGGTGAGGATAGGGAGGCCTCAACTACCGTGCAAGAGGCCGCAAGTCGAGCAGAGGGAGTCGGAGTGAAGGCCGTGGACCTCGCCACCCACCCCGGACACCTGGCCCGGCGGCTGCAGCAGGCGCACCACCTCCTGTGGACCACGATGGTGTCCGAGGAGACCACGTCGCCGCAGTACGCCGTCCTCAACACCCTCGTCGCCGAACCCGGCCTCGATCAGCGGACCGTGGGGGAGCGCGTCGGCCTCGACCGGTCGACCGTCGCCGAGGTCGTCGCCCGGCTGATCCGCCGGGAGCTGCTCGCCAAGGTGCGCGACCCGCGCGACGGCCGGCGCTGCCTGCTGCGCGTCACGGACGAGGGCCGGCGCACACACCGCGCGCTGACCGGGCGGACCGCCCGCATGAACCAGGTGCTGCTCGCCCCGCTGTCCACCGAGGAGCGGTCCGTCTTCCTCGACCTGATCCAGCGGGTCGCGGACGCGGCGGAGAGCCTGCGCGACCCCACGGGGGCGGTCACGCCTTCGCGTACACCACCCACACCTGCCCCTTCGCGAACGGCAGTTGCTTCCCGTCGTCCGTCGTGAACTCCGTGCCGTCCCCGGCCGTCGGGCGCTTCCACCGCGCCTTGTAGGCGCGCCCGTCCCGCAGCACGCTCGCCGTCCCCTCGCCGACCGTCTCGGTGAACGGGGAGACGCTGCCCGCGCGGTCGTGGAAGCGCGAGGGCCGCACCTTCACGTGCTGCACGACGACCGTCGACGGAGAGAGCTCCTTGCCGCCGGACGTCCGGGCCCGGGTGCCGTCCATCGCGACGCGCCAGCGCCCCTCGTACTCCACCCAGTCGAACGTGAAGCGCGCCGCAGGGAAGCGGACCGTCCGCCGCGTCTGCGGTGTGCCGCCCTTCGGGCGCGGTCCGAACCGGAACCCCGCGTCGGCGAGGGCGCCCTCGCGCGGGTCCACCTTGAGGGCGGCCGGGCGTACGAAGAGGTTGTGCGGCGCGGGTCTCCCGCCGCCCCGGTAGTACGCGCCGCCGGGCGCCTTGCCGGGCGGCAGGGCCCGTACAGGTGCGTCGGCGATCAGGGGCAGGAGCTTGGACTGGGCCCCGGAGAACGCGAGCGCGGGCCGGTCGTACTGCCGCAGGAGTTCGAGGTCGGTCTCGCGCGCGCTGCGCACGGGGCCGACGACGGGCGGCAGATGGGACGCGTAGACCGCCATGAGGCGGCTGAGGCCCGCCTCCACCGGTTCCACGTAGACGACGTCCGCGGAGTCCAGGCCGGTCTGCGGGCGGGCCGGGGCGACGTTGTCGATCTTCACGGCTAGCACGTCGCCGCCCTTGCCCGCCGACGGATGCTTTCCGTCGGCGGGCTCGATCGTGCAGCCGGACACCAGGGCGGCGAGGACGAGCGCCACCGCCGCCCCGGCTCCGGTCCTGATCCGTGTACGCGTCCGTGTCCGCCGCCTCATGCGGAAGTCCTACCCCGAACGCGCCCGGAATCGCAGCCCTTCACGGACGGGCTCTCAGCCGAGATCGAGCGCGTTGCGCAGACCGAGCCGGTATCGGGTGCGGTCGACGCGCTTGAGGGCCTCGATCGCCGGGACGCGGTGCAGCGGCGTCACCGTGCACGGTTCGTGCTCCGAACCCGCCTGCTTGAGCAGGGCGTTGACGGCCTGCCGGGCCGACGCGTTGGCGCCCTCCATCGTCGCGAGGTCGATGTCCACGGAGACGTAGTCACCCGAGAGGAACAGGTTCGGGATCTTCGTGGCGGCCGACGGACGGTTGTGGAAGGTGCCCACGGGGTGGATGAGGAGCTGGTCCTCGTTGGTGGGGTTCGGCGTGCCGAGGCCGTCCACGCCCGGGTCGAGGAACCACGAGTGCAGCTTGGTGTCGCTGAGCACTGTCCTGCCGGTGTCGTTGAGCGCGGCCTTGAGCTGCGCCCACACCTCTTTGGCGACCTCCTCGCGGGTGCACTGCTTCGCCGTCTTGCCGTACAGGATTCCCGGCTTGTCCCACTCCGAGATGTCGACCGACAGGCAATCGACCGCGACGCCGTCGCCGTAGTCGGCCGGGAAGTCCCGCTCGGGCCAGTGCCCGGCCTGCGCGATGCCCGTCAGGGACCACGGCGAGTCGATGAGGTTGAAATGGCCCTTCACGACGGCCGGGCGCTCGGTCAGATAGAACTGGATGCCCGTCATCCAGTCCGTCTCCAGCTTGTCGCAGCGCGCGAGCTGCGGGTCGGCCGCCTTGAGCGCGGCGCTCCACGTGCGGCGCGCGTGCTCGACCGGCATGGCCTGGACGTAGTGGTCGGCGGTGATGTCGCGCCGTACGCCGTCGGGGCCCTCGACGACGGTCTTCGTGACGCGTCCTTCGCCGAAACCCAGCTCGCGCACGGTCCATCCGACGCGGAACTCCACGCCGAGCGACTTCAGATGGTCGACCCACGGGTCGATCCACGCCTCGTTGGTCGGCGCGTTCAGGATGCGGTCGGGCGGGCCGTCCGCGCCCTGCCCGAGCGCGTTGAGGACGAACGCCTCGCCGAGCGTGCCGACGGTCCGGGTGCTGGCCTCCTCGGCCTTGGTGGCCACGATGTTGCGGGTCACGCCGATCGCGAGGATGCGCTGGTAGTCCTTGGACATCCGCTCGGCTCGGGTGAACTCCCACCAGGGGGTCGACTCCCAGTCGTCGTCGCGGCGTTCGTCGCAGCTGGTGAAGAAGACCAGGGCGCGGTTCACGAAGTACGCGGCCTCGTGGGCCGGAAGGTTGAACGCCGTGTCGAGCAGCGCGGTCAGCGCCCGCCGGATGTCGTCCAGCGTGAGTTGCTCCGGCTCGTGGCCCGGCCAGGGGATCGGCATCCTGATGTCCTCGCGACCGGTGCGCGCGAACGACATCTCGCGGGGCGCGATCAGGTTGTCCCACACGCCGTTCGCGTTCCCGGGGAACGGGATGCGGCGCATCGTGTCCGGCAGGTTGTGGTAGATGCCCGGGATGAAGCGGAAGCCGTGCTCGCCGGGCAGCGGTTTGCGGTTCCCCTTCGCGCTGTCCGGCACGTCCATGCTGCGGGCCTTGCCGCCGAGTGCCCTGCGTTCGTAGACGGTCACCGCGAAGCCGCGCTCCGCCAGTTCGTGGGCCGCGGTGAGTCCGGCGACGCCCCCGCCGAGGACCGCGACGGTCTGCTCCGCCCGCCGCGCGTCAGCGGCGCCCGGCGCGGACGCCGCGGCGGGCAGCGCGCCCGCGCCCACCCCCAGCGCGGCCGCCCCGCCGACCGCCGCGGCCCCCGCGACGAACCCGCGCCGCGTGCTGCCGTCCGCCGTGTTTCCCACCGTGCTCGCCCCGGCACGACTGTGCCCCATGCTCCGCCCCCATTACCGTCGGTAACTGACGTGTCAGGCGCAGGAGCCTACGGTCATGGCCCGAGGGGCGGAAGATACGGGAGAGCGGAGAAGAACATTGGCGTGATCGGAGTCGTTGGCGTGATCGGCGTGGTCGGTCCGCTCGCGTCGCGCGAACACGGGCTCTCAGCCCGTGTCGCCCAGCACGTCGTCCAGGGCGTGCCTCACCGGCTGCTCCAACTGGGCGTACGTGCAGCTCTCCGGGATGCGGTCCGGGCGCCATCTGCGGAAGGCGGCCGTGTGGCGGAAGCGCTGCCCGTTCTCCATGTGGTCGTACGCCACCTCGCAGACCCGCTCCGGCCTCAGCGGCACCCACGACAGGTCCTTCTTGCCCGTCCAGCGGCTCGGGGCGCCGGGCATACGGGCCGTCTCGTGGGCCGTCTCGTCCGTCCAGGACGACCACGGGTGGCCGGCCGCGGACCGCATGCGCAGCGGCTCCAGCTCCTCGATGAGTTCGGCACGGCGTTTCATCGAGAACGCGGCGCACACGCCCACGTGCTGCAGGGCGCCCCCGTCGTCGTACAGCCCGAGGAGCAGCGAGCCGACGATGGGCCCGCTCTTGTGGAAGCGGTAGCCCGCGACCACGCAGTCCGCCGTGCGCTCGTGCTTGATCTTGAACATGAGGCGTTCGTTCTGGCGGTAGCGCAGGTCGAGGGGTTTGGCGATGACGCCGTCGAGGCCCGCGCCCTCGAACTGCTCGAACCAGACGTGCGCCACGTCGGGGTCCGTGGTCGCGGGCGCCACGTGCACGGGCGCTGTGACACCGGACAGCGCCTGCACGAGCAGAGCGCGCCGGTCGGCCATGGGAGTGTCGAGCAGGGCCTCGTCGGCCAGTGCGAGCAGGTCGAACGCCACGAAGGAGGCGGGGGTGCGCTCGGCGAGGGTGGCCACGCGGGACGCGGCGGGGTGAATGCGCTCCGTGAGCGCGTCGAAGTCGAGGCGCCCGTCCTTGGCGATCACGATCTCGCCGTCCAGCACGCACCGCTCCGGCAACCGCTCGCGCAGCGCGGCCACCAACTCGGGAAAGTAGCGCGTCAGGGGCTTGCCGGTGCGACTGCCGAGCTCCAGCTCGTCACCGTCACGGAAGGCGATCGCGCGGAACCCGTCCCACTTGGCCTCGTACTGCATGCCCGGCGGGATCTTCTTCACGGGCTTCGCGAGCATGGGCTTCACGGGCGGCATGACCGGCAGATCCATGATTCGAATCTAGGCGGCACCCCGCCGGGCCGCCTGTTCGGCACGAGTCCCGCGGGGTCCGGTGTCCCACTCGCGTCGCCTCCCGCCCCAAAGGGGCATTCGTCCAGGTGACGGGGCGCGTCCCGGGACGGGAACCGGCCGCGGGCGGGCATAGGCCGGGTGACTGGGCAACACCACCACCAGAGGTATCACCATGACCCGGAAGCGTGCTCTCGCCTGGACGACGATCACCGTCCTCCTCGCCGGCTTCGGCACCGTCGCGCCGATCGCCCGGGCATCCGCTCCCGCCCCTGTCGCGGCCCCGCAGGACTGCGCGGCCGATCTCGTCTGCTTCGTCCGGCAGGCGCGGGCCGCCCACCCCGCCACGGCGCCCGGCATGCTGCTGGAACTGAGCGCCGCGCGGGACAGCTCCTGCAACGACAACAGGCTCCTGCACCTGCCGGCGGCGCATCCCCGTGCCGACCGCACCGTGCTGCGTGCCGTCCTCGACGCCGTGGCGGGCGGCTCGCGACGGGGGAGCGGCCCTACGCCGCGGTGCTCGCGTCGGCGGGGCGGACTGAGCTCACGGCGGTGGAAGCGCGAGCGCTGGGGGACCTGCGCGGGGCCTCCGCCCGGCTGCGTGGCCGGTTCGACCGGTGTCTCGCCGTGCCACGTGACCTCGTGTCCGTCAGGCCTCGTACTCCGTCAGGTCGATGGAGTGGATGTGCAGGGGGTGGCCCGAGACCGGGTGGGTGGTCTCGCGGTCCAGGGTCATGCCGAGCTTGCGCACGACGTTGGCCGAGGCCTGGTTGCCGACCCGGTCGATGCTGATCACGCGGTCGAGGCCACGGTCCTGGAGGGCGAATTCGAGGGTGGCCTGCGCCGCCTCGGAGGCGTAGCCCTGGCCCCAGAACGGTGAGCCGAGGCGCCAGCTGATCGCGACGGCGGGCAGGACCTCGGGCAGGAACTCGGGGACGGAGAGGCCGGTGAAGCCGGCGAGCTCGCCGGAGGCGAGGAGTTCGACGGCGAACAGCCCGAAGCCCTCGTCGTCCCACTCCTCCTCCCAGCGCTCGATGTCCTCCGCGGTCCTGTCCAGGTCGTGCACGGGACCACCGTCGACCCAGCGCATGACCCGGGGGTCCGCATTGATGTCCGCCATGGGAGCGAGGTCGTCGTCGTGCCAGCGGCGCAGGAGGAGGCGGGGGGTGCGGATCTCGGTCATGGCCCCCATCCTGCCGAAGCCGGGACCACCGGCGAAATCGGCCCCCGCCCGCCGGAGCAGCGCATATCGTCGATATGCGGCGAATGTCCGAGGCGCTTAGCGTGGCTCGCATGGGTGCAGCCAAGGGCAAGAGCGCGGCCGTGGACATCGACACGGGGGAGCGGACGGTACGTCTCTCCAGCCCGGACCGGGTGGTCTTCCCCGAGCGCGGCTTCACCAAGCTCGACGTCGCCCAGTACTTCCTGGCCGTCGGTCCCGGCATCCTCCGCGCCCTCCGCGACCGCCCCACCACCCTCCAGCGCTACCCGGAAGGTGCGGCCGGCGAGTTCTTCTACCAGAAGCGCGCCCCGAAGAACCACCCCGACTGGATCCCCACCGCCACCATCGCCTTCCCCAGCGGCCGCACCGCCGACGAGATGTGCCCCACGGAGGTCGCCGCCGTCATCTGGGCCGCCCAGTACAACACCCTCACCTTCCACCCCTGGCCCGTGCGCGGCGACGACCTCGACCACCCCGACGAACTCCGCATCGACCTCGACCCGCAGCCCGGCACCGACTACGCGGACGCGGTCCGCGCCGCCCATGAACTACGGGCGGTGCTCGACGAGTTCGGGGGGCTCGAAGGCTGGCCGAAGACATCCGGCGGGCGCGGCCTGCACGTCTTCGTGCCCATCGAGCCGCGCTGGACCTTCACGCAGGTGCGCAGGGCGGCCATCGCCGTCGGGCGTGAGCTGGAGCGCCGGATGCCGGACGCCGTCACGACGGCGTGGTGGAAGGAGGAGCGCGGGGAGAAGATCTTCGTCGACTACAACCAGACCGCCAGGGACCGCACCATCGCCTCCGCCTACTCGCTCCGCGCCCGCCCGCACGCCCCCGTGTCCGCGCCGCTGCGCTGGGACGAGGTCGAGGACGCCCGTCCCGAGGACTTCGACCTCGCCACCATGCCGGGCCGCTTCGCCGACGTCGGCGACGTCCACGCCGGCATGGACGAGCACCGGCACTCACTGGAGGCGCTGCTCGCCCTCGCCGACCAGGACGAGCGGGACCACGGCCTCGGCGACCTGCCGTATCCGCCGGAGTACCCGAAGATGCCGGGCGAGCCGAAGCGGGTGCAGCCGAGCCGGGCGAAGCACGAGGAGTGACGCCGCCCCTGTCCCGGGCGAAGCACGAAGAGCAGCGGCGCCCCCGTCCCAGCCCGGGACGGGGGCGCCGACGCGACAGGGCGGGACCCGGGACTACAGCTCCTTGATCCGGATGTCGCGGTACGAGATCACATCCGTGACACCGTGCACCTGCACCCCGAGATAACCGGACGAGTAACGCCGCCCGTCCGTGCCCGGGTCGTCGCCGCGCGGGGGCGTGAACTCCTGCCCGCCCGTGTTGTCGAACTCGTTGATCAGGACGCCGTTGCGGTAGACCGAGTAGTGCTGGTCCACCACCTTGATCTCGTAGTCGTTCCACGTGCCCTTCGGCGTGACGCCCGCGCCGGCCAGGCCGACCCGGTCGAAGCCGTAGACCGAGCCGGTCTTGTACATGTCGCCGTCGGGCCGGTCCAGTGCCTGGATCTCGTGGCCGTACTTGATGGCGACCCACTCCGGACGGGACTCCTCCGGGTGGTCGTGGACCTGCGGGAAGCGGACGAAGACGCCGCCGTTGGCGTTGCCGTTGCCCGGCGCGTCGTCCCGCCACTGGAGCTTCAGCGAGAAGTCCCCGTACTTGCGCTGCGGGAACCACAGCATGCCCATGCCCTCGACGCTGGTGCTGCTCGTGATCGAACCGTCCGCGTTCAGGCCGAACTTGCCGCCCCCGACCTGCTCCCACTTGTCCAGGGACGCCTGCGTGCCGTCGAAGAGCTTGCGGTAGCCCTCTGTCTGGCCGGGCTTGCCGATGCCGGACTGCTTGGCGGCGCGGTTGATCTTGTTGTACTCGCGCTTGTCGATCTCACCCGCCCTGAGGAGCTTGTCCGTCACGCTCTTGACGTGCTTCAGGAAGAGCGCGTGCGAGGTCCACTCCTTCTCGTCCTCGATCAACTCGCCCAACCGGCAGCGGTTGTTGGTGACCCGGTTCGGGATTCCCGTGTCGACCGTGCCCACGAACACCGTCAACCGCTCGTCGTACTCCGGGCAGTCGGGGGCCGGGACGCCACCGCCCTCGGCCACCGTGAAGGAGGCGGTCTTCGCCTCCGAGGCGTTGCCCGCCTTGTCGCTCGCCCGGTACGCCACGGTGTGGCGCCCCACGCGGTCGACGACGACCGGCGCCTCGTACGCCAGGTAGGGGCCGCCGTCCAGGGAGTACTCGACCTTGTCGACCCCCGAACCGGCGTCCGTGGCGGTGACCGTCACCTTCGCCTTCCCGAGGTAGGCACCGTCCGAGTCCTTGCTGCCCTCGACCTTCGCCGAGGTCTCCGGCGGCGTCCTGTCCTCCACGGGCGGCGCGACGACGGTGAACTCCGCGGTCTTCTCCCCCGCCTGGTTGCCCGCCTTGTCGGAGGCGCGGTAGCGGACCTTGTGGGCGCCCGCCTCGTGCACCATGACCGGCGCGGTGTACGCGGTCCACGCGCCGTCACCGATCGCGTACTCGATCTTGTTGACGCCGGAGCCGGTGTCGGACGCGGTCACCGTGACCGTCGCCATCCCGACGTACTGCCCCTGGTCGTTCTTCTCGCCGCTCACCGTGGCCGACGTCTCCGGCGGCGTCCTGTCGTCCGTCGGCGGCGCGACGACCTTGAAGTCGGCCGCCTTCTCCGCGGACACGTTGCCCGCCTTGTCGGTGGCCCGGTGGCGGATCTTGTGGGTGCCGACCTGGTCGACGACCACGGGTGCGGTGTACGGCTGCCAGGCGCCGTCCGCCCCCACCGCGTACTCGATCTTGTCGACGCCCGAACCCTCGTCCGTCGCCGTCACGGCCACCGTCGCCGAACCCACGTAGGCGCCGTCGGCGTTGGTGGTTCCCTCGACCTTCGCCGCGGTCTGCGGAGCCGTGGTGTCCTCGCCGCCGCCCTCGGTCACGACGAGGATGCCCTGCATCGAACCGTGGCCGGGGATGGTGCAGTGGTAGCGGTAGCGGCCCGGGGTGAGCGTCACCTCGGCGGTGTGCTTGCCTCCCTTGTCGTCGTTGGGGTTGGCCATGATGTTGAGCGTGACGTCGTTGTTGTACTCCGGGTCGGAGGTGTCGAACGTCAGCGTGTGCGGCATGCCGGTCGTGTTGCCGGTCGCCTCGCTGTTCTCGAAGACGATCGTCGTCGGGCCCGCCACCGCCGTGGTCGGCGCCGACTTGTACTTGCTGATGTCGTTGTCGGCGGTCCACGTGAGCGTCTGCGCCCGCACGGACGGACCCGTGTCGTCGGGGCGGGCCACCGCCGCCGTCGACGTCAGGCCGCCGAGCACCATCAAGAGCGCGGCGAACAGCGCCGTGCACAGTCTTCGCCTCTGCGCGGCCCGTGGGGCCCGCGGCGTCCGAGATCGCATCATCCCGCCTTCCTGGCCAGGTCGTCGGCGGCCGGAGTCGGCGCCCCGCCCTTGTACGTCACGCGCCACAGCGCCGACTTGGAGTCCGAGGTGAAGAAGCCGCGCCCGTAGTCGAGGACGTACAGCGAACCGTCCGGCGCGAACTTCCAGTCCATGAGGTTCTTGATGCCGTCGTTGCCGATCGGAATGATCTTCTTCAGCGACTCGGCGTGGACGGGCAGGCCGCCCTTGCCGACCGTCTTCGGGTCGGTCACCACCGCGTGCCGCGGCTGGTCGGAGTCGTAGAAGTCACCGACGAACCACTTGCCGTCCCAGTACGCGGGCCACTTGTCGGCGCTCGTGCTCGTCGCGTCGTACCGGTAGACCGGACCGTTCATCGTGGCCTGGCCGCCGCCCTTGAGCCACGGCAGGAGGATCTTCTGCTCCGCCGTCTTGTAGCTCGGCACGCCCTTGGCGTCGCGCGGATAGTCGACGCCGCCGCCCTGCGGCGAGTACCAGATGTTGTTCGGCTCGGCCGGCGGGATGTTGACGAGGCCGTCGTTGTTCGGCGACTCGTTCTTGAGGTTCTTGCAGTCGTACCAGCCCAGCGGCTTCGACGGGTCCGGCAGGTTGCGGTCGCGGTAGGGCTGGTTGTTGCCCATGCAGTACGGCCAGCCGCGGTTGGAGGCGTGGGTGATCGCCGCGAACGTGTCGTACTTCGCCGGGCCCCAGGTCGTCGACGGCGCACCCGCGTCCGGTCCCACCCAGCCCGCGTACAGCGTGTCCGTCTTCTTGTCGACACTGATGCGCGCCGGGTTCCTGACGCCCATCACATAGATCTCGCCGCGCGTCTTGCCGCCGCCCTCGTCCGGCTCCTTGCCGGTGAACAGGTTGCCCTCGGGGAGCGTGTACGTCCCGTCGGGCTCCGGGTGGATGCGCAGGATCTTGCCGTTGAGGTTGTTGGTGTTGCCGGCCGTGCGGCGCGCGTCGGCGAACGAGACGCCCTTGAAGTTCGGCTGCGGGTTGTTGCCCGAGTAACCGTCCGAGAACTGCGAGGAGTTGTTGTCACCCGTCGCGATGTAGAGGTTGTCCTTGGAGTCCCAGGCCATCCCGCCGCCCGCGTGGCAGCAGCTGTGGATCTGCACCGGCCACTTCAGGAGCACCTTCTCACTGCCCATGTCGAGCTTGCCCGTGCCGTGGTCGTAGGTGAACCGGGAGACGTAGCGCTGCGCCATGTGCGTCTCGCGGTTGATCTTCGAGTGGGGCGTGTAGTGCAGGTACACCCACCCGTTCTGCTCGAACTTCGGGTCGAGCTCGATGCCGAGGAGGCCCTCCTCGACCTTGATCAGCTCGTCGCCGCCGCCCTTGTTGCCGAAGACGGTCAGCGCGCCCGCCAGCGTCGACTTCCTGGTCTTCGGGTCGTAGACGTGGATCTCGCCCGTGCCCTTGCCGATGTCCGGGTTGTTCCAGTCGGTGATGACGGGCTGCGAGGAGTCCGCGCCGCCGCGGCCGATGTGGAAGACCTTGCCGTCGGGCGCGGTGACCAGGCCGTGCGGCTCGCCGATCTGGTCGTTCCTGCCCGGCTGGTTGGCCTGCGTGAGGCGCTCCGCCTTGTAGTTGGCGTTGATCGTCGCCCGGCAGTCGGCGCGCGCGATGCGCGTGGTCCACAGCAGGGCGCCCCGCAGGTGGCTGCGGAAGTCCGCCTCGTCGTACGAGGCCGCCGTGCCGCCCATGCCCGTGTAGAAGGAGCGTCCGCCGTCGTAGTCGCGGCACCAGGACACGGGGTGGTCCCAGCCGTTCTTGCCCGCGCCCGGCTGGTACGTCGACTCGCGGACGCGGGCGACCGTGTGGACGTCGCCCGAGGGGTTCTTCGTCCAGTTCAGCCACCGGTCAGGGCGCTTCCACTGGAGCGGCAGGCTCTTGGTCGCCGGGTGCTCGCGGTCGCCGACCTCGACGGTGGCGCGCTGGACGTCCGTCGGGCTCGCGTCGGCGGGACGGGCGCCGATCAGGCCGGTGAACCAGGATGAGTACGGCTCGGCGCGGGCGGCGTCGTGGATGCCGAGGAAGCCGCCGCCGGCCTCCATGTAGGCCTCCAGGCCCGCCTCCTGCTCGGCGTCGAGGACGTCACCGCCGCCGGTGAGGAAGGCGACGGCGTTGAACTTGCCGAGCTTGCGCTCCTTGGTGAAGACGGACGCGTCGTCCGTCGCCACGATCTTGAACCGTTCGGCCGCCGGGCCCGACCGGCCGATCTTCTCGATGGCCTCGATGCCCGCGTTGACGACGGGCGACTCGTCGCCGTCCGCCGCAGAGCCGTGGAAGACCAGGACCTTGACGTCGGCCCCGCCGGGCGGCGAGGGCAGGGACATCGTTGTCAACTCCGGTTCCGGGTACGGCCGCGCGGACGCGGCCTGCGCGGAGAGCGCCCCGGTGACCAGGGCACCGGACAGCAGCGCGGCCACCAGGGCCCGCCGCCTGCCGTCCGGTCTGCGTCGAGATCTGCTCAACCCTCGTACGGTCAAGGGCTCTTGATGCGGTGTGCGCCGCATGAGTACACCCACCCCTCGTCGGTCACAGCAACAGCGCCGACGAAGCTAGACCTCTTTTCGCAACTCGCCAATAGGTATCACCGCGATAGCACCAACTTTGTCCTGCGTGTGGATAAACAAAGATCCGGCCGATACCGTGTGGCCGTCCCCGGGGCCTCCCGCGCCCCGTCAGTCTCCGTACCGCAGTGGGGAGTTCGTCATGGACCGATCGAACCGACGGGATCTGGACAGG
This sequence comes from Streptomyces venezuelae, assembly GCF_008642355.1. Classification (NCBI taxonomy): domain Bacteria; kingdom Bacillati; phylum Actinomycetota; class Actinomycetes; order Kitasatosporales; family Streptomycetaceae; genus Streptomyces; species Streptomyces venezuelae. The sequence goes on from NZ_CP029193.1 coordinate 7,174,451, forward strand.
CGCAGCTTCAACCGTCGGATGCTCGTCGGCGGCGCGGCAGCGGCGGCGGGGGTGACATCGTTGTCGGTGGCGGGCGCGCCCGACGCGAGGACGGCCGAGGCGCCGCCGAGAACCGCCCCCGCGGGAGGCGAGGTCAAGCGCATCAAGATGTACGCGGAGAAGCTCCCCGACGGGCAGATGGGGTACGGCCTGGAGAAGGGCAAGGCGTCCATCCCCGGCCCGCTCATCGAGCTGAACGAGGGCGACACGCTGCACATCGAGTTCGAGAACACGATGGACGTCGACGCGAGCCTGCACGTGCACGGCATGGACTACGAGATCTCCAGCGACGGCACGAGGCACACCAGGAGCCATGTGGAGCCCGGCGGCAAGCGCACCTACACCTGGCGCACGCACAAGCCCGGCCGCCGCAAGGACGGCACCTGGCGCCCCGGCACGGCGGGCTACTGGCACTACCACGACCACGTGGTCGGCACGGACCACGGCACCACGGGCGTGCGCAAGGGGCTCTACGGCGCACTCGTCGTGCGGCGCAAGGGCGACCTGCTGCCCGACAAGACGTTCACCGTCGTGTTCAACGACATGACGATCAACAACAAGGCGGGTCACGACGCCCCCGCGTTCGAGGCGACCGTGGGCGACCGCGTCGAGTTCGTCTCGATCACCCACGGCGAGTACTACCACACGTTCCACGTGCACGGTCACCGCTGGGCGGACAACCGCACGGGCCTGCTGACCGGCCCCGACGACCCGAGCCAGATCCTCGACGACAAGATCACGGGCCCGGGCGACTCCTTCGGCTTCCAGGTCATCGCGGGGGAGGGGGTGGGGGCCGGGGCGTGGATGTACCACTGCCACGTCCAGAGCCACTCGGACATGGGGATGGCGGGGCTGTTCCTGGTGAAGAAGGCGGACGGGACGATTCCGGACTATGAGCCGCACCATGCGGGGGCGTCGAAGTCGCCGAAGTCCTCGAAGCCGGCGGAGTCACCCGACGCATCGGATCCGTCCGGAGGGCACCACCATTAGTTCGCGTCGGCGCGCAGCCCCTCCCTGAGCCGGGAGAGCATCTCGGCGAGGTCGTCCGGGTCCGGGCAGCCGTCCGGCTCCGCGCAGCGGTCGGTCCAGCCGGAGGCTTCCAGCCGCTCCAGGCGTTCGAGGACGCGGGGGCGGATGTCGTCGGGCAGTCGGAACCCGTCGTCCACCGCGGCGAACAGGCAGGCCGCCACGAACCCCCAGTGGGCGTCGGGGGACGCGAGCTCGTGGAGCAGCCGGTCGTACGCGTCCGGGATGTTCCGTGCGAGGGCGTCGCGGAAGCTGACCGCGCGGAGGGCCGGGACCGACGAGTCGGCGTGTCGCTGCAGCGCGTCGGTGACGGCTCCGGCGTTGCGTTCCTCGGCGCAGTCGAGACCGGCGAGCGCCCGCGCGGCGGCGACCCGGACGACGGTCTCTTCGTCGTGGTCGAGGAGCCCGACGAGCCCCTCCACGGCCTCGCCCTCCACGGGGGAACCCGCGGCCATCGGGTTGAGGCCGTCGGCGGCGGCGCCGCGCACGTCGGCGTCGGGGTGCCGCAGGGCTTCGAGGAACAGCGCGTACGGTGGCTCGTCCAGGGGCTTGTGCATCTGGAGCTCGTCGTAGCAGCGCAACACCTCCGCCAGGACGCGGGGGCCGGGCCGCCCCCGGCCAGCCGGTCGAGGGCGCGTCGGACCGGTCCGTACCGGAGTGTGTCGTTGAACAGCAGCAGGTCCGAGAGCAGGTCGACGCCGAGGGTGCTGCGGTCCGGGTCCCGGTCGGCGCAGAGTCCGAGGGCCTCGTCGATGAGCAGGCCGACCTGGGCGCGCTCGCTCCACGACTCCCCGCCGGCGGCCCGCGCGAGGCCGCCCACAATGTCGGTGCGCTCCTTGGAGCCCGGGGCGAGGGGCAGCGCCTCGGCGAGCAGGGACTGCGCCCGCCCCCGCAGCCGGTCCGCGTCCTCCGCACCCAGCGGTTCGTTCCTGCGCACGACGAGCGACGCCAGCATCACGGCGAAGTCGAACGCCAGATCGCGATGGAAGTCCCCGGGCCGTCCGACCCCGTCGAGCCCCTGCGGGGTCCAGCCCTGCCCGCGCAGATACGTGAGGCGTTCCCGCATGTCGTCCTGGATGTCCTCGCCGACCTCCCGCAGGACCGGCGGCCCGCCGAGCTCCTCGACGAACCCGGTCCACGCCCGCAGGAAGCCCTCGGGGTCGTCCAGGTGCCCGGCGACGATCCCCTCCACGCGCTGCCGCACCCCGGCGTCGCGCCGCAGCGCGGCACAGAAACCGTCGACGACGGTCTCGTGGAAGTCGTCCGTCCACGGCTCGCGCGCCACGGCGGCTGCCAGTTCCCGGAGCGCCCACTCCAGCTCGGCGCCCTCGGCGGCGGCGAGGGCCGCCTTGCCACGGACGGCCACGTCCGGGTCCCGCAGAGCGACCCCCAGCTCCTGGTGCAACTCGGCCGGCCTGCGCTCTCTCCGCTTCTTGAACACGGGGGCAGGGTACGCAGGTCAGGTGCCCTGAGGCAGCACGGTTCGCGGTCGCCGCCGGGCGGTGGGTGCGAGGAGGGCGCGGAGATCGGTGACGCGGTACCCGCGCCCGACGACCGCGTCGAGAATCCGCGGCAGGGCCCGGGCGTCGAGCACGTCCGTCCGCCCCTCGGAGGCACCCACGTGCAGCTGAAGGATCGCTCCGGGGCGCAGGGCGTCCACGGCCCTGCGCACCGCGCGGTCCACCGTCATGCCGCCCTCGGTTCCCTTCCACCCGTTGGTGTCGGCCGTGTACTCGATGTCCGCGAACCCCAGCTCGTTGACCTCCCTGATGTGGCCGGGGGCGGTCTCGCCGTAGGGGAAACGGAAGAACGGGGTCAGCGCGGCACCCGCACCGGCCGCGCGCAGGGCGCGGTCCGCGGCCCGCACCTCGCGCCGCCGCCCGGCGGCGGTCAGGTCCTTGAAGCGGGGGTGGCTGAAGGAGTGGTTGCCCAGGCCGTGTCCCGCGGCCACCACCCGCCGCACCACCCGCGGGTGCCGGTCGGCGAAGTCGCCGGTGAGGAAGAACGTGGCGGGCGCGTGCCGACGGCCGAGCTCGGCGAGCATCCGGCCGAGGCCCGCGTCGTTCCAGGCCGCGTTGAAGGTCACCGCGACCACTCGCTCGCGTGTGGCGATGACCCGGTTCTCCGACCCGAACAGGGCCCGCAGCCTCCTCTCGTCCACGGGTGCCGGTGTGTGCCGCAGGGCGGCATGGGCCGGTGCGGCGGTCTCGGGCCCCGGGGCCCGCCATTCGGCGGCGAGCAGCCCGGCGGCGGCCACGCCGAGCATCCGGCGGGACACGGGGCGGTTCAGGGCGACGGCGGAAGGAGTTCTCATGCCCTCGTGATCGGCCGGCCGATGCCCGGCCTTGAGTGGCCCCACGTGTCCCGCCGTGAGGGGCCCCACGACGGTCGGACGCCCCCCTCGACCTCGAATCCTCCCCGAACCCTCCACGCGCATCTCCGGCCACCCATACGGAAAGATGCCTCCTGACATCGTCAGGGAGGAGTGACCGAAGGTGACCGAGGAACCGCGTCCCACTCTGGAGGCCGTGGCCGCTCGTGCCGGGGTGTCCAGGGCCACCGTCTCGCGCGTCGTCAACGGGGACCCGGGGGTGCGGGAGGTGCTCGCGGAGAAGGTGCGGCGGGTCGTCGACGAGCTCGGGTACGTGCCCAACCGGGCCGCCCGGAGCCTCGTCACGCGGCGCCACGACGCGGTCGCCGTGGTGATCGCCGAGCCCGAGACGCGGGTCTTCGCCGACCCGTTCTTCGCGCTGCAACTGCGCGGCATCAGCAAGGAGTTGACGGCGCACGACATTCAGCTCGTGCTGCTGCTCACCGAGGGGCGGGACGATCACGAGCGGGTCGGGCGGTACCTCGCGGGCGGGCACGTCGACGGCGCGCTCGTCTTCTCGCTGCACCTGGACGACCCGCTGCCCGGCATCATCCGCCGCGCCGGGGTCCCGACGGTCTTCGGCGGGCGCCCCGGCTGGCCCCAGGCGGAGGGCGGCGGGCCGGACGCGCCCTACGTCGACTGCGACAACCGGGGCGGGGCGCGGGACGCGGTGCGACACCTGGTCGGTCTCGGGCGGCGCCGTATCGCGCACATCACCGGTGCCCTCGACCAGACCTCCGCGGTCGACCGGCTCGACGGGTACCGCGACGCGCTGCCCGACGTCGACCCCGCACTGATCGCCGAGGGCGACTTCACCCCGGCGGGCGGGGAGCGCGCGATGCGGGAACTCCTCGACCGTACGCCCCAGTTGGACGCCGTTTTCGCGGCCAACGACCTGACCGCGTCCGGCGCCCTCCGGGTGCTCCGTGAGCGGGGCCGCAGGGTGCCCGACGACGTGGCGGTGGTCGGCTTCGACGACATGCTCCCGGTCGCCGAGCAGACCGAACCGCCCCTCACCACGGTCCGTCAGGACATCGAGGAGATGGGGCGGTTGATGGCAGGAATGCTGCTCCAGGGGAGGGCAGGTCAGGAGCGCGGGACCGGTGCGGAGGGGGAGGCGGAGAGCGGCGCCGGGCCCGCCGGTGTGGTCCTGCCGACGTCCCTGGTGCGCCGCGCCTCCGCGTAAGGGGTCTTGCGGAAAAGTCGCGAAGGGCGTGTCGGGATCTACGAACCCACGCTCACCGTGAATCGTCGCGGATTGCCGTCGTGTGCCGCGCCCGACACGTCCGGCTGCCCGTCGGGGCGTACGTCGTCGTACGGGAAGGCGTACCCGATGGGGGAGTTGGCGTGCACCACGCGTGACCAGTGGTTGGTCACCGGGTCCCGATAGTAGTCCGCCGTGCTCGTGCCGTTCGGCTGCTGGGGGTGGGTGAGCATGATGCTGCGGTTGAATCCTGCCGCGAGCCGGGCCAGCAGGCCCTTCTTGTCGTCGGGGTCATTCGGGTTGTTGGCGAACGGGCCGTGGTTGCAGGTGAAGATGTCCTTGGAGGTCGGCTTGGGGAAGGAGTGGCCGCCGTTGAACGTCAGGACGTCGCCGTTCACCCGGCCGGTGAACACGCCGCGTCCGCCCTGCAGATCGATCCGGAGATCCGTGCCGCGGTACTTGTCCCACACCTTGTCGATGTAGCTGTTCCACACGTCGCGGAACGGCATCTGGCCCGGGCGGTCGAAGTACGGCGCCATGAGGTTCTGCGGTGAGATGACGCGCAGGACACCACCGTCGTCACCACGGATGACCAGCTTGTCCCAGGGCTGTCCGTCCTTGCCCGCCTGCGCCGTCAGGTCCGCCGCGATCCTGTCGACGGCGCCGTCGGGCAGCGGGGCGACGGTGTGCCTGCCGTCGCCCTCCAGGGTCAGGCCGATGGGCAGCGCGGTCACCAGGTCGACGTAGCTGATGTTGGCGTACAACTGCTGCGGGTTGAAGGTGAACTCGCAGAACGACCACGTGCGGCCGTAGTTGGGGTCCGCGCGGGTCGCGAAGGCGGGCTCGACCAGGGCGGGGCCCGGGTTGAGGAAGAAGTCCAGCTTGTCGTCGCGCACGAAGTAGACGCGGGCGCCGAACATCTGAGGCAGGGTCAGGACCTTGGGCGCGGACCCGGCTGCACTGAGCGGGATGGCGCAGTCGACCGGCAGCGGGGTCTGCGGGGCCGAGGGCGACTCGGGACGGTAGACGCCGCCGTCCGGCTTGAGCAGCACCCAGCGGCCGGTGCCCTGCTCGTGCCCTGTGACGTAGGCGCGCACCTGGCCGGGGAGCGACTTGTTCGCGAGGGCCAGCTCGCAGGTGGCGGGCGCGGCCCTGCCGCCCGCCGTGCCCGCCTGGGCGCCGGGGCTCAGGGCGCTGCCCCAGGCGGGGTAGGTGAGGGCGCCCGCGGCGCCGGCTGCGGTGGTCAGGAACGTTCGACGCGATATCACGGAAGGTCTCCTGCGCGGTTGCGTGGGGGGATGCGGTGTGGGGGGCACCACTGTCCCGACGGGCGATTGCGGCGTCAAGAGTTGTGACTGAGAGCGCTCTCACAAATGTTTTTCGTTCATCAAATGACGTGGTGAGGGCGCCGGCCGGCTCCGGCGGGACGATTGTCAGTGGCGGGTGCCAGACTTCTGAGTGCGGGAGAGAGATCCGACAAAGGAGTCGATCATGCTCAATAACCGTTTCATGACAGGTGCACCCGTCTGGGTGGACATGTGTGCTCCTGACCTCGGCAGCGTCAGCGGGTTCTACCGCGAGCTGTTCGGCTGGGAGCTCCAGCAGGGAGCCGCGGACGTCGGCGGCTACAGCCAGTACCAGCTCTCGGGCCGCACCGCCGCGGGCGCGATGGCCATATCGGGCGACGAGGCCGCACCGGCCTGGACGCTCTACTTCCGCACGCCGGACGTCGACGCGACGGTGAAAGCGGTCGAACAGGCGGGTGGCAGCACGCTCTTCGAGGCCGTGGACATCCTCGACCTCGGCCGCATGGCGGGCCTCGTCGACGCCGCGGGCGTTCCGTTCTCCGTGTGGCAGCAGGGCGAGCTCAAGGGCCTCGATGTCCTGAACGAACCGGGCGGTCTCCTCTGGACCGAGCTGTACACCCCGGACGTCGCCGCGGCCACCGCGTTCTACGGCGCCGTGTTCGGCTGGCAGACCACCGAGGCGGCCTTCCCCGGCGGGTCGTACACGATGGTGCACCCGGCGGACGGCTCGGCGGACGACATGTTCGGCGGCATCGTGCCGCTGGCGAGCGATCCCTCCGAGACCGGGGCGTACTGGCTGCCGTACTTCCAGGTGGACGACTGCGACGCCGCGGTTGCCAGGGCCCGGGAAGGCGGCGGCGCGGTGCGCATGGAGCCCGTCTCGATGGAGGGCGTGGGGCGCTTCGCGAAGCTCGCGGACCCGGCGGGGGCGAAGTTCGCGGTGCTGCAGCCGTCGCCGCCCGGGGAGCAGGGGCGGTAGGCCCGGCGCGAGGTCGGGGGCACGGCCTTCGGTGCTCGGTTCCATGGCCCAGCGGGCCGGAACCGGGTGCCGAAGCGCCGTTTCGTGATGCCCGTGGCTGGGCAGCCCTCACCGGGGTGTTCGCCGGGCACAGCCGCCGAGAGGCCGGTCAGGCGGTCGTTGATCGTTCGTTGATCGGTTGTTTCGCGCGGTGGGGCAGCATCGGTGCCATGCAGATCGAGATGACAGCCGAGCCCGAACTCGCCTGGCAGGAGCAGGCTCTGTGCGCCCAGACCGGAGCCGAGTTCTTCTTCCCCGAGCCCGGTAGCTCGGTGCGCGAGGCGAAGGACATCTGCCGGATGTGCGACATGCGCACGGCCTGCCTGGAGTACGCACTGAACAACGACGAGCGGTTCGGCGTCTGGGGTGGCCTCTCCGAGAAGGAGCGGTACGCCCTCAGACGCGAGACCCGCGCCTGAAAGACCGCTACGCGCCGGTACGGCGATGACCCCGAACCCGCGGGCCCCTGATGATCAGGGAGCCCGCGGGTTCGCGGCCTGTCAGGCGTAGGTCACCACGAACCGACGCGTCCCCGCGGGGACCCGCACGTCGTCGCCGGAGACGGGCAGCTGCCGCCCGTCGGCCGCCACCGACCGCACCTGTCCGAACCGGCACGGATAGACGTACCGCACCCGCTCCGGAGCCTCGGTCACCTCCACCGTCACCGTCCGGCGGCCCCCGTCGTGCGTGAGCCGGTAGCCGAAGGGCTCACCGAACAGCGTCGGCGCGGACTCGACGGCCACCGTCTGCCCGTCCGGCACCCAGTGCGGACGTACGCCGGGCGCGATGTACATGTGCGGATCGTGGTCCTCGTCCGCCTCGAACAGCAGGATGTCGCGGATCAGGAGCAGGTATTCCGCGGCGGCCCAGCCGTGTGGGATGTCACCCATGTACCAGTGCCGGGAGGGCACTTCGTGGAAGTCCGACGCGATCGTGAAGGCGTGCTGCTCGTTCCAGGCACCGAGTGCGACCGCCCGCTCCTCGGCCCGCGGGAACGCGGCCCCCACGATCCAGCCGAGCAGCGCGTCCGCCCGCGCCGGGTCACCCGCGAGCAGGCAGGCGTGCGCCAACTGCGTGGTGAGGTAGGGGCCGTAGGCGTTCCACGCCGCCTCGTGCCGGTAGCCGCCCCGCACGAAGTGGGCGTACATGGTGTCGAGCGTGAAGCGTGCCGCCGCGTCGATGTCGGTGCCGAGCTTGCTGCCCATGTGCAGCCGCAGCGGGTGGAAGAACGCCGCCGTGCCGATCATCGTCGAGTCGAGCCTGCCGACGTCGCCGGGACCGGTCGGGATGAACGTCTCCCAGGCACCGCGCCTGCGCTGCTCCGCGAGGACCCAGCGCACCGATGCCGCCGTGGCCCGCTTCACGTCGTCGAAGGCCGCCCACAGTTCGGGCACGTCCGGCGAGCCGATGCGCTCCGCGAGGCGCGCCGCCTCGTACAGACCGGCGAGCGCCCACAGGTCGTCCCAGTAGTGCGGCTTGTCGCGCTCGCCGAGGTGTTCGGCGCTCCAGCCGCTGTGCAGCAGTCCGTACTGGTCGCGGTTGTCCCGCAGCCAGCGGGCGCCGTCGATCACGTACGGCGTGTAGAGCTTCGCGCCGAACGCGGCGGCGCGGCCCTTCGTGCGGTCGAAGCGGCCGATGGCCCAGAGCGCCTGCCCGTTGCTGTCCCACTCGCGGTCGTCCCGTTCGTGCGGACCGCCGTAGAAGCCGTACTCGGCGCACGGCCCGATCCGGCCCGTGCCGCGGTTGAACTTCAACGGGTAGTGCGTGCCCAGCTGGTGTTCGGCGAGCGCGCCGTCGCCCACCAGCGAGCAGGCCGTGGCCTCCACGGACGAGTCGCGGATCCAGAACGAGTCGTACACGGTGGGGCCGGGGTGGATCTCCCCGTGGTCGGAGAGGATGAGCAGCTGCGACCGCGACTGGCGGAACAGGTCCGTCAAGTGCGCGACGGGCTGGGGGAGTTCGGGCTGCAGGCCCTGTCCCAGGAGCTTCGTCGTCCAGAACGCCCGGTTGGCCTCCTCCAGCTCACCGGCCGGCACGGACCTGATCTCCGCGAGGTCGTTCGCCCCGCTGTACAGGTCGACGGGCAGCCGCACGTCCAGCTCGAACACCTCGTCGTCGACGACCCGGAACGGCCACGCGAACGCCGCGCTGCACAACCCCGCGACCTGGTCCTGAGCCTGCCCGGCGCCGTTCAGCTTGCCGCCGTTGACCAGGTCGTGGAACGGGCTGTGCGTCAGATAGGAGGCCGGGTCTGCACTGAAGTCCGGGTTGCCGTACACGCCGTACTGCTCGGGCACGGTGTCGAACACCGGACCCCAGCCGCTGTTCGTCTCCACCCGGTTCTCCACCGGCAGATACCGCAGGAACGTCAGCCTCCGGTCGGTGATCTGCCGCCCGTTGCGGTCGTGCCGCTGGAAGCCGCTCGGGCCCGCGGGCATCACCGCCGCGCACAGCCGGCCCTCGCGCGGCTGCCCGGTCGCGGTGCCCACCGTCACGCGGGTCACCACGAGATCGCGCTGCCGCGCGCCGACGGGCGTCGCGAAGGTGCGCTGCACGAACTCGACGCCGTCCGGAGCGCGGAAGTCCGTGAGGACGACCGGCAGGTGCGGTGCCTCCATGCGCTGCGACACCGTGCCGTCGCCGGGCAGCTGCGGCAGGTGCAGGGCGCCCGTCGCAGGGTCGTGGAGGAAGAAGAACAAGCAGTACTTGTCGTAGACCGGCTCGATCTCACCGGCCTGACCGATCAGTGACTCCTGACGGTGGTCCTTCACGCCCACCATGTGCCAGTAGCGGTACAGGGCATTGGAGGCCAGGGCGGCTTGTTTCGTCTCGTACGTTCCCGAGTCGAAGTCGTCGCTCCAGCGCCGGAAGGCCTGTTGCGCCCACCACGGCACGGGACAGGGCACGTTCGCCCGTCCCGCCCAGCTGCGCCACATGACCTCGTAGAACATCCACTCATGGGTCTGCGCCATCTGCGCCATGGGTTCACCCCCTGGCCCACCGTCGCACCGAGTGGGGCGGTCGTAAATCCACCGGGGCGGGTGGTCAGGCGCCCCGCGCCGCCATCCGTGCCTTGCGCGCGGCCAGCTTCTCGTCGAACTTCGACGCCTCCGCGTCGAGCCCGCTCATGAAGAAGCCCAGCTCCTCCTGCGCCTTGAGGCCCTCGGGGCCGAGTCCGTCGATCTCCAGGACCTTCAGGAAGCGCAGCACGGGCTGCAGCACGTCGTCATGGTGGATGCGCATGTTGTAGACCTCGCCGATGGCCATCTGCGCGGCGGCGCGCTCGAAGCCCGGCATGCCGTGGCCCGGCATGCGGAAGTTGACGACCACGTCGCGCACCGCCTGCATGGTGAGGTCGGGCGCGAGCTCGAAGGCGGCCTTCAGGAGGTTGCGGTAGAAGACCATGTGCAGGTTCTCGTCCGTGGCGATGCGTGCCAGCATGCGGTCGCAGACCGGGTCGCCCGACTGGTGGCCGGTGTTGCGGTGCGAGATGCGGGTCGCGAGCTCCTGGAAGGCGACGTACGCGACGGAGTGCAGCATCGAGTGGCGGTTGTCCGACTCGAAGCCCTCGCTCATGTGCGCCATCCGGAACTGCTCCAGCTGGTCCGGGTCGACGGCGCGCGAGGCGAGGAGGTAGTCGCGCATCACGATGCCGTGCCGGCCCTCCTCGGCGGTCCAGCGGTGCACCCAGGTGCCCCAGGCGCCGTCACGGCCGAAGAGGGAGGCGATCTCGTGGTGGTAGCTGGGGAGGTTGTCCTCGGTGAGCAGGTTGACCACCAGGGCGATGCGGCCGATGTCGGTGACGGGGGACTGGCCTTTCCCCCACGCCTCGCCGTCCTCGAAGAAGCCGGGGAAGTTCCGGGCGTCCGAGAACGGGACGTACTCGTGGGGCATCCAGTCCTTGGCCACCTTGAGGTGGCGATTGAGTTCCTGCTCGACCACTTCCTCCAGCGCGTAGAGCAGCCGGGCGTCGGTCCAGCTGTCCGCGCTGCCGAGATGGGGAGAGGTGATCGTCACGAGGGCTCCAGGGGGACGGGAGTACAGAGGGTTCCATGGGCGGTGCGAGCGGTGCACTACCTACGGTTTCGTAGGTTACGTTTCCGTAGGTTAAACCCTCCGTAAAGAGGCGGTGAGCCCGCCCCCCAGCCGCACCCGCCGCCTCGCAGGCCTCACCACTGGTCAGGCGTACAGGTCACGGAGTCGGACTGAGAGGCACGTCACACACCCTTCGAGCTTCTCGAATTCGCTGATGTCCACCGGAACCGGGTCGAATCCGAGATCGGCGAACAGCTCGGCGCTGCGGGGCGCGCTCGCCGCCATGAGCAGATGTGAGCCGCCGAGCAGCACCACGTGCGCGCCGGCCTCCTCCGGTACGGGCAGGAGGCGCGGGAAGAGCGAGGGGCTGTCGACGAGCGGCTCGTACCCGATGACCGTCCCGTCGGGCAGCGCCGTCACGGCGGACTTCAGATGCAGGACCTTGGCCACGGGCACCGAGACGACCCGCGCCCCCAGCGGCTCGAAGACGGCCCGCAGCTGCCGTACCCCCTCGGCGTTCGTCCTGCCGCCCCGCCCGACGTACAGGGTGTCGCCGATCTTGAGCACGTCACCGCCCTCCAGCGTGCCCGGCTCCCACACCCAGTTGACCGAGCACCCGAGCCTGCCCACCGCCTCCTCGACGCCCGTCGTCTCGCCCCGCCGGGAGCGGGCGCCGGACCGGGCGATCAGGGCCACGTTCCGGAAGACGACGACCGCGTCCTCCACGAACACCGAGTCGGGGCACGCGTCCGCCGGCTCCACCTCGAAGGTCTCCCAGCCGTGCGCGTCCAGCGCCTCGACGTACGCCTCCCACTGCCGCAGCGCGAGGCGCGCGTCGACCGGGGTGCGTTGCAGGTGGGTGACCAGGCCCTCCGCGAGGCGCGGGCTCGGGCGGCGGATCAGGGCCTTCTTGCTGGGCACGGGCGGCTCTCCTCACGCGGGCACGCTGGGTGGCCGCAACATCATGCAGCGCGCCGCCCGCCCCCGCCCAGAGCGCCTCGCAAGTGCTCCGCCGTGAACGAGCCCTCGGTCCGCAGCAGTTGCTCCGGTGTCCCCTCGAAGACGACCTGCCCGCCGTGCTTGCCGCCGTCGGGACCGAGGTCGATCACCCAGTCCGCGTGCTTGACGACGTCGAGGTTGTGCTCGACGACGATCACGGTGTTTCCGGCGTCGACGAGCCGGTCGAGGAGGGCGAGCAGCCCGTCGATGTCCGCCATGTGGAGTCCGGTGGTGGGCTCGTCCAGGACGTAGGTCGTGCCTGTGCGGTGCAACTGGGTGGCCAGCTTGATGCGTTGGCGCTCACCGCCGGAGAGGGTGCTCAGGGGCTGCCCGAGCGTGAGGTAGGTCAGGCCCACGTCCCGCAGTGCTTCCAGCCGACGGCGTACCGACGTGTCGTCGAGGCGCGCGAAGAAGTCCAGGGCCTGCTCGGCGGTCATCTCCAGTACGTCCACGACGGACCGGCCGCCGACGGTGAGCCGCAGCACCTCCTCCTTGAAGCGGCGCCCTTCGCACACCTCGCACGTCGTGGTCACCGGGTCCATGAACGCCAAATCGCTGTAGATGACCCCGCGCCCCTGGCAACGCTCGCACGCGCCCTGCGAGTTGAAGCTGAACAGGCTCGCCTTCGCGCCGGTCTCGCGCGCGAACAGCTTGCGCACCGTGTCCATGATCCCGAGGTACGTCGCCGGGGTGGAGCGGCCGGAGATGCCGATGGACGACTGGTCCACGACGACGGCGTCCGGATACGCGTCGGTGTAGGCCTTCGACACCAGGGTGCTCTTGCCGGAACCCGCGACGCCGGTGACGGCCGTGAGGATCCCGGTGGGCACCCGCACGCTCACGTTCTTGAGGTTGTGCAGATCCGCGTTCTTGACCCAGTGGCCGCCGACGGCCTCGCGCGGGTGCTTCTTGATGCCGGTGGCGCGCCGCAGGTGGCGGCCGGTGAGGGTGTCGGCCCGGCGCAGCTCCTCCGGTGTGCCCTCGAAGACGACCAGGCCGCCTCCGGTCCCGGCCGCCGGGCCCATGTCGACGACGTGGTCGGCGATCGAGATCACGTCGGGATCGTGCTCGGCGACCAGGACGGTGTTGCCCTTGTCGCGCAGCCGCAGCAGGAGGTCATTGAGGCGCCCCACGTCACGCGGGTGCAGGCCGACGCTCGGCTCGTCGAAGATGTATGTCATGCCGGTGAGGCTGGACCCGAGATGGCGCACCATCTTGAGGCGCTGTCCCTCGCCCCCGGAGAGTGTCGACGTCTCACGGTCCAGGCTGAGATAGCCGAGGCCGATCGCCTCGATCCGCTCCAGTGCCGCCACGGCGGCAGCCGCGATCGGCCCCGCCACCGGATCGTCGACACGTCCCAGCTCGCCGATCAGGTCGGTGACCTCCATCCGGGTGCAGTCGGCGATGCCCAGGCCGTTGACGCGGGTGGCGAGTGCCGCCGGGTTGAGGCGGGCCCCGTGGCAGGCCGGACAGGGCCCCTCGTTCAGGAACCCCTGCACCATGTCGCGGGTCCGCTGGGAGAGCGCGGACAGGTCGCGGTTGAGGTAGAGCCGCTCGAAGCGGTCGGCGAGCCCTTCGTAGTCGATGTCGCGCGCGCCGCCCGTGTTGTCGACGTTCACCTTCCTCGTCGCGCGTCCGCCCCCGCCCCGCAGCAGGAACCGCCGTTCAGCGGCGGTGAATTCGCCGACCGGCTTGTGCGTGTCCAGGTCGGGCGTGTTCGTGTACGTCTGGCCCTGCCAGGTGCCCACGGCGAACGGCGGGAAGCGGATCGCGCCGTCCGCCAGGGACCTGGCCGGGTCGAGGATGCGGTCGTAGTCCGGCCTTACCGTACGCCCGAGCCCGTCGCACTCCGTGCACATGCCCGTCGGGTCGTTGAACGAGTACGCCGTGGCCGGACCCGCGCTCGGCGTGCCGTGCCGGGAGAACAGCACGCGGATCACGGAGTAGATGTCCGTCATCGTGCCGACGGTGGAGCGGGAGTGGCCGCCGATCGGCTTCTGGTCGACGACGATCGCGGGGGAGAGCTCCTCGATGGCGTCCGCGTGCGGCCGCTCGTACTTCGGCAGCCGGTTGCGGACGAACCAGGTGAACGTCTCGTTCAGCTGCCGCTGCGACTCCACCGCGATCGTGTCGAAGACGACCGACGACTTCCCCGACCCCGACACGCCCGTGAAAACGGTCAGCCTGCCCTTGGGGATGCGGAGGCTGACCTCCTTGAGGTTGTTCTCGCGGGCGCCGTCGATGGCGATGTGACGGTGCGTGTCCAGGGGGGTGTCCTTGTGGTTCTGGTCCATGCACCCGAAGCTAGGCGGAATACCCGACAGCTTCTGTCTTCTTTTCCTGAGTGATCTCCTTGAGTTCTCCGTCGAGGAGCAGCCAGCGCGTGATGCCGATGGACTCCAGGAACGGCAGGTCGTGGCCGGCCACGATCAGCGCGCCCTCGTACGACTCCAGGGCCGTCGACAGCTGCTTCACGCTCGCCATGTCCAGGTTGTTCGTCGGCTCGTCGAGCATCAGGAGCTGCGGCGCGGGCTCCGCGAGCAGCAGCGCCGCCAGCGCCGCGCGGAACCGCTCGCCGCCCGACAGGGTCGCCGCCCGCTGATCGGCCTTGGCGCCCTTGAACAGGAAGCGGGCCAGTCGCGCCCTGACCCGGTTGTTGGTCGCGTCGGGAGCGTACGCCGCCACGTTCTCGGCGACGGTCAGCTCGCCGTCGAGCACGTCGAGCCGCTGCGGCAGGAAACGCGTCGGTACATGGGTCAGCGCCTCTCCGGACACCGGTTCGAGCTGCTTCGCGATGGTGCGCAGGAGCGTTGTCTTGCCCGCGCCGTTCCGGCCGATCAGCGCGATCCGTTCTGGCCCGCGCAGTTCGAACTCGCCCTTCACGCGGGCGCCGTAGCGCAGTTCGAGGTTGCTCAGGGTGAGCACGGTGCGCCCCGGGTGGACCAGGGTGTGGGGAAGGTCGACGCGGATCTCGTCGTCGTCCCGCACCGCTTCGACGGCGTCGTCGAGACGCTCCTTCGCCTCGGCGAGCCGCTCCTCGTGCAGGATGCGGTGCTTGCCCGCCGACTCCTGCGCCGCGCGCTTGCGGGCACCCATGATGATCTTGGGCTCCCGCTTCTGGTCCCACATCTTCTGGCCGTACCGCTTGCGGCGGGCCAACTTGACCTGCGCGTCCGCCAGTTCCCTCTTCTGCTTGCGCAGGTCGGTCTCGGCGACGCGCACCATGCGCTCGGCCGCCTCCTGCTCCACGGCGAGGGCTTCCTCGTACGCGCTGAAGTTGCCCCCGTACCAACTCACCTCCCCGTCACGGAGATCGGCGATCTGGTCGACCAGGTCCAGGAGTTCACGGTCGTGGCTGACGACGACCAGGACGCCCGGCCATGCCTCGACGGCCGCGTACAGGCGCCGACGGGCGTACAGGTCGAGGTTGTTGGTCGGCTCGTCGAGGAGCAGTACGTCGGGACGGCGCAGCAGCAGCGCCGCCAGACGCAGCAGCACCGACTCGCCGCCCGACACCTCGCCCGTGGTGCGGTCGAGACCGACGTGGCCGAGCCCCAGCTGGTCGAGGGTGGCGACGGCGCGCTCCTCGACGTCCCAGTCGTCGCCGACCGCGGTGAAGTGCTCCTCGCGCACGTCACCCGCCTCGATGGCGTGCAGCGCGGCGCGGGTCGCGGCGATGCCGAGCACCTCGTCGACGCGCAGGCCGGTGTCCAGGGTGACGTTCTGCGGCAGGTACCCGACGTCCCCGGCGACACGCACCGCGCCCTCGGTGGGCGTCAGCTCGCCCGCGACGAGCTTCAACAGGGTCGACTTTCCTGACCCGTTGACGCCGATGAGCCCGGTCCTGCCGGGCCCGAAGGAGACCTGGAGGCCGTCGAAGACGCCGGTGCCGTCGGGCCAGCCGAAGGAGAGCGACGTACAGCTGATGGAGGTGGGGTGAGTAGACATACGGGCCTCGCGGTTGCGTGGTGTGAAGCGCGGTCAGGGGCAACGCGTTCGAGACACCGCGGCGAAGGGAAGGCCGGAGAACGAGAAAAGGCCTGTGCCGGGGGACGGGACGGCTCGTTATGCCGAGGTCGCACACGGCGTGCACGGCAGCGAGGGCTGCGTGACGCGGTGTCTCATGACCTCAGACGAGCAACGTCCTACTCCTATCGACGGCAACAGAACCGTTGTACACCGTAGGTCGGGCTCCGGGGTGTGTCAACGTTTTATCGGGGGCCCGCACCCGGCCCGTGGACGCCGACCGAGGAGGCGCCGTGCACTACGGCACGCTGTCCCTGCCAGCCAGGCTCCTGCTCCTGACGTGGGACGGGGAGAAGCGGAAGTTCACCGGCGGGCCCGACGTGCACCTCGTCGTCCGCGCCGGGGCGCTGGCGGAGCTCGCCCAGCGCGGTGTGATCGTCGATACGGGCGGCACCGTCACCCCCGTGACCGGCGCACGCACGGGCGACACGGTCCTCGACGGACTCGCCGAGCTCATCGAGGAGTCCCGGCCGCGCAAGTGGCGCCGATGGATGACGTACCGCTCCGGGGGCACCCTGGACGCGGTCCGCGACCAGCTCACCGCCCACGGCTATCTGCGCCTGGAACGACGGCGCGTCCTCGGGCTCTTTCCCGTACGGCACTGGGAGCTGGAGCGCTCCGGCTACGCGGAGGCGCTGCAGGCCGACGCGGGCACGGTGCTGCGAGGCCCCCGGTCGGTCACGGAGGTGTCCGAGAGCGAGGCGGCCCTCGTGATGTGCGCGGCCACCGGCAAGGTGCGTCCGTTCGTCACCGGCAAGGACCGCAGGCGGTACAAGGACAGGATCGCCGAGCTCACCGACCGCGGCGGCGGGGCGTCGCTCGAGGTCACCCAGCAGATGCGCGCCCTCCGCAAGGCGCTGGCCTCGGCGATCGCGGCGGCGGAGATGGCGCGCTCGTCGAGCGGGGGAGACGGGGGCTCGGGCGACGGGGGCTGAGCGCGCAAGCCCGGCCGGCCATTCGCCCTCAGCAGGCGTCGCGCATCAGCTCGGCCAGGTCCTGGTCCAGGTCCACGTGCCGGCTCTCCTGACCGGCCGGCACCAGCGTCATCGTGCGGTGCAGGAAACGGCGGAGGTCGCCGGTGCGGATGTGGACGATCGCGGTGCCCTCGGGGGCGTGGAACTCGACGACCGTGCGGTCGAACCCGTACGGACGCACGCGCACGTCGCCGTCGCCCACCGCCCGCTCCACACCGTGGACGAGGAGCTCGCGGGCGAAGGTCCAGTAGACCTCGATGCCCTCCAGGGTCGCGGGAGCGGGGAAGCTCATGCGCACGGCGAACGGATCCCGCCGGTCGTAGTGGAGCGTCGCGGGAATGGTCGGCATCCGCGGCTCGGCGGCGACCAGGCGGGCCTCTACGGCTTGCTCGATGACGGTGGACAACGCCTGCTCCCTCACTGACTGCTGGACGACTGGGGTCGGCACTTGAATAGACGACGGAAAGACCGGATGCGTGCACACGAGGGCGGTTCGGAGCGAGTGACCTCTGTCACCGCGACACCCTGGCGGGGCCCGCGGTTCCCGGTGACCACCTCATGGGGGACGCCTTCAGGCCATCTGGACGAGGCCCCGCGCGTCGGCTAGCTTCGCCCGCCATGAGGGGCATGGGGAAGACGAAGTCGACGAGGCGGATGGTACTGACGGGACTGTGCGGCGCGGTGCTCGCCGGATCCGTCCTCGGCGCGCCGGGCGCCGCGGGGGCGGACGGCGGCACGCACCACCCGGACCGGGGTCCGCGCTGGCAGCTCAAGGACAGCGGCACCGACGCCCGCTTCCGGGGACTGGCCGCCGTCAGCCGCGACACGGCGTGGGTGGCCGGTACGAAGGGGACGGTGCTGCGCACCGCCGACGGCGGCAGGACGTGGCGGGAAGTCTCCCCGCCCGGCGCCGCCGGTCTTGAGTTCCGCGACATCGAGGCGTTCGACGGCCGCCGCGCCGTGGTCCTCGCCATCGGCGAGGGGGACGCGTCGCGGGTGCTGCGCACCGAGGACGGCGGGGCCACCTGGACGGAGTCGTTCCGCAACACCGACGCCAAGGCGTTCTACGACTGCATGACCTTCTTCGACCGGCGCCACGGTCTGGCGATGAGCGATCCCGTCGACGGGAAGTTCCGCATCCTGTCCACCGCCGACGGGGGCCGGTCCTGGAAGGTCCTGCCGAGCGCCGGAATGCCCGCGGCGCAGGAGGGCGAGGCGGGCTTCGCGGCGAGCGGCCAGTGCCTGGTGAGCAACGGGTCCCGGGACGTGTGGATGGCCACGGGAGGCGCCGCACGCGCGCGCGTCCTGCACTCCGCGGACCGCGGACGGACGTGGCGGGCCACCGACGCGCCGATCCCGGCCGGTGACCCGGCCCGCGGCGTCTTCGGGCTCGCTTTCCGCGACCGCGCGCACGGCATCGCCGTCGGCGGCGACTACCGCGCCGACCAGCCCTCGCCGAAGGCGGCGGCGGTCACCCGGGACGGCGGCCGCCGCTGGGACCCGGCGGGGAAGCCGCCGTCCGCCTACCGCTCGGGCGTCGCGTGGTTCCCGCACAGCCGCTCCACGGCGCTCGCGGTCGGCCCGACGGGCACGGACGTCACGACGGACGGCGGCCGGAGCTGGCGGACGGTCGACACCGGGTCGTACGACACCGTGGACTGCACACCCGACCGGGGCTGCTGGGCCGCGGGCGAGAAGGGGCGGATCGCCCGCCTCGAAGGGCGGCCCTGACGAGCTTCCCCAGCGGGCGTCAGGCGGGGAGCTGCTCGCGGTACGTCGCGAGGGCCGGGGCCGTCTTCGTCGCGTAGAACTCGGTGATCCGGTACGCGCACACCTCGGCCGCCGTGAACGGGTCCTCCG
Organism: Streptomyces venezuelae; assembly: GCF_008642355.1. Taxonomy (NCBI): domain Bacteria; kingdom Bacillati; phylum Actinomycetota; class Actinomycetes; order Kitasatosporales; family Streptomycetaceae; genus Streptomyces; species Streptomyces venezuelae. Next base: position 7,193,310 of record NZ_CP029193.1, read on the forward strand.
CGACGATCCTCTCGATCTCCGCGCGGTCCCGCGCGACGGCGATGATCACGCCGCCGTCGCGCGGGTTCTTGCGCCCCGACGCGATGAAGACGCCGGCCTCGTACTGCTCGTCGAGCCAGGCGACATGGGCTTCCAGCAGGTCGTCGACGGCGGAGACCGGCGCGGTGTAGGTCAATTCGAGAATGAACATGATCGCGAGGCTACCGGGCGGCCCGCGGGGCGATGCATCCCGCGGGCCGCGCCGACGCTGTCGCGTGGCTCGTGCGTCTAGTCGGTGACTTCGATCTTCCCGTTGGCCGAGGAGACCGGGGAGGCCGTGGCGGCGGGGCTCGCCGCCTTGCCGCCCGTGATGCCCTTGAGGAGCTCGGCGAGGTCGACCCCCGTGGTGGAGCTGAGCAGCTCCATGCCCTGGGCGACGTTGTCGGCGACCGTACGGGACAGCTGTCCGGCACCGTCCGTCGAGATCACCGTCATCTTGTCCACCGCGGCGAGCGGCTCGGACGCCTTGCCGACCACGCTCGGCAGGACCTCGACGAGCATCTGCAGGACGGCCGCGTCACCGTACTGCGCGAACGCGTCGGCCTTCTTGCGCATCGCCTCCGCCTCCGCGGCGCCCCGCGCGCCGATCGACGCGGCCTCGGCCTCACCTTCCAGGCGTACGGCATCGGCGAGCGCGGCACGGTGCGCCTTCTCGCCCTCACCGGTCAGACGGGCCCGCTCCGCGTCGGCCTCGGCCTGCTTGACCAGGCCGATCCTGCGGGCCTCCGCCTCCTGCTCGGCCTGGTAGCGCGCGGCGTCGGCGGGCTTGCGGACCTGTGTGTCCAACTCGCTGTCGGTGAGCGCCGCCTGGCGCTTGGCGACCTTCTCCTGCTCGGTGAGCACGTCCTGCTGCCGTGCGGCCTCGGCGAGCGGCCCCGCGGCGCTCGCCCGCGCCGCCGCCTCGTCCGTCTCGGCCTTGATCTCGGCCTGCTTGAGGTAGAAGGTCCGCTGCGCGACGGCGATCTCCTCCTCCGCCTTCAGCCGTGCCTGCTCGGCGGCGCGGCGCGCCACGGCCTCGGCGATGTCCGCCTCCTGCTTGGCGCGGGCGGCCTCCGGGCGGCCGAGGTCCTCCAGGTAGGAGCCCTCGGTGGTGATGTCCTGGATCTGGAAGGCGTCGAGGACCAGGCCCTGCCCGGAGAGGCTGGCCTCGGCCTCCTCGGCGACCTGCCCGGCGAACGCGGCACGGTCCCGGATGATGTCCTCGACCGACATGCGTCCCACGATGGAGCGCAGCGCGCCGGAGAGCACTTCCTGGGTGAAGCCGACGATGCCGTCCTGCTGCACGAGGAAGCGCTGGGCGGCGGCGCGTATCGAGTCCTCGGTGCCGCCGACCTTCACGATGGCGACGCCTTCGAGGTTCGCCTTGACGCCGCGCAGCGTGACCGCGCCCCGCACGGCGATCGGGATGTGCCGCGAGGACAGGTCGAGGGTGAACTTCTGCTGCACGAACGGCACGACGAAGACGCCGCCGCCGACCACGACCTTCTGGCCGCTGTTGTCGGTCATGACCCGGCCGGTGTCCGGATCCGTGGACTTCTTGCCGCGCCGGCCGGTCACGATGAAGGCCTCGCTGGGCCCGGCGACCTTGTAACGCGTGATGACGACGAGCGCCAGCAGGACGAGGAGTACGACGACTCCCACGACCGGGATCAGGACTGGACTCATGGTGCATTCCCCCCTTGCCACCCGGGGACGGCAGATCGGTTGCGAAGGTTGGTGAGCGGTGAACGGCGGGCCGCCGGGAGCAGGGGCCGTGTCAGCGTTCGACGGGCCGGACCGCCACCGATGTCGGCGACAGTGCCGCGTCGACCCAGATCTCCGTGCCCCTGGCCACCGCGGCGGAGCTGCGGGCCGCGTACTTCACGCGCTGGCCCGCGAGGTGCAGCAGCACCTCGCCGTAGCCGTCGGCCGGAATCGCCGTGACCACGGACCCCGCGGTGCCCACGAGGTCGTCGCCGCGCGGCGTGGGCGCGGTCTGGTCGCGCATCAGGGCGCGGGTGAGCTTCCATGTCAGCCAGCCCGCCCCGGTACCGGCGCAGGCTCCCGCGACGGTGGCGGGACCGGCGCCGAGCCCGGTCGTGCCGAGCACCAGCGCTCCGCCGAAGCCGAGCATGGAGACGAATCCGGCGACGACCGGAAGGGACAGGAGCCCGTCGAAGAGCCCGTCCAGTGCCCCCGCTCCTCCGAAGAGCCCTTCCAGGACCCCGTCGAGGAGGAGCGAGAGCACCAGCAGCACGATCCCCGCGATGCCGAGACCCAGAAACACCGTCATCGGATCACTTCCCCCGTCGCGCCGTTCACCTCGGTACGGGGGAATGCTGACATGGCGGACCGACACCGTTCATTGCCTGAACCCGGCAATCTTTACGCGTCTTTAATGCCGGGCGCCTTTGTCCGTGAGCCGCGGTCGCGGGACGGGCGTTTTCGCGCCAACTAGGCTTCCCCGCACTATGAGCAGCTACGCGATGCCCTCCGACTGGCCCACCGACGAGCGGACGGCGCGCGCCGTCCAGGACGGACTGCGCACCCGCGTGGTCCTCGACGAGGCGGGCCCGCCGCCCGGCACGGGCCACGTGACGGGCGTGGACGTCGCGTACGACGACGAGCGGGACGTCGTGGCCGCCGCCGTCGTGGTCCTGGACGCCGCGACGCTCGACGTGGTCGAGGAGGCGACCGCGGTCGGCAAGGTGGCGTTCCCCTATGTGCCCGGCCTGCTCGCGTTCCGCGAGATCCCGACGGTCCTGGCGGCGCTGGGCGAGCTGCGGTCGGACCCCGGGCTCGTCGTCTGCGACGGCTACGGAGTGGCCCACCCGCGCCGTTTCGGCCTGGCCAGCCACCTCGGCGTCCTGACGGGACTGCCCACCATCGGTGTCGCCAAGAACCCCTTCACCTTCGTGTACGAGGATCCGGCGGCCGTGCGGGGGAGCGCGTCGCCGCTGCTGGACGGCGCGGAAGAGGTCGGCCGTGCGCTGCGCACCCGCGAGGGCGTGAAGCCGGTCTTCGTCTCGGCGGGCCACCGGGTCTCCCTGGACCGGGCCTGCGCGCACACCCTGCGCCTCACGCCCCGCTACCGGCTGCCGGAATCCACCCGCCGCGCGGACGCGCTGTGCCGCTCCGCGCTGCGTGCGGCGGCGGGGTGAAGCCCGGAGGGCGGCCGGTTGAAAGCCGGAAAGACGAGCGGGTTAGCATATGAGCGCCGCCTAGCTCGAAAGATACTCCTGTGACTGTCAATGACGACTCGTTCACCAATTGGAAGCACCGCGAGGAGATCGCGGAGTCGATGATCCCGATCATCGGGAAGCTGCACCGCGAGCGGGACGTGACGGTCCTGCTGCACAGCCGCTCCTTGGTGAACAAGTCGGTGGTCAGCATCCTCAAGACCCACCGATTCGCCCGGCAGATAGCCGGTGAGGAGCTCTCGGTCACCGAGACGCTGCCGTTCCTGCAGGCCCTCACCACGCTCGACCTCGGCCCGTCGCAGATCGACCTGGCCCTGCTCGCGGAGGCCTACAAGGCCGACGACCGCGGCCTGACCGTCGAGCAGTTCACCGCCGAGGCGGTCGCCGGTGCCATCGGCGCCGACAAGGCCGAGGGCGGCGAGGGCCGCGACGTCGTCCTGTACGGCTTCGGCCGCATCGGGCGTCTCGTCGCCCGCCTCCTCATCGAGAAGGCCGGCTCGGGCAACGGCCTGCGGCTGCGCGCCATCGTCGTGCGCGGCGGCGGCGAGCGGGCCGCCGAGGACATCGTGAAGCGCGCCTCGCTGCTGCGCCGCGACTCCATCCACGGTCAGTTCCAGGGCACGATCACCGTCGACGAGGCGAACGGCACGATCGTCGCCAACGGCAACGAGATCAAGGTGATCTACGCCAACGACCCGTCCGAGGTCGACTACACGGCGTACGGCATCAAGGACGCCATCCTCGTCGACAACACCGGCAAGTGGCGCGACCGCGAGGGCCTCTCCAAGCACCTGCGTCCGGGCATCGACAAGGTCGTCCTGACCGCTCCGGGCAAGGGCGACGTCCCGAACATCGTGCACGGCGTCAACCACGACACGATCAAGCCGGACGAGCAGATCCTGTCCTGCGCCTCCTGCACCACCAACGCGATCGTCCCGCCGCTCAAGGCGATGGCGGACGAGTTCGGCGTGCTGCGCGGCCACGTGGAGACCGTCCACTCGTTCACCAACGACCAGAACCTCCTGGACAACTACCACAAGGCCGACCGCCGGGGCCGCTCCGCGCCGCTCAACATGGTCATCACCGAGACCGGCGCCGCCTCCGCCGTCGCGAAGGCGCTGCCCGACCTCAAGGCCCCGATCACCGGCAGCTCGATCCGCGTGCCCGTGCCGGACGTCTCGATCGCCATCCTCAGCCTGCGCCTGGGCCGCGAGACCACCCGCGACGAGGTCCTCGACCACCTGCGCGACGTGTCGCTGCACTCGCCGCTGAAGCGCCAGATCGACTTCACGACGGCGCCCGACGCCGTGTCGATGGACTTCGTCGGGTCGCGCCACGCGTCGATCGTCGACGCCGGTGCCACCAAGGTCGACGGCGACAACGCGATCCTCTACCTCTGGTACGACAACGAGTTCGGCTACTCGTGCCAGGTCATCCGGGTCGTCCAGTACGTCTCCGGGGTCGAGTACCCGACCTACCCCGCGCCGGTGGCCTGACCACCGGACCGCCGCACCATGTGAAGATGCCCCGCACGCGCGCGTGCGGGGCATCTTCCGGTCGCCTACCTATGCGGTGCGTCGCGCTCCGCCACCACCCGGAACGTGAGCCCCGCCGCCCGCAGCCGCTCGATCAGCGCGTCACCCATCGCCACGGCCGTCGTGACCTGCCCGGCCGTCGGCGGCAAGGAGTCCAGGGCCAGGCACAGTGCCGACTCTCCCAGCATCCGCGCCGTCTCGCCGTACCCCGGGTCGCCCCCCGAGACCTCGGTGAACACCCGCTTCCCGCCGCCCTCGCCGACGAACCGGACCGAGAACCACGACGCCGCACGGCGCGCCTCGTCGGGGCCGTCCCCGGGCTTCAGGCGCGCGGACAGCCACCGCCGCGCGGGCGGCAGCTGCGCCACCGCGAGGAGCCCGCCGAGGGCCACGGGGGCGCCCAGCGCGACCGGCAGCGACTTCACGGCCGCGTAGTGCCGGTAGCGGAAGTCCGGTCCGTACCGCTCCAGGGTGCGCGCCGAGCGCTGCACCACCTGCGGGTCGATCGTCGGCAGCGGCAGCGCCCACGCGCCGACCTCGCTCGCATACCGGGGCGCGCCGGGCGGAGCGTACGCCTTGCGCCCCACCGGGCGGGGTTCGTGCCGTCGGCGGTCCTTCGCTGCGGCGACCATCTGCGGGCCCCGCCCGAACTGGTTGAGCGCGGAGGCGAAGGTGCCGCCGGAGAACCGCGCGCCCACCCGGACGAATCCGTCCACGCGCAACGGGACGTCCTCCGGCAGTTGCTGGACGGTGAAGTACGCGCCCAGGTCGTGCGGAACGGAGTCGAAGCCGCAGGAGTGCACGAGTCGCGCGCCGGTCTCCCGCGCGCGGGCGTCGTGCTTCACGTACATGAGGTCGACGAACTCCGGCTCGCCGGTCAGGTCCACGTAGTCCGTGCCCGCCTCCGCGCACGCCCCGACCAGGTCCTGTCCGTACGTCAGGTACGGACCGACGGTGGAGGCGACCACGCGCGCGTGGGAGGCCATGTCCCGCAGGGACGCGGCATCCGCCACGTCGGCGCGGACCAGCGGGAGTTCGGCGCACGCCGGATTGATCGCGGAAAGCCGCTCGCGCAGCGCTTCGAGCTTGCCGGTGTCGCGCCCGGCGATGGCCCACCGCACCCCTTCGGGGGCATGGGCGGCGAGATGCTCCGCGGTGAGCATCCCCACGAAACCTGTCGCTCCGAAGAGCACGATGTCGTACACGCGCTCACTGTCCTCGTCCTTCGCGCGCTCGCCGGCCTTGCTGTTGCCGCTCTTACGACTGGTCATGGCACCTCTCCGCCGTGGGCCCCCGCGCAGTTGTCGGTGGCCGAGGCTAGCGCGCTTCGCGACGGCGCGGCCAGAATTGACTGAGCGCTTGCTCGTCAGGGGCTTGTGCGCGGTGGAACACGTTCTTAGCATCACTGGTGTTACATCAGTTGTGTCATAGTGCTGGGGGCTCAATGACGATGCCGGGCAAGGGTGTTCACGGACCGCTCGCCGGAGTGCGCGTGGTCGAGCTGGCGGGCATCGGGCCAGGACCGTTCGCGGCCATGCTGCTCGCCGACCTCGGCGCCGACGTCGTGCGCGTCGACCGGCCCGGCGGCGGTGGCCTCGCGATCAACCCCGAGTACGACGTGACCAACCGCAACAAGCGGTCCGTCGTCGTCGACCTCAAGGCGGACGAGGGACCGGCTCGCGTCCTCGACCTGGTCGAACGCGCCGACGTCCTCATCGAGGGCTACCGGCCCGGAGTCGCCGAGCGCCTCGGCGTGGGCCCCGACGCCTGCCACGCCCGCAATCCGAAGCTGGTCTACGGCCGCATGACCGGCTGGGGGCAGGAAGGGCCGCTCGCCCAGCGCGCGGGCCACGACATCGCGTACATCGCCATCACCGGCACCCTCGGCATGATCGGCAACCCCGACGAGCCGCCCGCCGTCCCCGCGAACCTCGTGGGCGACTACGCGGGCGGCTCGCTCTACCTCATCGTCGGCATCCTCGCCGCGCTGCACCACGCGCGCGAACACGGCACCGGGCAGGTGGTGGACGCCGCCATCGTCGACGGCGCGGCCCACCTCTCCACGATGATCCACGGCATGCTCGCGGCCGGCGGCTGGCAGGACCGGCGCGGCGCCAACCTCCTCGACGGCGGCTGCCCCTTCTACGGCACGTACGAGACCGCGGACGGCGGCTACATGGCCGTAGGCCCGCTGGAGCAGCAGTTCTACGACGAGTTCACCGCCCTGCTCGGCCTCGCCGACACCGCGCCCGCCCGCAAGGACCTGGCCCGCTGGGGCGAACTGCGCGAGGCCGTCGCCGCCCGCTTCAAGGACCGTACGCGCGACGAGTGGACGGCCGTCTTCCAGGACTCCGACGCGTGCGTGGCGCCCGTCCTGTCCCTGCGCGAGGCGCCCGCCCACCCGCACCTCGCGGCCCGCGGCACCTTCACCGACCACGGCGGCATCACCCAGCCCGCTCCCGCGCCCCGCTTCTCCGCCACCCCGGCGCGGATCCACAGCGGCCCCGCACAGCCCGGCGCCGACACCGCCGACGTGGCCCGCGACTGGGACGTCCCGGCCCTCACCCCCGCCTCGCCCCGAGTGACGACAGAGGAAGACCACTGATGCAGATCTCCGTACCGCTCTCCTACGCGGGCGACCCGCGCGAGGCCGCCGACAGCGCCGCCGCCCTGGAGTCCGCGGGCCTTGACGCCGTGTGGGTCGCGGAGGCGTACGGCTTCGACTCGCCCACGATCATGGGGTATCTGGCGGCGCGCACGGAACACATGAAGATCGGCGCCGCCATCCTCAACGTCTACTCGCGCACCCCCGCCCTCATCGCGCAGACGGCGGCGGGACTCGACGCGGTCTCCGGGGGCCGCGCGATCATCGGGCTCGGCGCGTCGGGCCCGCAGGTCGTCGAGGGCTGGCACGGCAAGCCGTACGACAAGCCGCTCGGCCGCACCCGCGAGACCATCGAACTGACCCGGCGCATCCTGCGCCGCGAGGTCATCGACCACCACGGCATCACGGACATGCCGCTGCCTCCGGAGAAGGGCGGCAGACTCGGCAAGCCCCTGAAGATCCTCACCCAGCCGGTACGGCCGGAAGTCCCGCTGTACGTCGCCTCCCTGGGGCCCGCCAACGTCCGCATGACCGCCGAGATCGCCGACGGCTGGCTGCCCACCCTCTTCCTCCCCGAAAAGGCCCACCAGGTGTGGGGTGCCCCGCTCGCCGAGGGCAAGGAGAGGCGCGATCCGGCCCTCGGACCGCTGGAGGTCGTCGCCGGGGGACTGCTCGCCATCGGCGACGACGCGGCGGCCGCACGGGACCTCGCCCGCCCGCAGATCGCCCTCTACGTAGGAGGCATGGGCGCCAAGGGGAAGAACTTCTACAACGACCTCGCCGTCGCGTACGGATACGGCACAGAGGCCGCGCGCATCCAGGAGCTCTACCTGGCGGGCAGGAAGAAGGAAGCCGAGGCCGCCGTACCGGACGAGTTCTGCGAGCTCATGTCGCTGTGCGGGCCAGAAGGCTACGTACGCGAGCGCGTCGAGGCCTTCCGCGCGGCCGGCGTCACCATGCTCAACGTCATTCCCGTCGGCCCCGAGCCGGCCAAGCTGATCGAAACCGTCAAGGGCTGGCTCTGAAGAGTCCGTCGGCTCACCCAGGGCTCCAGGAGGCCACGTACACATGAAGCGGCAGATCTTCTCCGCCGAGCACGACGCGTTCCGCGAGACCGTCCGCACCTTCCTCGCCAAGGAGGTGCTGCCCCACTACGAACAGTGGGAGAAGGACGGCATCGTCTCCCGCGAGGCCTGGCTCGCCGCAGGCAGGCAGGGGCTGCTCGGCCTCGCCGTCCCCGAGGAGTACGGAGGCGGCGGCAACGCCGACTTCCGCTACTCCGCGGTCCTCGCCGAGGAGTTCACCCGCGCGGGCGCCGCGGGCCTCGCCATCGGCCTGCACAACGACATCATCGGCCCCTACCTGACCTCCCTCGCCACCGACGAGCAGAAGCGCCGCTGGCTCCCCGGCTTCTGCACCGGCGAGACCATCACGGCCATCGCGATGACCGAGCCCGGCGCGGGCTCCGACCTCCAGGGCATACGCACCAGCGCCGAGGACCGCGGTGACCACTGGGTGCTCAACGGCTCCAAGACGTTCATCTCGAACGGCATCCTCGCCGACCTCGTCGTCGTCGTCGCCAAGACGTCCCCCGAAGGGGGTGCCCACGGCCTGTCCCTCCTCGTCGTCGAGCGCGGCATGGAAGGCTTCGAGCGGGGCCGCAACCTCGACAAGATCGGCCAGAAGTCCCAGGACACCGCCGAACTGTTCTTCAACGACGTACGCGTCCCCAAGGAGAACCTGCTCGGCGAGCTGAACGGCGCCTTCATCCACCTGATGACGAACCTCGCACAGGAACGCATGGGCATCGCCGTCGCCGGCATCGCCGCCGCCGAGCACCTCCTGGACATCACCACCACGTACGTGAAGGAGCGGGAGGCCTTCGGGCGTCCCCTCGCCAAACTGCAGCACATCCGCTTCGAGATCGCGGAGATGGCCACCGAGTGCGCCGTCACCCGCACGTTCCTCGACCGGTGCATCGTCGATCACTCGAACGGGGAACTCGACGCCGTGCACGCGTCGATGGCGAAGTGGTGGGCCACCGAACTCCAGAAACGCGTCGCCGACCGCTGCCTGCAACTGCACGGCGGCTACGGCTACATGGCGGAGTACCGCGTCGCCAAGGCCTTCACCGACGGACGCATCCAGACCATCTACGGCGGCACGACCGAGATCATGAAGGAGATCATCGGCCGCTCCCTCCTCGGCTGACCCGCACCCTCACCCTCCCGGACACCCCCGAAAGGCACACGCGTGACCACCGAAGCGTACGTATACGACGCGATCCGCACCCCGCGCGGACGCGGCAAGGCCAACGGCGCCCTGCACGGCACCAAGCCCATCGACCTCGTCGTCGGCCTGATCCACGAGATCCAGGCCCGCTTCCCCGATCTCGACCCGGCCGCCATCGACGACATCGTCCTCGGCGTGGTCGGCCCCGTCGGCGACCAGGGCTCCGACATCGCGCGCATCGCGGCCATCGCCGCCGGGCTGCCCGACACGGTCGCCGGCGTCCAGGAGAACCGCTTCTGTGCCTCCGGACTCGAAGCGGTCAACCTCGCCGCGATGAAGGTCCGCTCGGGCTGGGAGGACCTGGTGCTCGCGGGTGGCGTCGAGTCGATGTCACGCGTCCCCATGGCCTCGGACGGCGGCGCCTGGTTCGCCGACCCGATGACCAACTTCGAGACCGACTTCGCGCCGCAGGGCATCGGCGCGGACCTCATCGCCACGGTCGAGGGCTTCACGCGGCGCGACGTCGACGAGTACGCCGCGCTGTCCCAGGAGCGGGCCGCCGCGGCGTGGAAGGACGGGCGCTTCGCCCGGTCCGTCGTGCCCGTCAAGGACCGCAACGGGCTCGTCGTCCTCGACCACGACGAGCACATGCGCCCCGGCACCACCGCCGACTCGCTCGCCAAGCTGAAGCCGTCCTTCAAGGACATCGGCGACCTGGGCGGATTCGACGCGGTCGCGCTGCAGAAGTACCACTGGATCGAGCAGATCGACCACGTCCACCACGCGGGCAACTCCTCCGGCATCGTCGACGGCGCGTCGCTGGTCGCCGTCGGCACGAAGGAGGTCGGCGAGCGGTACGGGATCACTCCGCGCGCGCGGATCGTCTCCGCGGCCGTCTCGGGCTCCGACCCGCTGATCATGCTCACCGGGCCCGCGCCCGCCACGCGCAAGGCGCTCGCCAAGGCGGGGCTCACGATCGACGACATCGACCTCGTCGAGATCAACGAGGCGTTCGCCGCGGTGGTGCTGCGCTTCGTGAAGGACATGGGGCTGTCCCTGGACAAGGTGAACGTCAACGGGGGTGCGATCGCGCTCGGTCACCCGCTGGGCGCGACCGGCGCGATGATCCTCGGGACGCTCGTGGACGAGCTGGAGCGGCGGGACCTGCGGTACGGGCTGGCCACGTTGTGCGTGGGCGGAGGCATGGGCATCGCCACGATCGTCGAGCGGCTGTAGGGGGCGCGCCGTGGGGGTGGGGGTTCGTCGCCGACCGCGGGTCCATCGTGGTTGCTCGCGCAGTTCCCCGCGCCCCTGAAGGCCCGCGGCTCCGCCGCGCCTTCCCCCCGACGCGCGCCCTTCCCGCGACGCGGGGAACTGCGCGACAAGCCCCCACCGGCGGCCGGCCGGCCACGAACCCCGGCCGCCCTCCCCGGATTCCGCCCGCCCCTCACACTTCACGGAGAAAGAACATGACCGAAAGCACGACCATCCGCTGGGAACAGGACGACACGGGTGTCGTCACCCTCGTCCTCGATGACCCCAACCAGTCCGCGAACACCATGAACCAGGCGTTCAAGGAGTCCATCGCGGCGATCGCCGACCGCGCCGAGGCCGCCGTCCAGGCCGACAAGGACGCCATCCGCGGGTTCATCTACACCTCCGCCAAGAAGACGTTCTTCGCGGGCGGCGACCTCAAGGACATGATCAAGGTCGGCCCGGAGAACGCCCAGGAGGCGTTCGACGCCGGCACCGCCATCAAGAACTCGCTGCGCCGCATCGAGACCCTCGGCAAGCCCGTCGTCGCCGCGATCAACGGCGCCGCCCTGGGCGGCGGTTACGAGATCGCCCTCGCCTCGCACCACCGCATCGCCCTCGACGCGCCCGGCTCGAAGATCGGCCTGCCCGAGGTCACCCTCGGCCTGCTCCCCGCGGGCGGCGGCGTCACCCGCACCGTGCGCCTCATGGGCATCGCCGACGCCCTCCTGAAGGTGCTGCTCCAGGGCACCCAGTACAACCCGAAGCGCGCCCTGGAGAACGGCCTCGTCCACGAAGTGGCCGCCACCCGCGAGGAGATGCTGGAGAAGGCACACGCCTTCATCGACGCCAACCCCGAGTCGCAGCAGCCCTGGGACAAGCCCGGCTACCGCATCCCCGGCGGCACCCCGGCCAACCCGAAGTTCGCGGCGAACCTGCCCGCCTTCCCGGCCAACCTGAAGAAGCAGACGGCGGGCGCCAACTACCCCGCCCCGCGCAACATCCTCGCCGCGGCCGTCGAGGGCTCGCAGGTCGACTTCGAGACCGCGCTGACCATCGAGGCCCGGTACTTCACCGAGCTGGTCACAGGACAGGTCGCGAAGAACATGATCCAGGCGTTCTTCTTCGACCTCCAGGCCGTCAACTCCGGCGCCAACCGCCCCAAGGGCATCGAACCGCGCCAGGTCCGCAAGGTCGCCGTGCTCGGCGCGGGCATGATGGGCGCGGGCATCGCGTACTCGTGCGCCCGCGCGGGCATCGAGGTCGTCCTCAAGGACGTCTCCGCGGAGGCGGCACAGAAGGGCAAGGGGTACTCCGAGAAGCTCTGCGCCAAGGCCGTGGCCAAGGGACGTACGAGCCAGGACAAGGCGGACGCGCTGCTCGCCCGCATCACGCCGACCGCCGACCCGCAGGCCCTCGCGGGATGCGACGCGGTGATCGAGGCGGTCTTCGAGGACACCTCGCTCAAGCACAAGGTGTTCCAGGAGATCCAGGACATCGTCGAGCCGGACGCGCTGCTCTGCTCCAACACCTCCACCCTGCCGATCACCACGCTGGCGGAGGGTGTCTCGCGTCCCGTCGACTTCATCGGCCTGCACTTCTTCTCGCCCGTCGACAAGATGCCGCTCGTCGAGATCATCAAGGGCGAGCGCACCGGTGACGAGGCGCTGGCCCGCGCCTTCGACCTGGTGCGCCAGATCAACAAGACGCCGATCGTCGTGAACGACTCGCGCGGGTTCTTCACCTCGCGCGTCATCGGGCACTTCATCAACGAGGGTGTCGCGATGGTCGGCGAGGGAATCGAGCCCGCGTCCGTCGAGCAGGCAGCCGCCCAGGCCGGCTACCCGGCGAAGGTCCTCTCCCTCATGGACGAGCTGACCCTGACGCTGCCCCGCAAGATCCGCGACGAGACCAGGCGGGCGGTCGAGGAGGCGGGCGGCACCTGGGCGGGCCACCCCTCCGACAGTGTCATCGACCGCATGGTGGACGAGTTCGGGCGCCCCGGCAGGAGCGGGGGAGCGGGCTTCTACGAGTACGTGGACGGCAAGCGCGACCGGCTCTGGCCGGGCCTGCGCGAGCACTTCACCAAGCCGGGGCACGAGATCCCGTTCAAGGACATGCAGGAGCGGATGCTCTTCTCCGAAGCGCTCGACACCGTACGCCTGCTGGAGGAGGGCGTCCTGACCTCCGTAGCCGACGCCAACATCGGCTCCATCCTCGGGATCGGCTTCCCGGGCTGGACGGGCGGCGTACTGCAGTACATCAACGGCTACGAAGGCGGCCTGCCCGGCTTCGTGGCACGCGCGCGTGAACTCGCCGCGACCTACGGGGAGCGGTTCGCGCCGCCCGCGCTGCTGGTCGAGAAGGCGGAGAGCGGCGGCAAGTTCAGCGACGCCTGAGGCCTCGCGGTGGCTCCGGTTCCGCCCGGTCGGGGGTGGAGCCGGGGCCACTGCCGCGCCGCGTCCTGCCGTGGGGCCTGACCCGGCTCAGTCCTCCTTGAGCCACTCCCGCAGCTCCTCCTTGAGGGAGCGCTGGAACGCCGTCACCAGTGCCTGCACCACCATCGGCTGCATGTGCGCCGACAGCGACCGCATCGCCGCCACCTGCTCGGCGTCCTCCGTGTCCGACTCGCGCTCGCGGTAGGGACTCCACACCTCGTCGCGGAAGAGCCGCGACAGCTCACCGGCCGCCGAGCGCGTGTGCTCCAGCAGGACCGTGCGCGCGGCCAGGATCGTCTCGTGCGCGATGGGCACGTCCAGGAGCTGCACACCCAGGCGCAGCAGACCCAGGTCCACGCGGTACGTCCCCACGGTCTCGGTACCGGCGACCACGCCCATCGCCGCGAGCCGTTCCAGATCCTCGTCCCCCAGCGCACGGCCCGCCCTGCGCTCCAGCTCGCCGCGCGGCACGTCCTCCGCCGAGTCGGGCGCCCAGGAGGCCACAAGGGCACGGTGAATGGCCAGGTCGTGCGCGCTGAGGTCCGCCGGCAGCTGCTCCAGATACCGTTCGATCGCGGCGAGCGTCATGCCCTGGTGCTGCAGCTCCTCGATGAGGGCGAGCCGCGAGAGGTGCTCCTGGCCGTAGTGGCCGACGCGGCGCGGGCCGATGACCGGCGGCGGCAGGAGACCCTTGGTGCTGTAGAAGCGGATCGTGCGGACCGTGACGCCCGCGCGCGCGGCGAGCTCGTCGACCGTGAGCGTCGGCTCGTCGGTCCCGGTCGCGACGCCCTCGGTATCGGTCGTCATGGTGCAACAGTATTGCTGGCACACCGGTGTTGTGAAACCCTCCGGCCCAATCGATGGCACCAGGAGGCGGTCATGACCACGATCCTGCGACTCCCCGGAGACCCTGCCGACATCACGCTCCCCGCCCTGCTGCTCCGCAATGCCGAGGACCACGGAGGTCTTCCCGCGCTCTCCTGGCGTGCGGGGGAGGAGTGGTCGACGCTGACCTGGCGCGAGGCACGGCGCAAGGTCGGCGTCCTTGCCGCCGGTTACGCCGCGCTCGGCGTCGAGCGCGGCGAACACGTCCTGATGATGATGGGCAACCGCCCCGAGCACTGGCTCACCGACCTCGCCCTGGTGCACCTCGGTGCCGTCCCCGTCACCGTGTACGGCACCTCGGCCCCCGAACAGGTCGCCCACATCGTCCGGCACAGCCGGGCCCGGTTCGCGATCGTCGAGGGCGCCCGCGAACTGCCGCGCTGGGAGCCCCTCCTGGCGGACGGCACCGCCCCGCTGGAGCGCCTCGTCGTCGTGGAGGCCGCCGAAGCGGGCGAGCACCGCACGTACGGCTCCCTGCACGCCACGGGCAGCCGGCTCTTCGACCCCGACGCGTTCGAGAAGGGGTGGCGCGAGAACCGTCCCACCGACGCCCTCACCGTCGTCTACACCTCCGGCACCACCGGCGACCCGAAGGGCGTCCGCCTCACCCACCGCAACGTCCTCGTGGGCGGCGTCGCCCTGGACGGCGTCGTCGACTTCCCCGACCACGTGGGCCACATCTGCTACCTGCCCTTCGCGCACATCGCGGAGCGCCTGCTCGGCATCTACCTGCCGGTCCTGCGCGCCGCCCACGTCTACCTGTGCGCCGACCCCGCCCACGTGGCCGCCACCGCGCGCGAACTGCACCCCTTCCAGTTCTTCGGCGTCCCGCGCGTGTGGGAGAAGCTCGCCGCCTCCGTACGGGCGGCGCTCGCCGGACTGCCCGAGGAGCGGCGCCGCGCCATCGAGGCCGCCAACGAGACGGCACGCGCGCACGTGGCCTGCCGGGAGCGGGGCGAGGAGCCCTCCGAAGCGCTGCGGTCCGCGTACGAGGAGGCCAAGCGGGATGTTCTGGACCCGCTCCTCGCGCTTGCCGGGTTCGACCGGCTCGAGTGGACGGCGAGCGCCTCCGCGCCGATGCCGCTGGACGTCTCCCGCTTCTGGGCCGGGTTCGGACTCGTGATCATGGACGCGTGGGGGCTCACCGAGACCTCCGGCGTGGTCACCACCAACAGCCCCGACGCGTTCCGGCTCGGCTCGGTGGGCCGCCCCCTGGAGGGGCTCGACGTACGCATCGCGGAGGACGGCGAGATCCTCGTGCGCGGCGCCACCGTCTTCGACGGCTACCTGCGGCCCGACGGGGGCCTCGACGACGCACGGGACGCGGACGGCTGGTTCGCCACCGGTGACATCGGGCGCCTCGACGAGGACGGCTACCTCTGGCTCACCGACCGCAAGAAGGAAATGATCGTGACGTCGACGGGCAAGAACGTCTCGCCCGCCCTCGTCGAGAACACGCTCAAGGAGCACCCTCTTATAGGGCAGGCCCTGGTCCACGGGGACGGCCGGTCCTATCTCGTGGCGCTGCTCGTCCTCGACCGGGAGATGACGCCCGCCTGGGCCGCGGCGCGCGGGATCGATGTAGAGGGCGATCCGGCCACGCACGAGGAGGTGCGGGCCGAGGTGGCGCGCGCGGTCGAGGCCGCCAACGCGCGCCTGAACCGCACCGAGCAGATCAAGCGCTACCGGCTCCTCACCGAGGAATGGGGGCCCGAGACCGGCGAGCTGACACCGTCCCTGAAGCTGCGCCGCCGGGTGATCCGTGACAAGTACATGCAGGTCATCGACGGTCTGTACACCCCCTGACCAGCATGTGAGAAGTCCCGCTATGTGACGTGCGCCACCGCGTGGAGGGCGATCTCTGGGGGAAGGTGTCCCGTCGGTTCGCGCGCGTCAGGGGTTGCGCGGACCGGGGCACATTCCGGACCCCGGAGTTCTTCCGGGCACCAGAGAGTAGATCCACCACGTGAGCAAGGAAGCCGTAGATTCGGCCATCCTGGACGCACCCCGCACGGATGCGACCCAGGCCCCCGCGGACGCGGGCGACGCCGGATACAGCAAGGACCTCAAGGCCCGTCACGTCAACATGATCGCGATCGGTGGCGCGATCGGCACCGGCCTCTTCCTGGGGGCGGGCGGCCGTCTCCACTCGGCGGGCCCCGCGCTCGCCCTTGCCTACCTCGTGTGCGGCATCTTCGCGTTCTTCGTCGTCAGGGCGCTCGGCGAGATGGTCCTCTACCGGCCGTCGTCGGGTTCGTTCGTCTCGTACGCGCGTGAGTTCCTCGGTGAGAAGGGCGCGTTCTTCGCCGGTTGGATGTACTTCCTCAACTGGTCGACCACCTGTATCGCCGACATCACGGCGATCGCGCTCTACACGCACTACTGGAGCTTCTTCACCGACATACCCCAGTGGGTCCTCGCGCTGATCGCCCTCGCGATCGTGCTCTCGGTGAACCTCGTCTCGGTGAAGTACTTCGGCGAGATGGAGTTCTGGTTCTCGATCATCAAGGTGGCCGCACTGAGCGCCTTCATGATCATCGGTATCTGGCTCCTCGCCAGCCAGCACAAGGTGGGCGGTGAGACGCCCGGCCTCAACATGATCACCGACCATGGCGGCCTCATGCCGAACGGCCTGATGCCGGTCGTGATCGTCATGCAGGGTGTCGTCTTCGCGTACGCCTCGCTGGAGCTCGTCGGCGTCGCCGCGGGCGAGACCAAGGACCCGCAGAAGATCGTCCCGCGCGCGGTGAACTCGATCATGTGGCGCGTCGGCCTCTTCTACGTCGGCTCCGTGGTGCTCCTCGCGCTGCTGCTGCCCGGCGTCGTGTACTCCGCCGACCAGAGCCCCTTCGTGACGGTCCTCTCCAAGATCGGCGTGCCGGCCGCGGGCGACGTCATGAACTTCGTGGTCCTGACCGCCGCCATGTCCTCGCTCAACTCCGGCCTGTACTCCACCGGCCGCATCCTGCGCTCCATGGCGATGTCGGGCTCCGCCCCGAAGTTCACCGCCAAGATGAACCGCAACCAGGTCCCCTACGGCGGCATCCTGCTGACCGCGTCCCTGGGCGTCGTCGGCGTCGGCCTCAACAAGGTCGTCCCGGGCAAGGCCTTCGAGATCGTCCTGAACGTGGCCTCGCTCGGCATCATCGGCACCTGGATCACGATCATGGTCTGCCACCTCGCCTTCGTGCGCAGCGCGAAGCGCGGCGAGATCACCCGGCCGAAGTTCCAGCTCCCCTTCAGCGGCGTCACCGAGTACGTGACCATCGCGTTCCTGCTCGCCGTCCTCGGCCTGATGTGGAAGGACGCCGAGGTCGGCCGCAAGACGCTCTTCCTCATCCCGGTGGTGGGCCTCGCCCTGGTCGCGGGCTGGTACGGCGTCAGGCGCCGGGTGGGCCGTCAGCCCGAGGGCCTCACCGGGCCGAAGGGCACGTAGCCCGCCGTTCAGTAGCCCGCCCCCTGTCAGTGGCAGCCCGTACGGTGGCGTCATGTCGGAGATCACGTATGTCCGAGGTGACGCCACCGCGCCGTTCGGCAAGGGCCCCAAGCTCATCGCCCATGTCTGCAACGACCTCGGGGGCTGGGGGAAGGGCTTCGTGCTCGCGCTCTCGCGCCGCCGGCCCGAGCCGGAGAAGGCGTATCGCGCCTGGCACCGACAGCGCGCCAAGAACGACTTCGGTCTCGGCGCCGTCCAGGTCGTCGAGGTCGGCCGTGGCCTGTGGGTCGCGAACATGGTGGGACAGCGCGGGACGCGCACGGGAAGCAAGGGCGTCCCGGTGCGGTACGACGCGATGGACACCGCCCTCGCCACCCTCGCCGACAAGGCAGAGGAGCTCGGCGCCTCCGTGCACATGCCGCGCATCGGCTGCGGCCTCGCGGGCGGCAAGTGGTCCCGCGTCGAGCCGCTCATAGCCCGGCGCCTGGGGGCACGCGGGATCTCCGTGACGGTGTACGACTTCGGGGACTGAGCCGGGCGAGGCGCGGCCGGGCCTCTCTCGCCGGAGTGCACACCTCTTCGCACATGCCGACAACTGCCCTGCATGTGTGCGTTGTTGTGCACGGATGAGCGGGTAGAGCCCCGTCATGCAGTCCATCCGCGTCCTCGCCGCACGCCTCCTGCTCCGTATGGAGCGCGCCCTCATGCCGGTCCCCGCCTTCGTGCCCCTCGCGGTCCCCGTCCTCGCGGATCCGGCCCCGCCCCGCGGCCGGCGGCGAACGGCGTCGACGCTGTTCTCGGAGGCGCACCCGGGCGCGGCGTGGGAGGGCGAGGGAGCGCCGCCGGCCACCGGGCAGGCCAGGGGAGAGGCGGAGCGCGCCGAGGCCGAGGCCGAACTGCGCCGCCAGATCTCCGAGTGGGCCTCCGAGGTGGCGGGACGCGCCGCGGCCGACCCGCTCGCGGGCCCCGCGGCGGGACCGGGCACGACCCCAGGAACCGATCCGTCCGCCGACCCCGGCACCGATCCATCGGGATTTGGCCGCTAGGCGTACGGATTCACGCCCTCGTCCCCCGCCCCCACTGGCGGCCCGGACGCCGCCCCCCGAGACTCGCAGGCATGGACGTCATGGTCTCGGTCAAGGACGGCGAACTGTGGTCGCACGACTCGGGTGAACCGAGCGGCACGGGCGGCGGAAGCCTCCCCCTGGTCCTTCTGCACCCGGGCGTGGGCGACTCCCGCATCTGGGACGGCACCCTGCCGCGCCTCACGGAGCGGCACCGGGTGATCCGTTACGACGCGCGCGGGTACGGCAGGTCGCCCGCACCGACCGCCCCGTTCTCGCTGGTCGAGGATCTGATCGCGGTCCTGGACCACTACGGCGTGGGCCGGGCCGTCCTCGCGGCCTCCAGCATGGGCGGCGCCACGGCCATCAGTCTCGCGCTCCGCGACCCCGCCCGGGTGGCGAGCCTGGCCCTGCTCGTCCCCGGCGTCACCGGCGCCGACGACCTCCTGCCGCCCGAGTTCATGGCCGAGGTCGGCCGGCGCGCCCAGGCGGGCGACATCGACGGCATCGTGACGATGATGCGGCGCGTCTCCGGCGCGGCGGGCACCGGCGCCGACCCCGAAGTGACGGCGCTGCTCAAGGCCGTGGTCCCGGCGTGGTTCGCCGTGCACCCGCACCACGTGCCGGACCCGCCCGCCTACGACCGGCTCGGCGAGCTCGACGTCCCCTGCACCCTGGCCATCGGGGAGCGCGACCAGCCCGAGGTGGTCCGCCTGAACGAGACCATGGCGCAGCGCATTCCGGGCTGCCGCGTGGTGCGGCTCGCGCACAGCGACCACTTCCCGACGGTGCGGGAACCGGACGCGGTCCTCGACGTCATCCTGGAGGCGTACGCAGAGGCCCGCTGAAAGACGGTGCCGAACCGGTCGCATACTGGGACGTGCACCAACCGGGCACGTCCGAGGAGCACGGCGCATGAACCACCCGGCCGACGCACGCGAGCAGCGCGCGGCTCACGGCACGAACGACTCCGCCGGCACGTCCCCGCTTCCGCCCCCGCCCGGCGGCATCCTCTGGGACATCGCCGGTGACATCCGCATGCTCCTGATGCTGCCACCCGCTCTCACCATGCAGGTGGCGCACCCGGCGGTGGGCGCGGGCGTCGACGAGCACTCCGTGTTCCGCACCGACCCGTGGGGGAGGGGCGAGCGCTCGATCCGCTCGGTCCTGCTGTGGGTGTACGGCGGCGAAGAGGCGGCGGCCGAGGGCCGCAGGCTGCGCGTGCTGCACCGCACCATCCAGGGCACGGACACCCGGGGCCGCCGCTACCACGCGCTGACGCCCGCGAACTACGCCTGGGTGCACGCCACCGGCTTCCCCGTCTACCGGCACGCGCAGAAGTACCTGGGCCGCCCCTTCACCGAGGCGCAGGAGCGGCAGCTGTACGCCGAGTGGCTCCAGGTCGGCCGGATCCTCGGCATCCATGATCGGGACATGCCGCAGACCCTGGAAGAGTTCTGGCCGCACTACCGCGAGGTCCTCGCCGAGGAGATCGAACTCACCGCGGTCGCCGCCGAACTGACCGCCGTCGACCAGTCCGTCCCGCCGCCGGACCGCGGCCCGGCTCCCCTGCGTCTGCTGCTGCGCATCCTGTGGCCCGTACTGCTGCCCCCGCTGGCCCGTTTCCGCCGCTTCGTCACGATCGGCCTGATGCCCCCGGACGCCCGCGAGGCCATCGGTCTGCCCTGGACCGCGGCGCAGGAGCGCGGACTGCGCCGCCTCGGCCGCGTGGTCCGCACGGTCGTACCGCTCCTGCCCGAGCGCCTGCGCTACCTCCCGGCGGCCCGCAGGGCCCGCGCACGCCACCGCGCCGCCGGGAACCGGATCCCGACGGCGCGGCGCGCAGCGGATTCTCAGTGACCGTGGCCGTGCCCGTGGTCGTGCACGCCGTTGGTCGCCGCGATCTGCTTCCACGATTTCGGCTTGGCGGGGGCGGCCGCCGAGAGGGCGATGCCGGCCTCGCGCACCGCGGGCGCCTCGGGCCGTGACGGCTGGTAGAGCCACGTGTCGAAGAGCTCTGCCAGCGGCTTGCCGGAGATCTTCTCCGCGTACTTCACGAAGTCGCTCACCTTGGCGTTGCCGTACGCGTGCTTCTGCGGCCAGCCCTTGAGGATGGCGAAGAACGTGTCGTCGCCGACCTCGTTGCGCAGGGCCTGGAGGGCGAGCGCGCCTCGGTCGTACACCGCGCCGTGGAACTGGTTGTCCGGGCCCGGGTCGCCCGGCTTGACCTTCCAGAACGGGTCGTCGGCGGGGCGCTGGGCGTACACGTAGTCCGCCAGCTCCTGCGCCGTGCCCTCGCCCTCCTTCTCCGACCACAGCCACTGGCTGTAGCGGGCGAAGCCCTCGTTGACCCAGATGTCCTTCCAGCCGTCCACGGAGACGCTGTCGCCGTACCACTGGTGGGCCAGCTCGTGGACGACGATGGAGGCGTTGGAGCCGTTCGCGAACGCGGCGGGGCTGTAGAAGGGCCG
Source organism: Streptomyces venezuelae (assembly GCF_008642355.1). Taxonomy (NCBI): domain Bacteria; kingdom Bacillati; phylum Actinomycetota; class Actinomycetes; order Kitasatosporales; family Streptomycetaceae; genus Streptomyces; species Streptomyces venezuelae. Next base: position 7,214,448 of record NZ_CP029193.1, read on the forward strand.
CGTCTGGGTCTCCAGGGCGTAGCTGCTCTTCACGTTCGGGACGTAGCCGCCGAGCGCGTTGAAGGGGTACTTGCCGTAGAGCGTCTCCAGCCACTCGGCGACCTCGGTGGTCCGCTCGATGCTGGCCCGCGCCGCGCCCGCGTTGTCGCCCAGGTCCTTGCTGTACGCGTTGAGGACGGGCAGACCGTCCTCCGTCTTGTCGGTCGTGATGTCGAACCTGCCGACCGCGAGCGTCGCGAGGTAGCTGGCCTGCGGCTTGTTCGACCGCCAGCTGTAGCGGGTCCAGCCGAGCTTGGAACTCTGCGACTGGAGTACGCCGTTGGAGATCGCCTGGGTGCCGTCGGGCACCGATACGGACACGTCGTACGTCGCCTTGTCCAGGGGGTGGTCGTTGGAGGGGAACCACCACACGGCGGCCTCCGGCTCCTGCGCCGCGACACCGCCGTCCGGCGTCCGGTGCCACGCCGTGTAACCGTTGATCTTCAGCTCGGACGGCTTGCCCGCGTACCGCACGACGACCGTGACCGCCGTGCCCTTGGGCAGCCCGGCCGGAGGCGTGATCTCCAGCTCCTGGTCGCCGGTCTTCTTGAACTTCGCCTTCTTGCCGTTGACCCGCACCTCGGAGACCTTCAGGCCGAAGTCGAGGTTGAAGCGCGAGAGGTCCTGCGTGGTGCGGGCGTTCAGCGTCGCCGTGCCTTCGAGCAGGTCGGTCTTGGGCTGGTACTTCAGCCGCAGGTCGTAGTGCGAGACGTCGTATCCGCCGTTGCCGCTCGCCGGGTAATAGGGGTCGCCGATGCCCGGGGCCCCGGGGGAGAAGTCGGCGGCCGATGCCGGGATCGCCAGCAGAAGAGAGGCCGCCAGAGCGCCCGGGGCGATGAGTCTGCGGTGCACAAGATCTCCAAGTCGTAGGTTCACAACACGTGTTCGTCTTGGTCGTCGAGCCTATTCAGCCCCTCCCACACACGTCATGTCCATGGCCCCAGCCGTCACATGATTGCCATTCGGCCGACATGTGCCTCAATGTCCCATGCACCTGTCGTCGCTGCGTGCGGCCCTCTGTCGCACGCGAGTTCACCGGTGTACCTTCCGCGCCATGCCGAAATGCGCGCGACGCACCCGCATCCTGTGGAGAACGCTCCTGACGGCGGCGCTTGCCGCCCTGATCGCCGGACTCATGTCCCCGGGCGCGGCGCAAGGCGCCGCCGAGGCCTCGCGCACGCCGCGCGGGAGCAGACCCGTGTACTCGTACGAGGACGCGATACGCGAATCCGTATGGGTCGACACCAGGATCGACGGCGACGCGGACGGGAGGACCGACCGCGTCGCCGTCGACATAGTCAGACCCCGTGAACTCGACCGCCGGGGCCGCCGCATCCCCGTGATCATGGACGCGAGCCCGTACTACGCGTGCTGCGGACGCGGCAACGAGAGCCAGAAGAAGACGTACGACGCGAACGGCGACCCCGTCCAGCTCCCGCTGTACTACGACAACTACTTCGTGCCCCGCGGCTACGGCTACGTCGCCGTGGACCTCGCGGGCACCAACCGCTCCGACGGCTGCGTCGACGTCGGCGGCCGCTCCGACGTCCAGTCCGCGAAAGCCGTCGTCGACTGGCTGAACGGCCGCGCCCGGGGCTACACCAGCCGCACGGGCACCGAACGGACGCAGGCGACCTGGAGCAACGGCGCCACCGGAATGATCGGCAAGAGCTACGACGGCACCGTCGCCCAAGGCGTCGCCGCCACCGGAGTCCCGGGTCTCAAGACCATCGTGCCGATCGGTGCGATCTCGTCCTGGTACGACTACTACTTCGCCAAGGGCGCCCCGCTGTACGGCAGCGGCCCCGAGTGGCTGTCGAACTACGTGGAGAGCCCCGAGGCCCGCGCCCGCTGCGGCGCCGTACAGCAGCGGTTGATCGAGGGGGCGCCCCGCACCGGCGACTGGACCTCCCTGTGGAGCGAGCGCAACCACGTACCCGACGCCGACAAGGTGCGCGCCAGCGTCTTCGTCGTCCACGGCATGCAGGACCTCAACGTCCGCACCAAGCACTTCGGCCAGTGGTGGGACGCGCTCGCCGAGAACGGCGTGGACCGCAAGATCTGGCTCAGCCAGACAGGCCACGTCGACCCGTTCGACTTCCGCCGCGCCGACTGGGTCCGCACCCTGCACCGCTGGTTCGACCACGAACTCCTCGGCCACGACAACGGGATCGACCGCGAGCCGATGGCCGACGTCGAACGCGCACCGGACCGCTGGAGCACCGACCGCGTCTGGCCCCCGCGCGGCACCCGCGCCGTGGAACTGCGCCCCGCCAAGGGCACGGAGCCCGGCGTCGGCACCCTCGGCACCCGGCGCGGCAAGGGCACCGAGACGTTCACCGACGACCGGCGCCTGAGCGAGACGGCCTGGGCCGAGAAGATCGACGTGCCGACACCGGAGAAGGCGGGCTTCATTACCCGGCCGCTCGCCCGTGACCTGCGTATCTCCGGCTCCTCCCAGGTCACCGTCACCGCGACCCCGACAACCCGCACCGCTCACCTCTCCGCGGTCCTCGTCGACCTCGGCCCCGACACCATCCGCGACTACGCGGCGGCGGGCGAGGGCATCACCACGCTCCCCGAACGCACGTGCTGGGGACCGAGCACCGCGGGTGACAGCTCCTGCTTCAAGGAGACGCGCGCGAACACCGCCGACGTCGACTACACGATCTTCAGCCGCGGCTGGGCCGACCTCGGCAACTGGGCCGACCCCCGCCACGGCCGCCCCCTCACCCCGGGCAAGCCGCACACCATCACCCTCGACCTCGCCGCCACCGACCACGTCGTGCCCAAGGGGCACCGGCTCGCCCTGATCGTGGCGGGCACCGACCGCGATCTGATCGAACCGCCCGCCGACACCCCGACGCTCACCCTCGACCTGGCCCGCACCTCGGCGAAACTGCCCCTGGTGGGCGGCGCCGGTTCGTTCACCACCACCGCATCCGTCACTCCCCGCGAAGCCCGACTCGACGGCGTGGCCCCGCCGCGCCGCATCAACCCCGTCCCGGGAGGCAGCACTTCATGACCCCGCGCATCCGCTCCCTCGCGCTCGTCTGCGCCACCGCCGCGCTCGCCGCGCCGCTCCTGACGGCGCCCGCGCAGGCGACGCCGACCCCGCCCCGTACCGGATTCGAGGAGACGAACGGAGCGCGCTGGACCACTCAGCCCGAGGAACAGGACCTCCTCGCCGCCGTGGACCGGGCCACCGGGCGGGTCTCGGTCGACCGCATCGGCACCACCAAGAAGGACCGCCCCCTCCGGTTGGTCCGCATCGGCGAACGCCCGGCGAAGAACACCGTGCTGCTGATCTGCAGCCAGCACGGCGACGAACCCTCGGGCCGTGAGGCCTGTCTGTCCACGATCCGCGACCTGGCGTACGCCAGGGACAAGAAGACGAAACGCTTCCTCAGCCGCACCACGCTCCTCGTCGTGCCGACCGCCAACCCCGACGGGCGCGCCGCCGACACCCGCGGCAACTCCGACGGCGTCGACATCAACCGCGACCACCTCTCCCTCAGGACCGCCGAGGCCCGCGCCATGGCCGCGGTGATCCGGGACCGCAAGCCCGACGCCATCTACGACCTGCACGAGTACGGCGCCACGCCCAAGTACTACGACAAGGACCTGTTCGACCTCTGGCCGCGCAACCTCAACACCGACGACGCCGTGCACGCGGAGGCGCAGACGCTGTCCAAGGCGTACGTGCGGCCGGCCGCCGGGCGCGACGGATACACGACGGGCACGTACGGCATCTGGACCGACCCCGTCACCGGCGACCCCATCAAGCAGACCGCGGGCGACGGGCAGGAGCGCATCCTGCGCAACATGTCCGGCATCAAGCACGCCGCCGGGCTGCTGATCGAGAGCCGCGTCGATCCCCTCACGGAGGCCGAGAAGAAGGACGAGGCGCTCAACAACCGGCGCCGCGTCACCTCCCAACGCTCCGCGCTCGGCGGCCTGCTCGACTACACCGACGCACGCCGCGGAGAGCTGGAGGCTGCCACCGGTGCGGCCCGCGCGAAGGGCTTCCTCGACCGCGGTCCGGTCTACATCGGGGGCGCCGACAACGACCCCGCCGAGCCGTCCGAGATCATCCAGGACCCGCCCTGCGGATACCGCCTGGACGCCGCACAGTACGGCGACATCAAGGACGAACTGGCCCTGCACGGCGTCACCGTGAAGCGCACGAAAACTGGCGCATATGTTCCCCTGCGGCAGTCCGCACGGGCCCTCGTGCCGCTGCTGCTCGACGAGCGCGCGCCGTATCACATGGTCACAGGTCGGCCCGACATGGCCTGTTGAGAAGGTGAGAGGTACGTCACATGTGGTAGGGGGTAACGAAGAACAAACTCTCGACTCAATACCGACCCCCTGAAAGGTGTCACTTGTGACGCAGGATCAGCATAAAGCGGACGACGGGGGAGGGGCGTCGGAGATCATGGCGCCCGCCCCCGGCGGCCGGTCCCCGCAGACGGACCGGGTGGTGTTCGGCGTCACCGCCGTGCTCACCCTCGCGTTCGTGGTCTGGGGCGCGGTGTCGACGGACTCGCTCGAGAATGTCTCCACGGACATGCTCAACGGTCTGATGCACAACGGCGGTTGGTTCTTCATGCTGACCGCCACGGGGTTCGTCGTCTTCGCGCTCTGGCTCGCCGTGAGCCGCTACGGAAAGATCACCCTCGGCAACGAGGGCGAGGACCCGGAGTTCCGCACGGTCTCCTGGGTCGCCATGATGTTCAGCGCCGGCATGGGCATCGGCCTGATGTTCTACGGAGTGAGCGAGCCCCTCGCGCACTTCAAGGACCATCCGCCGGGCACCGACCCGGCGGACGCGCCCGCGGCCATGGAGACCGCGATGGCCACCACCCTCTTCCACTGGACGCTCCACCCGTGGGCGATCTACGCGGTCGTGGGCCTCGCCATCGCGTACAGCACCTTCCGCCGCAACCGCCGGCAGACCATCAGCGCCGTCTTCGAGCCGCTCATCGGCGAGAAGCACGCCCGCGGCGCCTGGGGCCGTGTCATCGACATCCTCGCCATCTTCGCCACCCTCTTCGGCTCGGCCGCCTCGCTGGGCCTCGGCGCCCTGCAGATCGGCAGCGGCATGGAGGAGGTCGACTGGATGGACAAGGCGGGCACCGGCCTGCTCGTCGTGATCATCGCCGTGCTGACCCTGGCCTTCGTGGCGTCCGCCATCTCCGGTGTGGAGAAGGGCGTGCAGTGGCTCTCCAACATCAACATGGTGCTCGCCGGGCTCCTGGTCGTCTTCGTCTTCATCGCGGGCCCGACCGTCATCATCCTCGACATGGTGCCCACCTCCATCGGCGCCTACCTCAACGACCTGCCGCAGCTCATCGGCCGCACCGAGGCGTCGAGCGGCGAAGGCGTCGCCGAGTGGCTGAGCAGCTGGACGGTCTTCTACTGGGCCTGGTGGATCTCCTGGACGCCCTTCGTCGGCATGTTCATCGCGCGCATCAGCCGCGGCCGTACGATCCGCCAGTTCGTCGGCGGCGTCATCCTGGTGCCCAGCACCGTCAGCCTCATCTGGTTCGCCGTCTTCGGCGGCAGCGCCATGACGGTCGCCGACCGCGGGGGACTCAAGGGCGACACGACCCAGGAGGCCCAGCTGTTCGGCCTCCTGAACGAGTACCCCATCGCCACCGTGACCAGCCTGTTGGTCATGATCCTCGTCGGCATCTTCTTCGTCTCGGGAGCCGACGCCGCCTCCATCGTCATGGGCACGCTCTCCCAGAAGGGCGCCCTCGAACCCGGCCGGTTCGTCGTGATCTTCTGGGGCATCGTCACCGGCGCCGTCGGCGCGATCATGCTCCTGATCGGCGACGGCAACGACGACGCGCTCACGGGTCTGCGCAACCTCACGATCCTGGTCGCCGCGCCCTTCACCATCGTGATGATCGGCATGTGCGTGGCCCTCATGCGGGACCTGCGGCACGACCCGCTGATCGTGCGCGGCGAGCACGGCACGGAGGTCCTGGAGAAGGCCGTCATCGCAGGCCACGAGCACCACGACGGTGACTTCGAGCTCCAGATCGGCCCCGCGACCGACGACAACGGCGACGGCCCTGAACGGGACAACGACCCGGTCTCGCCCCGCTGACCGGAGGCACAGGGAGGCGGCGCACACCCGAGCGCGCCGCCTCCCTGGCCACACCGCGACGACGGCGTCGTCCAGACCCGTCGCGGCAGGTACGCCCTCGACCATGCGTGCGCCGACGGGCACGCCCGCGCCGCAACTCCCTCGTACTCGTCGGTGCCGCGCCCGGCGCCGCCTGGCCGCCACCCATCGGAATGTGCGATGCCGTGCTCACATCACACTTCAGGTGGGGATACTCACAGCATGTCTGCCGAGTACGCGACCTTCGGTCTGGCACCGGCCATCCGCGCCGGTGGGGTTCTCGCCAACGGTGACTACCAAGTGCACCGCGATTTCGTCGACTTCATCGTCGACGGCCGCCCGCTCCTCTTCCAGCTCTCCGACCTCGACGCGGTGTCGCCGCTGGCGTCCGACATCCCGCCGGCCATCTTCACCACGCACGTACGCCGACTGCTCCTGGAGGCCCAGGCGCCGCTGGAGGAGGGGCGTTACGTCATATATGGCTGCCCCGAGTGCGAGGGCCTGGAGTGCGGCGCGGTCACGGCGGTGATCGAGAAGGCCGCCGACGGCAGCGACGACTTCGTCTGGCGCGACTTCGCCTGGCAGACGTCGGAACGGGCCGACCTGGAACTCAACGGGTACCACGGCATAGGGCCGTTCCGGTTCCGGGGCGACGAATACCGGGCGGCACTCGGGCAGTTGCTCGCCGAGGGCGACGAGGCGCAGCACCGTCGCCGGGTCCTCCTCATCGGCGCGCGCGTGGCGACCCTCGCGAAGCTCGCCGCCGCACTGCGGACGATCGGTGTCGGCGCGGAGATCGCGGCGGACGCGGCGGGGGTGCCGGCCGACGAACTCCGCACGTACGGTGCCGTGGCCTTCGGCCCGACGGTGCCCGCGGCCACCCGGCAGTCCGTGCGCGCCGCCTTCGCCGCCGCGGACGTCCCGGTCGCCTACGTCGACGGCCTCGCCCCGATCGTCCCGCTCCTGGTCGCCCAGATCGAGGACGCGCTGGACCGCAGCCCCCAGGAGCAGCGCCGCCTCACCCACCTCGCCGCGGGGCCCCGCGCCGCGGAGCTCGACGTCACCTCGACGTGCCGGGTCCAACTCACGGCGTACCGGATGGACCGCCTCTCCCGCACCCACGTCCACGAGGTCTTCGACGAGGTCCTGGAGCCGGGGCGCCACCGGGTTCCCCTGGCTCCCAGGACGACCAAGGGCACGTCGTACGTGGTGGCCCGCACGTCGACCCATGTGCTGGTCACCCCTACGTCGGCCCTGCCGGGGTGAGGATGCCTGGGCCACCCGCCAGAACCCGCCGACCTACAATTGCCCCCTGATGACCGCAACCCTCGTCGCCAAAGATCTCGCCGCCGGCCACGGCGACCGCACCCTGTTCGCCGGGCTCGACCTCGTCGTCGCCCCCGGGGACGTCATCGGGCTCGTCGGGGCCAACGGAGCGGGGAAGTCCACCCTGCTGCGGCTGCTCGCGGGGCTCGACACCCCCGAAGGGGGCGAGCTGAGGCTCTCGCCCGCCACCGCCTCCGTGGGACACCTGCCGCAGGAGCCCGACCGTCGCCCCGGCGAGACCATCCGTGCCTTCCTGGCCCGCCGCACCGGCGTGGCCGAGGCGCAGCTGGCCATGGACCGGGACACGCAGGCCCTGGTCGACGGCGCCCCGGGCGCGGACGACGCGTACGCGGCCAGCCTGGAGCGCTGGCTGGCGCTCGGCGGCGCGGACCTCGACGAGCGCGCCGAGGAGACCGCCGACTCGCTCGGGCTCGGCGTGAGCCTGGACCAGCCGATGACCTCCCTCTCGGGAGGCCAGGCGGCCCGCGCCGGACTCGCCTCCCTGCTCCTCTCCCGCTACGACGTGTTCCTCCTGGACGAGCCGACCAACGACCTCGACCTCGCGGGCCTGGAACGGCTCGAGAGCTTCGTGCGCGGCCTGCGCGCCGGCACGGTCGTCGTCAGCCACGACCGCGAGTTCCTCACCCGCACCGTCACCAAGGTCCTCGAACTCGACCTGGCCCAGCAGCAGATCAACCTCTACGGCGGCGGCTACGACGCGTACCTGGAGGAGCGCGACACCTCCCGCCGGCACGCCCGCGAGGAGTACGAGGAGTACGCCGACAAGAAGGCCGCGCTCCAGAGCCGCGCCCAGATGCAGCGTTCCTGGGCCGACAAGGGCGTCAAGAACGCCCGCCGCAAGGCCAGGTCGGGTGGCGGCGACAACGACAAGATCGGCCGGAACTTCCGCGCCGACGCCAGCGAGAAGCAGGCGGCGAAGGCCCGCCAGACGCAGCGCATGATCGAGCGCCTCGACGTCGTCGAGGAGCCCCGCAAGGAATGGGAGCTCCGCATGGAGATCGCCGCCGCGCCCCGCTCGGGCGCGGTCGTCGCGAGCCTGCGCGACGCGGAGGTCCACCGGGGCTCGTTCACGCTCGGCCCCGTCACCCTGCAGATCGACTGGGCGGACCGCGTGGCGATCACCGGCGCCAACGGCTCGGGCAAGTCCACGCTGCTGGCGGCGCTCCTGGGCCGCGTCCCGCTGGACGAGGGGCACGCCGCGCTCGGCTCGGGCGTCCTGGTCGGCGAGGTCGACCAGGCGCGCGCCCTGTTCCACGGCGAGGAGTCCCTGCTGGACGCGTTCTGCGCGGCCGTCCCGGACACCGAACCCGCCGAAGTCCGCACGCTGCTCGCCAAGTTCGGCCTGAAGGCGGACCACGTCCTGCGCCCGGCGGCGACGCTGTCGCCCGGCGAGCGGACCCGCGCGGGCCTCGCGCTGCTCCAGGGCCGGGGCGTCAACCTCCTCGTCCTCGACGAGCCGACGAACCACCTGGACCTCCCCGCGATCGAGCAGCTGGAGACGGCCTTGGACGCCTACCAGGGCACCCTGCTGCTCGTCACGCACGACCGAAGGATGCTGGACGCGGTCCACGTGACCCGCCGCCTGGAGGTGGCGGAGGGCAAAGTGACGGAACTGCCACTCTGACCCCCGCCTTTCCCGGTCCCACGAAGGCTCCGCGGCCCGTCAGCGCCGCTTCGGGTCGACGAGGCCCGCCCGCCGCAACGCCTCGGCCATCGCGTCGTTCGCGGGCGGCGGGCCCTGCCGCTGCGGCTTCTGCCCGCGGCCACCGCCCCGCTGCCCCTGGCCCTGACTCTGCCCCTGGCCCTGCTGGCGTCGGCCCTGGCCGCCGCCACCGCCCTGGCCCCGCTGCCGCTGCTGAGGCGGCCGGCCGCCGCCCCGCCTCGGCTGCTCCCCGTCGCCGCCGGAGGCGTTCGCCTCGTCGTCGAGCCGCAGCGTCAGCGAGATCCGCTTGCGCGGGATGTCGACGTCCATAACCTTCACCTTGACGATGTCGCCGGGCTTCACGACGTCACGCGGGTCCTTGACGAACGTCTTGGACATGGCGGACACATGGACCAGACCGTCCTGGTGCACGCCCACGTCCACGAACGCGCCGAACGCGGCGACGTTCGTCACGACGCCTTCGAGGACCATTCCGGCGGCGAGGTCGGAGATCTTCTCGACGCCGTCCTTGAAGGTCGCCGTCTTGAAGGCGGGCCGCGGGTCGCGCCCGGGCTTCTCCAGCTCCTTGAGGATGTCCGTGACGGTGGGCAGACCGAAGACCTCGTCCACGAACGCGTCCGGCTTCAGCGAGCGCAGCGCCGGCGTGTTGCCGATCAGCGAACCGACCTCGCCGCCCACCGACTTCACCATCCTGCGCACCACGGGGTATGCCTCCGGGTGCACGCTGGAGGCGTCCAGCGGGTCGTCGCCGCCGCGGATGCGGAGGAAGCCCGCGCACTGCTCGTACGCCTTCGGGCCGAGCCTGGCGACGTCCTTGAGGCCCTTGCGGCTCTTGAACGGGCCGTTCGCGTCGCGGTGCGCCACGATGTTCTCCGCCAGACCCGCGCCGATGCCGGAGACCCGGGCGAGGAGCGGGGCGGAGGCCGTGTTGACGTCCACGCCGACGCCGTTCACACAGTCCTCGACGACCGCGTCGAGGGAGCGCGACAGCTTCACCTCGGACAGGTCGTGCTGGTACTGCCCGACACCGATCGACTTGGGGTCGATCTTCACGAGCTCGGCGAGCGGGTCCTGGAGGCGGCGGGCGATGGACACCGCGCCGCGGATCGAGACATCGAGGTCGGGCAGCTCCTGCGAGGCGAACGCCGACGCCGAGTACACCGAGGCGCCCGCCTCGGAGACCATCACCTTCGTCAGGTTCAACTCGGGGTGCTTGGTGATGAGTTCACCGGCGAGCTTGTCGGTCTCGCGCGACGCCGTGCCGTTCCCGATGGCGATCAGGTCGACGTCGTGCTCCTTGGCGAGCCGGGCGAGTGTCGCCAGGGACTGGTCCCACTTGTTGGCGGGGACGTGCGGGTGGATCGTGTCGGTCGCGACGACCTTGCCGGTCGCGTCGACGACGGCGACCTTCACACCCGTACGGAACCCGGGGTCCAGGCCCAGCGTCGCGCGCGTGCCCGCGGGCGCGGCCAGCAGCAGGTCGCGCAGGTTCGACGCGAAGACGCGCACCGCCTCGTCCTCGGCGGCGGTCCGCAGCCGCAGCCGCAGGTCGATGCCGAGGTGCACGAGGATCCGCGTCCGCCAGGACCAGCGGACCGTGTCCTGCAGCCACTTGTCGCCGGGCCGGCCGCGGTCGGCGATGCCGAAGCGCTGGGCGACGATGCCTTCGTACGAGGACGGGGCGCCCGGCGTGTCGGAGGGCTCCTCGGGCTCGAGCACGAGGTCGAGGACCTCTTCCTTCTCGCCGCGCAGCATGGCGAGGACGCGGTGCGAGGGCAGCTCGGTGAAGGGCTCGGTGAAGTCGAAGTAGTCGGCGAACTTGGCGCCCGCCTCCTCCTTGCCCTCCCGGACCTTCGCGGCGAGCCTGCCGCGCACCCACATGCGCTCGCGCAGCTCGCCGATCAGGTCGGCGTCCTCGGAGAACCGCTCGGCGAGGATCGCCCGCGCGCCGTCCAGGGCGGCCTGCGGGTCCGCGACGCCCTTGTCGGCGTCCACGAACGCGGCGGCCGCGGCCTGCGGTTCGACGCCCGGGTCGGCGAGCAGCCCGTCCGCGAGCGGTTCGAGCCCGGCCTCGCGGGCGATCTGCGCCTTGGTGCGCCGCTTCGGCTTGAACGGCAGGTAGATGTCCTCGAGCCGGGCCTTCGTGTCCGCCTCGCGGATCCGCGCTTCGAGCTCGTCGGTGAGCTTGCCCTGCTCACGGACCGAGTCGAGGATCGCGGCGCGCCGGTCCTCCAGCTCGCGCAGGTAGCGCAGACGCTCCTCGAGCGTGCGCAGCTGCGCGTCGTCGAGCATCTCGGTCGCTTCCTTGCGGTAGCGCGCGATGAAGGGCACCGTGGAGCCGCCGTCGAGCAGGTCGACGGCGGCCTTCACCTGCCGCTCCCGTACGCCGAGCTCCTCGGCGATCCTGCCTTCGATGGACGCTGGGGTGGACGTCTTCAAAGCTGCCACGTTCCGGTACCGCCTTCTCGCTGAGGTTGCCGGGCAATTGTGGCAGGTGACGCCGACCGCGGGTGATCAGACCCGGCGGGCGTGCCCCATGCGGCCCGGCCGCCGGCCGGCACTCCGCCCGCCCCGCCCCGCGGAACGTGACGCTCCGCCGAACAGCCGGGCCACGGCCCGGAACGGCAGCGTCACGACGGTGGCGAGGGCGGCGCCGATCTGGCGCAGAACGTCCGCTATGGCACGGAGCATGAGAACTCCCCTTTCGTCCCCGGCCCGCCGGAGGTCGGCGCAGCCGATGGACGAACGGGTACCTCGGACACGCGAAGCCATGCGTGGCGGGCGGTCCGGCCGCCCGGGCGGCGATCAGCGCTTGCCGAGCAGGTCCGCGGGGAACGCCCCGGCCTGCAGCGCCGTCCCGGTGATGAGGGTGCCGAGTTCGGTGAGCCGTTCGACGCCCGCCGCGCCCAGGTGCTCGTACGGGGCCCGGTCCAGGCGATCCGTCTCCGCCTCGATGTCCTTGCGCAGCGCCACGCCGGTCTCCGTCAACTCGCCCTCACCGTCGAGGACTCCGCGCTCCCGGAGCCGGTCCACGGCCGCGTCCCACTCCTCCTGGTTCCAGCCGCGCGTGGAGAACACCCACTTCGGCCGGGTGCCCTTGCCGGTCGCGGTGTGGCTCACCAGGGCTTCGAGGCCGTCGAGTCCGGCGCCGAGCAGCACGGTCAGGTGGCCGTCGCCGCGGTGCTCGCGCAGCAGCGTCGCCGCGTGCCAGTAGGCGAGGTGCGGCTCCGCGGGGACGGGCAGGTCGGCGTGGGCGGCGTACAGCGGGCGCGCGCCGCGTGTGCAGGCCTCGGTGGCGCGCAGCGCGAGCTCCGCGGCCTCGGCCATCTCGGGGGATGCGACGAGCTCCTCGCCGAGCAGCCGCCGCAGCGTCGTGTCGACACCCCGGAGCCGCGCCGCGAGGACGTCCTCCGGAGAGGCGGTCCGCCACACCTGGGGGACGTGCGCCGCGACGAGCTCGTACTTGTAGTTGTAGAAGGCTGCCGCCACGGTCCCGGGGCCGACAGCGCCCAGCGCCGCGGCGCGCACGGCGAAGTTCACGGCACTGGGGTGGGTGATCCCGAGGGCCTTCAGCTCCCGGGTCACGTCCGGTGAGAAGTAGTGCGTGGAGTGCAGGGCGTTGAGGACGGTGTGACAGCGGCGCCCGGCCCGCGCGTCCAGCGCGGCGGACGAGGAGGACGAGGAGGACGAGGAGGACGAGGAGGACGAGGAGGGCGAGGTCGTCGAAGAGGTCATGGGTGCACGTTACCTACTGGTCGGTATGTGGAACGTGGCGTGGTCACCCACATGGCAGGAAAGGTGGGGTCGCCGTCATTGCGGACGCCCGGGCCCCGGCGAAGAATCGACGGCATGACGCAGCGAACCGTCCTGGTCGTCCTCTTCGACGGCGTCCAGAGCCTCGATGTCACGGGGCCCGTGGAGGTGTTCACGGGCGCCGGGCTCTGCGCGGGCGACACCCGGGACGGCTACCTCGTCCGCACGGCCTCCCTGGACGGCGGGCCCGTGCGCACGTCCAGCGGCCTCACCCTCGTCCCGGACTCGGCGCTCGCCGACGCCCCCGCACCGCACACGCTGCTGGTCCCCGGCGGCCACGGCACGCGCGGGCAGGACCCCGAGCTGACCGCCTGGCTGCGTGAGCACGGCCCGCACGCGCAGCGCCTCGTCTCGGTCTGCACCGGCGCGATCCGCCTCGCCGAGGCGGGCCTCCTGGAGGGGCGCAGGGCGACGACGCACTGGGCGTACTGCGAGAAGCTCGCCAGGGACCACCCGGGCATCGACGTCGACCCCGATCCCATCTACGTACGGGACGGCCACGTCGCCACGTCCGCGGGGGTGACCGCGGGCATCGACCTCGTGCTGGCGCTGGTCGAGGAGGACCTGGGCCGCGAGGTGGCGCTCACGGTCGCACGCCACCTGGTGGTCTTCCTGCGGCGCCCGGGGAACCAGGCACAGTTCAGCGTCCAGCTCGCCGCACAGGCCGCACGGCGTGAGCCGCTGCGCGAGGTCCAGCAGTGGATCACCGAGCACCCGGCCGGCAACCTCTCCGTCGAGGCGCTCGCCGCGCGCGCCCGCCTCTCGCCCCGCCACTTCGCCCGCGCCTTCCAGGCGGACACCGGTCTGACCCCGGGCAAGTACGTCGAGCGCGTCCGCATCGAACACGCCCGGCGCCTCCTGGAGGACACCTCCGACGGTGTCGAGGAGATCTCCCGCGCCTGCGGCTACGGCACCCCGGAGGCCATGCGCCGTGCCTTCGTGAAGGTGCTCGGCGCGGCCCCGGCGGAGTACCGCCGCCGCTTCCACCCCGCACCGGCCGCACCGGCCGGCACCTCTTCCCGGCACATCCACCCACACCGATAGGGACGCCATGCAGATCGCCATCGCCCTGTACGAGCGCTTCACCGTCCTCGACGCCATCGGCCCCTACCAGACCCTGGTCAACCTCCCGGGTGCGGAGACCGTCCTCGTGGCCGAGCAGGCAGGCCCGGTACGCGACGACAACGGCTCCCTCGCCCTCGTCGCCGACCAGTCCTTCGCGGAGGTCCAGCGTCCCGACATCGTGGTCGTGCCCGGCGGGCCCGGCCAGAGCGACCAGATGGAGAACGAGGCGCTCCTCGGCTGGCTCCGCACGGTCGACGCCACGACCACCTGGACGACGTCCGTGTGCACCGGTTCGCTCGCGCTGGCCGCCGCGGGTCTCCTCAAGGGCCGCCGCGCCACCTCGCACTGGCTCGCGCTGGCCGAGCTCGACCGGCTCGGCGTCGAGTCGACGGGGGAGCGGGTCGTCTTCGACGGCAAGTACGTCACGGCGGCCGGTGTCTCCGCGGGCATCGACATGGGCCTCACCCTGGCCGGCCGGATCGCGGGCGACGAGCACGCGCAGACGGTCCAGCTCCTGGCCGAGTACGACCCCCAGCCGCCCTACGACGCCGGGTCCCCGGAGAAGGCGCCCGCGCACCTCGTCGCCAAGTTCCGTGAGGGGAGCCGGTTCGCCCAATAGGTGCCTGTCAGTACGTGAAGCGCGCCTGCCTGCGCTCCAGGAAGGCGGCGACCCCCTCCGCGGTGTCGCCGCTGCCGCGCGCCTGCTCCGTCCAGTGCGCGTCGCGGTCCGTGCGGCCCGCGGCGAACTCCTTGGCCGCCGCCTGCGTCAGCAGGGAGCGCGACACGAGGATCCGGGTGAACTCGGCGACCCGCTTGTCCAGCTCCCCCGACGGCAGCACCTCGTCCACCAGACCGGTGCGCAGCGCCCGCTCGGAGCCGATCAACTCCCCTGAGAAAAGCAGGTACTTGGCGGTTGCGGGCCCCACCAGCGACACCAGGCGCCGGGTGGACGACGCCGGGTAGACGATGCCGAGCTTGGCCGGCGTCACACCGAACGAGGCGCCCTCGTCCGCGAACCGCAGGTCGCAGGCGCCCGCCAGCTGCGCACCGCCGCCCACGCAGTACCCCCGTACCGCCGCGAGCGTCGGCTTCGGGAACGCCGCGAGGGCCTCCTCGGCCCGCACCGCGAGGTCCTGCGCGGTGCCGGGCAACTCCCGCAGCGTGGAGATGTCGGCACCGGCACAGAACGTGTCGCCCGCGCCGGTCAGGACCACGGCGCGCACGGCCGGGTCGGCGCCCAGGGCCGCGAAGAGCGGTGGCACCTGACGCCACATGTCGGCGGTCATGGCGTTGCGCTTGGCCGGATGGTCGATGAGGACGGTCGCGACGCCGTCCGTGACGGTGTGGCTCAGCTGCGGCTCCATGCGCCGGATGCTATCCGCACCCCTCGAACGTACGATCAGGAAGGGGGCCGAGCGAGAGGGAGACGCTGATGGCCGGACCCAGGAACGACAGGGCCACATCGGAGGCCAGGACCGTCAGCCGGGGCTTCGGCTGGCTCGCCCTGCTCGGCGTGATCCTCGCCGCGGCAGGGCTCGTCGGCCTCGTCTACACCGGTGTCGCCACGCTGACCTCGATGCTCCTGTTCGGCTGGCTGCTGCTCATCGGCGGCGTCGTCGGTCTGCTGCACGCCGTCCAGTCGCGGGGCACCAGCTTCTTCTGGCTGGGCGTCGTGGTCGCCGCGCTGAACCTCGCGGCGGGCGTCGTCGTCATCCGACGACCCGACGTCGCGGCGGAGGCGCTGACCATGTTCGCGGCGCTGCTCTTCCTGACGGGCGGAGTGTTCCGTCTCGTCGGCAGTCTGGTGGTAAGGGGCCCGCAGTTCGCCCTGACACTCCTGCAGGGAGCCTTCGGCCTGCTGATCGGCATCCTGGTCCTCGCGGGATGGCCCAGCAGCAGCCAGTACGTGATCGGCTGCTTCTTCTCCCTGGCGCTGCTCGTCGACGGCCTCGGGCTGATCGCGACGGGCATCGGAGGGCGCCGCATCGTCAGTCTCGTACAACCTGAAGAACACTTGAAGGCAGCACATCGGGGGCAGGGCGGGCAGGACCAGTCGGACAACTGACGCCGTCCGACCCAGGCGGTCAAATCGCGTCGATAGTCGCTGACTTCTGGTCAGTGGAGTGGCTCGGACCGGAGCGTTACCAACACTCGTGGTGTGGCGACAATCGAGCGCGAGGGCGGCGACCGGACGATGGGGAACGACGGGAGAGGGCCGTGCCCTTTCCCTAGGAGCGGCGGATCGGTGCCGTACGAAGGGGTGTGGCGCTTCACCGCCCCCGCCGTCGACGCCTCCGTGCCCCAGGCCCGGCACGCGGTGCGCGACCTGCTGGCCCGGCAGGGCGTACCGGCGCCGGACGACCTCGTACAGGGACTGCTGCTGATCGTCTCCGAGCTGGTGACCAACGCGGTGCGCCACGCGGCCCTGCTGTCGCCGATGCTTGCGGTGGAGGTCGCGGTCGGCGCCGAGTGGGTGCGGGTCTCCGTCGAGGACAACCACCCCTACCGCCCGACCGCCCTGGTGGCGGACCACGCGCAGACGGGCGGGCGCGGCCTCCTCCTCGTACGCGAGATCACCGCGGAGGCGGGCGGTGCCTGCGACGTCGAGCACACCGCGAGCGGGGGCAAGGTCATCTGGGCGGCCCTGCCCCTGAAGCCCAACGGCGGCTGACCGCCCGGCTACCAGCCCGCGGAGGGGCCCGTCAGCTCCTTGACCGCGGGCCGCGCCGCGTCGAGCACGGTCATGAACCAGGCGGAGAACGGGTCCCTTTCGTGCCGCTCGGCCAGCTCCGCCGCCGTCACGAACGCGGTGTCGCCGATCTCTTCCGGGTCGGGCCGCAGCGGGGACTGCACCATGCCCACGAACAGGTGGTTGAACTCCTGCTCCACGAGCCCCGACTCCGGGTCCGGGTGGTTGTAGCGCACCGTGCCCGCCTCGGCGAGCAGCGACGGCGAGACCCCGAGCTCCTCGTACGTGCGCCGGGCGGCCGCCGCGAAGGGGGCCTCACCCGGGTAGGGGTGCCCGCAGCACGTGTTCGACCAGACACCGGGGGAGTGGTACTTGCCGAGGGCGCGCTGCTGGAGCAGCAGACGGCCCTGCTCGTCGAAGAGAAAGACGGAGAACGCCCGGTGCAGTTGCCCGGGCGCCTGATGCGCGGAGAGTTTCTCCGCTGTGCCGATGGTCCTGCCGTCCTCGTCGACGAGTTCGAGCAAGATCGCTTCTCCGGTGCCGTTCGACGGGCTGGTCGCCGCGGTGGCAGGTGTGATCGGCATACGCATCCTTCTCATCGGTCTTCGAACCCCAAGTCTGCCGTACGTTCCGGACACCTCGGGCACTTCGAGGACCCGCATGTCCCGCCGCGCCGGGGCGCGGCGGGACACCCGGAGACGGTCAGACCCCGAAGGCGGCCGGATAGGTGATCGTGCCCCGCGGCAGTTGTGCGGAATCGTCGGATCCGTGCAGGACCAGAGCCATCATCGCCTCGTCGGGGACCTCGAAGCCCGGCCGGATTCCGTACCCGGAAGCGGGCTTGAAACCGAACCTCGGGTAGTACGACGGATGTCCCAGTACGAGGACGATCCGCTCCCCGCGCGCGCGTGCCGCGTCGAGCACGGCTCGCACGACCGCCGTTCCCGCCCCCGTCCCCTGGTGCTCGGGCAGGGTGGCGACGGGCGCGAGGGCGAGCGCGGGCGCCCCGTCCACCCGGCAGCGGGTGATCAGCGCGTACGCGGCCACCGAACCGTCGGGCGCCTCGGCGACGTACGACAGACCGGGGAGCCACGCATCCGGGTCCGCGCGCAGCGCGTCGACCAGGTCGGCCTCCGCCTCCGTCTCGAAGGCGGCGGCGTTGACGGCGTGCACGGCGGCGACGTCGGCCGCGGTCTCCGGGCGGGTGGGCCAGGAGTCCACGGGCCGCAGCACGTACCCGGTGTAGCCGTACTCGGCGCCGTGCTCGCGTCGCATCGCGAGCTCCTCGCGGGTGGCGGCGAGCGCCTCCGCCATCCCGGGCGCACCCGGGTCCGCCGCGTCCGCGCGGGCGGCCAGCGGACCGTAGTACTCGTCCCAGTCGGACTCGGGCTGCGGGTGCGCGCCGAGCACCGCGTACCCGGCGCGGGTCGCAGCCCGCACGTTCTCCTCGCCGGTGCGCAGCCTGTAGTGCCGCTCCCAGAAGGCGCGGGCGGCGGCGGACGGCTCGGCTGCCGTCCACTCGCACTCGGTGAGGACGAGCGCCCCACCGGGGGCGAGCAGGCGCCGCCAGGAGCGCAGCGCGGTGTCGAAGCCGATGCTGTACGCCGAGCTCTCCGCCCAGACGACGTCGAACGAACCGTCCGCGTAGGGGAGTTCCCCCATGTCGGCATTGACGGGGGTGATCGACCCGCCGAGACCGCGGGCGTCGGCCGCGGCCCGGAGCTCGTCGAGGAACGGCTCGTGGAGGTCGACGGCGGTCACCTCGGCGCCGGCCTCGGCGGCGAGCAGGAGCGCGGAGCGGCCGGGACCGCAGCCCAGGTCGAGGACGCGCGGCCGCTCGGGCAGCGCACCCACGAAGGAGAGCAGCCGCCGTGTGGTGTCATCGGAGCCGGGACCCTGCCGCGGAAGCCCGTGGTGCAGGGCGAAGAAGGCACGGGAAAGGGAAGTGTTGTCGGTCAACGTGGAAATCCTTGAGTGAAGGACCCGCGGACCGCGCGCACGGGATACGTACGAAAAGTACGAGTGCCGTACGGCAGGTCAGACGCGCGCCCGGAGAGTGGGGATGCACGTGTCGCCGCGCGGAGCAGCGCAGACCACGACAGTCATCGACCCACCTCCCAGGACTCAAGAACTCTGGCCACCATAGCACCCTGCGTGACGGACCGCGGGGGTGCGGCGCGTCAGTGGCAGAGCTTCGCCTCGTGCTCCGCGTGGCCGCTCGGCTCCAGCTGGAATGTGCAGTGCTCGACGTCGAAGTGGTCGCCCAGGCAGCCCTGGAGCTCGTGCAGCATCTTCTCGTGGCCGATCGCGTCGAGGGCCCAGGAGCTCACGACGACATGCGCGGAGAGAACCGGCATGCCCGACGTGATCGTCCAGGCGTGCAGGTCGTGGACCTCCTCGACGCCCGGCAGGTCGAGTATGTGCGCCCGCACCTCCGCCATGTCGACGCCCTTGGGTGCCGACTCCAGGAGCACGTTCAGGGTCTCCTTGAGGAGCTTGACCGTGCGCGGGACGATCATGACGCCGATGACGAGCGAGGCGATCGGGTCGGCGGCCTGCCAGCCGGTCAGCATGATCAGGACCGAGGCGACGATGACCGTCAGCGACCCGAGGGTGTCCGCGACGACCTCCAGGAAGGCGCCGCGGACGTTGAGGCTCTCCTTCTGCCCGCGCACGAGCAGCGAGAGCGAGATCATGTTCGCGACGAGCCCGAAGACGCCGAACCAGAGGGCGAGACCCCCCTGGGTCTCGGCGGGGGTGACGAACCGCTGGACCGCCTCGTACAACACGTACCCGCCGACGCCCAGGAGCAGCAGACAGTTGGCGAGCGCCGCGAGTATCTCGGCGCGGGCGTAGCCGAAGGTGCGGTTCTCGGTCGGCGGCCTGTTCGCGAAGTGGATCGCGAACAGGGCCATGCCGAGGCCGAGCGCGTCCGTCGCCATGTGCGTCGCGTCCGCGATGAGCGCGAGCGAGTCCGCCATGAGCCCGCCCACGATCTGGGCCAGCATGACCGTGATCGTGATGGTGAGAGCGATGCGGAGCCGCCCCTTGTGGGCGTTGGCCGCCGTCCCCGTCGCAGGGGCCCCGTGCAGGTGTCCGTGATCGTGCCCAGCCCCCATGGAGCCGCCCTCCCGCATGCGTCGTCGGTGTGCTGTCCGCTGGTCGCGGGACCACAGTGAACTACGGGTGGGGGGTACCTGGCAACGCGGTACTGAACACCGTTATCACTGCGCTGACCTGCGAAAATGGCAACGGTTGCCGACTGGGGGAGTGGGTGCAGGTCAGAGCGCGGGAACGATCATCCGCGGCGCGCCTCCGGGTGATGCAGACACCATCCCGCCCACGCCGACTCGACCATCTCGCGCACCCCGAGCCGGGCCCTCCAGCCGAGCTCCGCCGCCGCGAGACGCGCGTCGGCCACGGCACGCGGCGAGTCGCCCGCGCGGGCCGGCTCGACGAGCGCGGGACGCGGGTCACCGCTCACCTCACCGATGACGGTGATCAGTTCGCGCACGGAAACACCCTCCCCCCGGCCGATGTTCACCGTCAGATCGCCCGCGGCGCCCTCCGCGAGCCTGCGTGCCGCCGCCAGGTGGGCCTCGGCGAGGTCGGAGACGTGGACGTAGTCACGGATGCAGGTGCCGTCCGGCGTCGGGTGCGTGTCGCCGAAGATGCGCGGCGACTCGTCGCGGCGCAGCCGGTCGAAGACCATCGGGATCACGTTGAAGACCCCGGTGTCCGCGAGCTCGGGCGCCGCGGCGCCCGCCACGTTGAAGTAGCGCAGGCACACCGTCCCTATGCCGTGCGCCCGCCCGGCCGCCCGCACCAGCCACTCCCCGGCGAGCTTCGTCTCGCCGTAGGGGCTGACCGGGACGCACGGCGTGTCCTCGCCCACGAGCTCCGCGTCCGGCGGATTGCCGTACACCGCGGCCGACGAGGAGAACACGAAGCGCTTGATGCCGGCCTCGGCCACCGCTTCGAGCAGCGTCGTGAGGCCGCCCACGTTCTCCCGGTAGTAGCGCAGCGGCTGCTCCACCGACTCCCCGACCTGCTTGCGGGCCGCGAGATGCACCACACCGGTGACGCCGTACTCGGCGAAGACCCGGCGCAGCAGCTCCCCGTCCAGCGAGGAGCCCTTCACGAGGGGCATGTCCGCGGGCAGCCGCTGCGGGACACCCGACGAGACGTCGTCCAGGACGACGACGTCCTCCCCGGCACCGGCCATGACCCGCGCCACATGTGCCCCGATGTAACCCGCTCCGCCTGTGATCAGCCATGTCATGGGCGCCCACCCTAAGCGACCCTCCGGGCGCAGCCCCGCACGCACGGGCATGTGACCGTCAATCGGGCAAGCCGGGCACCGGCAGCCGCGCGGTTTGTGGGCGCGGCCCCCCATCCACCATGATGATCGCGAAGGCCGAGGCCCTCGCAGGCCCCTCTTATCGGGGCGTGAACGGGTGATGAACGCCCGCTTCCCATCATCCGATAGCCTCAGCCGACGTGCCGCCCGGCCGCCATGGGCCCGGGGGCGCTCCCCTTACGCATGTGCCCGGCGCAAGCCGCGCCGGTACTCAAGGAGTGAGTTCGTCTGTCGACCGCCATCCTCACCGGACAGCCGGTCCCCGGGTCGCCGCTCGAAGGCGATCTGCGGTCCCTCGGCTTCGACGTGCGGGTCGCCTCCGACGCGGCGGACGCCGAGTCGCTGCTCGCGGCCGTGCCCGCCGACCAGCGGGTCGCGGTCGTCGACGCACGCTTCGTCGGACATGTCCACGCGCTGCGCCTCGGCCTCACCGACCCCCGCTTCGCCGCCTCCGCGGTGCCCGGCGCCGTCGCGGCCAAGCCCGAGGCCCGCACGGAGCTGACGCGCGCGCTGCGGACGACCGCCGCCACCACGGGCGGCGTCGTCACCCACGACGCGCTCCCCGACGACATCGCCGCGGCCATGGAGTCCGGTGCGACGGACGTCCACCGCCCCGACCTCGGCACGCTCGTCGCCACCGTCCCCGACGACCCGCAGGCGCGGAACGAGGCACGCCAGGCCGTCGCCGCCGTCGACGACGAGGCCGTACGCCTGCGCACCGCGGTGAAGTCGCGGGACGGCTTCTTCACGACGTACTGCATCTCCCCGTACTCGCGCTACATCGCCCGCTGGTGCGCCCGCCGCGGCCTCACCCCGAACCAGGTCACCACCGCCTCGCTGCTCACCGCCCTGATCGCGGCGGGCTGCGCGGCGACCGGGACGCGCGGCGGCTTCGTCGCCGCCGGTGTACTGCTGCTCCTCTCCTTTGTCCTGGACTGCACGGACGGGCAGCTCGCCCGCTACTCCCTGCAGTACTCGACGCTCGGCGCCTGGCTCGACGCGACGTTCGACCGCGCCAAGGAGTACGCGTACTACGCGGGCCTCGCGCTCGGCGCGGCCAACGCGAACAGCGACGACGTGTGGGCGCTGGCCCTCGGCGCCATGGTCCTCCAGACCTGCCGCCACGTCGTCGACTTCTCCTTCAACGAGGCGAACCACGACGCCACCGCCAACACCAGCCCCACGGCGGCCCTTTCGGACAAGCTCGACAGCGTCGGGTGGACGGTCTGGGTGCGCCGGATGATAGTGCTGCCCATCGGCGAGCGCTGGGCGATGATCGCCGTGCTCACCGCGGTCACCACCCCGCGCATCACCCTCGTCGTCCTCATCATCGGCTGCGCCCTCGCCGCCTGTTACACGACCGCCGGACGCGTCCTGCGCTCGCTGACCCGCAAGGCCACCCGCACCGACCGCGCCGCCCAGGCACTGAGCGACCTCGCCGACAACGGCACGCTCGCCTCCTCCTTCACCGCCCTCGGCCGCCGCGGGCGCTTCCTGCCCGCACCCGTGCTCGCCTTCGTCGGCGGCGCCGCGATCGTGGCGGTCGCCGCGTTCACCTCGTACGGCAGCCCGTGGGTCGTCGTCGCCGCGGTCGTGTACGTGGTCCTGTCCGGCCTCGCCCTCGCGCGGCCGCTCAAGGCCCCCCTGGACTGGCTGGTCCCGCCGTTCTTCCGCGCCGCCGAGTACGGCACGGTCCTGGTCCTCGCGGCCAAGGCCGACGTGAACGGGGCGCTGCCCGCGGCTTTCGGGCTGGTGTCGGCGGTCGCCTACCATCACTACGACACGGTGTACCGCATCAAGGGCGGCGCCGGTGCGCCCCCGCGCCGGCTGGTGCGGGCGATCGGCGGCCAAGAAGGCAGGACCCTCGTGGTCGCGCTGGCCGCCACCCTGCTGTCCACCACTGATTTCACCGTCGCGCTCACGGCACTTGCCGTGGCCGTGGCACTCGTGGTGCTCGTCGAGAGCATCCGCTTCTGGGTCGCCGCCGAGAAAAAGGGCGCACCCGCCGTACACGATGAAGGAGAACCCGCATGATCGGCCTCGTCCTTGCGGCAGGCGCCGGACGGCGTCTGCGTCCCTACACGGACACCCTGCCCAAGGCCCTGGTGCCCGTCGATGGTGACACCACCATCCTCGACCTGACGCTCGGCAACTTCGCCGAGATCGGTCTCACCGAGGTCGCGATCATCGTCGGCTACAAGAAGGAGGCCGTCTACGAGCGCAAGGCGGCCCTGGAGGCGAAGTACGGCCTCAAGCTGACCCTGATCGACAATGACAAGGCCGAGGAGTGGAACAACGCCTACTCCCTGTGGTGCGGGCGTGACGCCATCAAGCACGACGTGATCCTCGCCAACGGCGACACCGTGCACCCTGTCTCCGTCGAGAAGACGCTGCTCGCCGCCCGCGGCAACGGCCAGAAGATCATCCTCGCCCTCGACACGGTGAAGCAGCTCGCCGACGAGGAGATGAAGGTCATCGTCGACGACGCCAAGGGCGTGCAGCGCATCACCAAGCTGATGGACCCCTCCGAGGCCACCGGTGAGTACATCGGCGTCACCCTCATCGAGGGCTCCGCAGCCGACGAGCTCGCCGACGCCCTGAAGACGACCTTCGAGCGCGACCCCGACCTCTACTACGAGGACGGCTACCAGGAGCTCGTCAACCGCGGCTTCAAGGTCGACGTGGCCCCGATCGGCGACGTCAAGTGGGTCGAGATCGACAACCACGACGACCTCGCCAAGGGCCGGGAGATCGCGTGCCAGTACTGACGAGGCTCATCCCCTCGCCGGTCGTCGTCGACATCCGGCCGGGGGCGCTCGACGACCTGGCCGGTGTCCTCGCCGACCAGCGGATCTGCTCGTCGACCGGCAAGCTCGCCATCGCCATCAGCGGCGGCTCGGGTGCGGTGCTCCGCGAGCGGCTGATGCCGTCGCTGGGCGGCGCGGAGTGGTTCGAGGTCGGCGGCGGCACGCTCGACGACGCCATCAAGCTCGGCGAGGACATCCGCAAGTCGGGCCGGTACGACGCGGTCGTCGGCCTCGGCGGCGGCAAGATCATCGACTGTGCCAAGTTCGCCGCGGCGCGCGTGGGCCTGCCGCTGGTCGCCGTCGCGACGAACCTGTCGCACGACGGCCTCTGCTCGCCGGTCGCGACGCTCGACAACGACGCGGGCCGCGGCTCGTACGGCGTGCCGAACCCCATCGCGGTCGTCATCGACCTCGATGTGATCCGTGAGGCGCCCGTCCGTTTCGTCCGCTCCGGCATCGGCGACGCGCTGTCCAACATCTCCGCCATCCGGGACTGGGAGCTCGCCGCCCGCGAGCGCGGCGAGGACATCGACGGCCTCGCGGCCGCCATGGCCCGCCAGGCCGGCGAGGCCGTGCTCCGCCACCCCGGCGGCGTCGGCGACGACGGCTTCCTCCAGGTCCTGGCCGAGGGCCTGGTCCTCACCGGCATCGCCATGTCGATCTCGGGCGACTCCCGCCCGGCGTCCGGCGCCTGCCACGAGATCAACCACGCCTTCGACCTCCTCTTCCCCAAGCGCGCCGCCAGCCACGGCGAGCAGTGCGGCCTGGGCGCGGCCTTCGCGATGCACCTGCGCGGTGCCCGCGAGGAGTCGGCGTTCATGGCGCAGGTGCTGCGCCGCCACGGCCTGCCCGTGCTGCCGGAGGAGATCGGCTTCACCGTGGACGAGTTCGTGAAGGTCGTGGAGTTCGCTCCGCAGACCCGCCCGGGCCGCTACACGATCCTCGAACACCTCGACCTGTCCACCGACCAGATCAGGGACGCATACGCCGACTATGCAAAAGCCATCGGTAGCTGAGCTCCGCCCGGTTGTTCACCCCCCGGGGGTGAAGGACCGGCGCAGCGGCGAACACTGGGCCGGCCGGCTCTACATGCGCGAGGTCTCCCTGCGCATCGACCGGCACCTGGTGAACACGCGGGTCACGCCCAACCAGCTGACCTACGTGATGACCGTCGCCGGCGCCCTCGCCGCCCCGGCGCTGCTGGTGCCCGGCGTCACGGGCGCCGTGCTCGGCGTGGTCGCGGTCCAGCTCTACCTGCTGCTCGACTGCGTGGACGGCGAGATCGCCCGCTGGAAGAAGCAGTACTCGATGGCCGGGGTCTACCTGGACCGGGTCGCCGCCTACCTGTGCGACGCCGCAGTCCTGGTCGGCTTCGGCCTGCGCGCCGCGGACATATGGGGCTCGGGACGCATCGACTGGCTGTGGGCCTTCCTCGGCACCCTGGCCGCGCTCGGCGCGATCCTGATCAAGGCCGAGACCGACCTCGTCGGCGTCGCCCGGCACCAGACGGGCAAGGAGCCGGTCAAGGAGTCGGCGGCCGAGCCGCGCTCCTCGGGCATGGCACTGGCCCGCAGGGCCGCCGCCGCGCTGAAGTTCCACCGGCTCATCCTCGGGGTCGAGGCGTCCCTGCTGATCCTCGTCATCGCGTTCGTCGACCAGGCGCGCGGCGACCTGTTCTTCTCGCGCCTCGGCGTGGCGGTCCTCGCGGGCATCGCGATGCTGCAGACCCTGCTCCACCTCGTGTCCATCCTCGTATCGAGCAGGTTGAAGTGAACACCCCGAGCACTCCGAGCCCTGCGGCGGAGAAGCTGAAGGTCGGCGCCGTCATCATCACGATGGGCAACCGGCCCCAGGAGCTGCGTGCCCTCCTCGACTCGGTCGCCAAGCAGGAGGGCGACCCGGTCGAGGTGGTCGTGGTCGGCAACGGAGCCCCGGTGCCCGAGGTCCCCGAAGGTGTGCGCACCGTCGAGCTGCCGGAGAACCTCGGCATCCCCGGCGGCCGCAACGTCGGCATCGAGGCCTTCGGGCCCGGCGGCACCGACGTCGACATCCTGCTCTTCCTGGACGACGACGGCCTGCTCGCCACCCTGGACACGGCGCGGCTGTGCCGCGAGGCGTTCGCCGCCGACCCGGAGCTCGGCATCATCAGCTTCCGCATCGCCGACCCGGACACGGGGGAGACCCAGCGCCGCCACGTGCCGCGACTGCGGGCCTCCGACCCGATGCGCTCCTCGCGCGTGACGACCTTCCTCGGCGGCGCCAACGCCGTTCGCACGAAGGTCCTCGCCGAGGTCGGCGGGCTGCCCGGCGAGTTCTTCTACGCCCATGAGGAGACGGACCTCGCCTGGCGCGCGCTCGACGCGGGCTGGATGATCGACTACCGCTCCGACATGGTCCTTTTCCACCCCACGACGGCCCCCTCGCGGCACGCGGTCTACCACCGGATGGTGGCCCGCAACCGCGTCTGGCTGGCCCGTCGCAACCTCCCCGCGCCGCTGGTCCCCGTCTACCTCGGGGTCTGGATGCTCCTCACCCTCGCCCGCCGCCCCTCGGGCCCGGCCCTCAAGGCCTGGTTCGGCGGCTTCAAGGAGGGCTGGACCACGCCCTGCGGGCCTCGCAGG
Organism: Streptomyces venezuelae; assembly: GCF_008642355.1. Lineage (NCBI taxonomy): Bacteria > Bacillati > Actinomycetota > Actinomycetes > Kitasatosporales > Streptomycetaceae > Streptomyces > Streptomyces venezuelae. The sequence goes on from NZ_CP029193.1 coordinate 7,240,988, forward strand.
CCCATGAAGTGGCGTACGGTGTGGCGGCTGACCCGACTGGGCCGACCTCCCGTCATCTGACAAGCTCGGGTCTGAGAGCATTCGGGCCATACCCCGGTCCCTGGCCCACGCCTACGCCCGACCGGCTGCGCTTTTCGAAGACGAAAGTTTCCACTCGTGAGTGAGACAACGCATGACGGCGGAGTCGCGGTGACAGCATCACCGTCGACTCCGTCGCCCGATGACGGGCTCTCCCGGGCCGAACTCGCCGCCAAGTACGGTCTGACCGTCAGCGGCGCCCGCCCCGGACTTTTCGAGTACGTCCGCCAGCTCTGGGGACGGCGCCACTTCATCCTCGCCTTCTCCCAGGCGAAGCTGACCGCCCAGTACAGCCAGGCCAAGCTCGGCCAGCTGTGGCAGGTGGCGACGCCGCTGCTGAACGCGGCGGTCTACTTCTTCATCTTCGGGCTGCTGCTCGGCGCCCGCGAGGGCATCCCGCACGAGATCTACGTGCCGTTCCTCGTGACGGGTGTCTTCGTCTTCACGTTCACGCAGAGCTCGGTCATGGCGGGCGTGCGGGCGATCTCCGGCAACCTCGGCCTCGTCAGGGCCCTGCACTTCCCGCGGGCCTCACTGCCGATCTCCTTCGCGCTGCAGCAGCTCCAGCAGCTGCTCTTCTCGATGATCGTGCTCGTCGTGATCATGTGCGCGTTCGGCATCTTCCCCGCCGTGTCCTGGCTGCTCGTCCTGCCCGCGCTGGTCCTGCAGTTCGTCTTCAACATGGGCCTGGCGCTGATCTTCGCCCGGATGGGCAGCAAGACGCCCGACCTGGCGCAGCTCATGCCGTTCGTGATGCGGACCTGGATGTACGCCTCGGGCGTCATGTTCAGCATCCCCGCGATGCTCGCGACCAAGAAGGACGTGCCCGCCTGGGTCGGGGACGTGCTCCAGTGGAATCCGGCCTCCATCTACATGGACCTGATCCGCTTCGCCATGATCGACAAGTACGACTCCTCGTACCTGCCCCCGCACGTGTGGGCCTTCGCGGTCGGCTGGGCCGTGGTGATCGGCGCGGTCGGGTTCGTGTACTTCTGGAAGGCGGAGGAGCGGTACGGCCGTGGCTGACGACAAGACCCCCGAGAAGGGCGACGCGAACGCCGGCAAGGGGCACATCCCCACCGTCATCGCCGACGAGCTGCACATCGTCTACCGAGTCAACGGCGCGAAGACGGGCAAGGGCAGCGCCACCTCCGCCCTGAGCCGCATGCTCAGGCGGGGCGAGGAGCGCGGGGTGCGCAAGGTGCACGCCGTGCGCGGCGTCAGCTTCACCGCCTACCGCGGCGAGGCCATCGGCCTCATCGGCTCCAACGGTTCCGGCAAGTCGACCCTGCTCCGCGCCATCGCAGGCCTGCTCCCCGCCGAGAAGGGCAAGGTCTACACCGACGGCCAGCCCTCGCTGCTCGGCGTCAACGCGGCCCTGATGAACGACCTGACGGGCGAGCGCAACGTCATCCTCGGCGGGCTCGCGATGGGCATGTCCCGCGAGCAGATCCGGGAGCGCTACCAGGAGATCGTCGACTTCTCCGGCATCAATGAGAAGGGTGACTTCATCACCCTTCCGATGCGCACGTACTCCTCCGGCATGGCGGCCCGCCTCCGTTTCTCCATCGCGGCCGCCAAGGACCACGACGTCCTGATGATCGACGAGGCCCTGGCCACCGGCGACCGCAAGTTCCAGAAGCGCTCCGAGGCCCGCATCCGCGAGCTCCGCAAGGAGGCCGGCACGGTCTTCCTGGTCAGCCACAACAACAAGTCGATCCGCGACACGTGCGACCGCGTGCTGTGGCTGGAGCGCGGCGAGCTGCGCATGGACGGGCCGACCGACGAGGTCATAAAGGAGTACGAGAAGTTCACCGGCAAGTAGCTCGATCGAGCCACGGGGGAACACCCGTTCGGTAATAGTGCCCCGCCGGGACGAGCCCGGCGGGGCACTGTCGTGACATGGTGTCCCCGGGGCCACTCGGCCCCCTCAACTCACCGTCGGCGAAGGAAGGTTGACGCCAATCGGTGTGTTGTTGTGATGCGCCGAACACCCCGACGATGCGTGTTGGGTTGTACAACGTAAGCTGTACAGGTGCTGATTCGCGGCAAGTGGGGCGATATCGCGCGGTGCCCCGCCTCGGAGCACGGCCCACCTCGGAGCGAACCGGGCGGCGTGTCCGAAATAGGATGTATTGGGTCGGCAGTGTAGAACGGGAGATGTGACGGCAATGGCTACGGACGATCTCCAGCTCCGCGATGCTTCCGCCGTCCTCGCCAAGGCCGCGGACGAGAACTTTCCCGTCGCGCCCTTCTTCCTTCCCCGCGCCTGGCGCGACGACCTCATGGCCGTCTACGGCGTCGTCCGCCTCATCGACGACATCGGCGACGGCGACTTGGCCCCCGGCGCCGGCCACGCCCGCCACCTCGGGCTCGACGCCGACACGGACGACCCGCTGCCTCTCCTCGACGCTGTCGCCGCCGACCTGGACAAGGTCTTCACCGGCGCCCAGCCCGGCCACCCGCTCGTACGGGCGCTGCGGCCGGCCGCCGAACGCGGCACCCTCACAGCCGCCCCCTTCCTGGCCCTGATCGAGGCCAACCGCCAGGACCAGGCCATCACGCGCTACGAGACGTACGACGACCTCGTCGCGTACTGCGCGCTCTCCGCCAACCCCATCGGCCGCCTCGTCCTGGCCATCACGGGCACGGAGACCCCGGAGCGCGTCCGCCGCTCGGACGCCGTCTGCACCGGCCTGCAGATCGTCGAGCACATCCAGGACGTCGCCGAAGACCTGCGGCGCGGCCGCATCTACCTGCCTGTCGAGGACATGAAGCGGTTCCACGTGAGTGAGTCAGATCTGGCCCTGCCGACAGCGGGCGCATCGGTGCGCGCCCTGGTCGCATTCGAAGTGGAACGCGCCCGCGGCCTGCTGAATGAAGGCACCCCCCTGGTGGGTAGCGTCCACGGCAGGCTGAAGCTGCTGCTGGCCGGGTTCGTGGCAGGGGGGAGGGCGGCCACCCGGGCGATCGCCGACGCCGGGTACGACGTCCTGCCCGGACCGCCGAAGCCGACCAAGCCGCGCCTGCTGCGCGAGACGGGTGCAGTTCTGCGAGGAGAGGGGTGAGCCGGGCCGTGGAGTCGGATCCGCACGTATCCGCGTCGGTGCTCGCCGCGTACAGCTACTGCGAGGCCGTGACCGGCCGGCAGGCGCGCAACTTCGCGTACGGCATCAGGCTGCTGCCGACGCCCAAGCGCCGGGCCATGTCCGCGCTCTACGCCCTGTCCCGGCGGGTCGACGACATCGGCGACGGCGAGCTCGCCCTGGACGTCAAGGCGCAGCGGCTCGACGACACCCGCGCGCTGGTCGCACGGATCCGCACGGGCGAGGTGCACGAGGACGACACCGACCCCGTGGCGGTCGCCCTCGCCCACGCCGCCGCGCACTTCCCCATCCCGCTGGAAGGCCTCGACGAACTCATCGACGGCGTCCTGAAGGACGTACGCGGTGAGACGTACGAGACGTGGGAGGACCTCAAGGTCTACTGCCGCTGCGTCGCCGGAGCCATCGGGCGGCTCTCACTCGGCGTGTTCGGCACCGAGCGGGGGGCGCTCCACGCGGAACGCGCGCCGGAGTATGCCGACACGCTCGGCCTCGCGCTCCAACTGACCAACATTCTCCGGGACGTTCGCGAGGACGCCCTCGACGGGCGGACCTATCTGCCCGCCGACGACCTCGCCAAGTTCGGCTGCTCCGCCGGCTTCGCCGGCTCCGAGCCGCCCGCCGGAGCCGACTTCGCGGGCCTCGTCCACTTCGAGGTGCGCCGCGCGCGTGCCCTGTTCGCCGAGGGCTACCGCCTGCTGCCCATGCTGGACCGGCGCAGCGGCGCCTGCGTGGCCGCCATGGCCGGCATCTACCGCCGCCTCCTCGACCGCATCGAGCGCGAGCCGGAAGCGGTCCTGCGCGGCCGTGTCTCGCTCCCCGGGCGCGAGAAGGCGTACGTCGCCGTGCGCGGACTGTCCGGTCTCGACGCGCGGAACGTGTCACGACAGACCGTCCGGAGGCGTGTGTGATGCGCATCCGGAGTGATCGTGGGGCAGTTGGGACAACGTTCGCAAAGCGGCGGGCAACCCTCCGCTCCAAGGTCGCGTCCCAGACTGCAACGGCCGAAGGGGTGGGTGCATGACGAGGAAAGACATGCAGCCCGAGGGGCTGACCGAGGAAGCCGAAGGCCGCTCCGCAGGGGCGGCCGCCGTGGTGGTCGGCGGCGGCCTCGCGGGCGTCACCGCCGCGCTCGCGCTCGCCGACGCGGGCCTGCGCGTGACGCTGCTCGAAGGGCGGCCGCGGCTCGGCGGGCTCGCGTTCTCCTTCCAGCGCGGCGCGCTGACCGTCGACAACGGCCAGCACGTCTATCTGCGCTGCTGCACCGCCTACCGCTGGTTCCTCGACCGCATCGACGGCGCACACCTCGCACCCGTGCAGGAACGTCTCGACGTGCCCGTCCTCGACGCGGACCGCAACCGGCTCGGACGCCTCAGGCGCACCGCGCTTCCCGTGCCGCTGCACCTCGCGGCGAGCCTCGCCACCTATCCTCACCTGTCGGTCGCCGAGCGCGCCAAGGTGGGCCGCGCGGCGCTCGCCCTCAAGGGACTCGACCCGGCCGACCCCGTGCTCGACGGCCAGAACTTCGGCAGCTGGCTCGCCAGGAACGGTCAGTCCGCGCGCGCCATCGAGGCCCTCTGGGACCTCGTGGGCGTCGCGACGCTCAACGCCTGCGCGGGAGACGCCTCACTCGGGCTCGCCGCGATGGTGTTCAAGACCGGGCTGCTCTCCGAACCGGGCGCCGCCGACATCGGCTGGGCCCGGGTGCCCCTCGGCGATCTGCACGACACGCTGGCCCGCAAGGCGCTCGACGCAGCGGGAGTCCGTACGGAACTAAAGGCACGTGTCACCTCCATCTCCCGTACGGACAACGGTGGTTGGCGCGTGGAGGTTCCCGGCGAGACCATCGAGGCGGAAACCGTCGTGCTCGCCGTGCCGCAGCACGAGACGCACGATCTCCTGCCCGACGGCGCCCTCGACCGGCCCGACCGGCTGCTCGACATCGACACCGCGCCGATCCTCAACATCCACGTCGTGTACGACAGGAAGGTCCTGAAACGGCCCTTCTTCGCCGCCATCGGCACACCCGTGCAGTGGGTCTTCGACCGGACCGAGGCCTCCGGACTGACCGAGGGGCAGTACCTGGCGCTCTCGCAGTCGAACGCGCGGGACGAGATCGACGCGCCCGTCGCGGCCCTGCGAGAGCGCTATCTGCCGGAGCTTGAGCGGCTGCTGCCCGCGGCGCACGGCGCCGAGGTGCGGGACTTCTTCGTCACCCGCGAGCGCACCGCGACCTTCGCGCCCACCCCCGGCGTCGGCAGGCTCCGCCCCGGTGCCCGCACCAAGGCCCGCGGCCTGTACCTCGCGGGCGCGTGGACCGCCACCGGGTGGCCCGCGACCATGGAGGGTGCCGTACGCAGCGGCATCAGCGCGGCCGAAGCCGCCCTCTCCGCCCTCGACCGCCCCCGTGATCACCTCTTCGCATTCGAGGAGGCGGCGGCGTGAAGCTCGACCTTCTGGGGTCAGGTCCCCAGCGAAACAGCACCGGAACAAGAGGAGAAACTGTGCCGACTGTGCCCTCGGCCGAGAAAACGGCTGCCGACACGGTGGACGTGACCTCACTGCTCGAGCAAGGAAGGACGCTGGCCACCCCGGTGCTGCGGGCCGCGGTGGACCGTCTCGCGCCGCCCATGGACACCGTGGCCGCCTACCACTTCGGCTGGATCGACGCGGAGGGCAACCCCTCCGACGGCGACGGCGGCAAGGCCGTGCGCCCCGCGCTCGCCCTGCTCTCCGCCGAGGCCGCGGGCGCGCCGCCCGAGGTCGGCGTCCCCGGCGCGGTCGCCGTCGAGCTCGTGCACAACTTCTCGCTGCTCCACGACGACCTGATGGACGGCGACGAGCAGCGCCGCCACCGCGACACCGTGTGGAAGGTGCACGGCCCCGCGCAGGCCATCCTCGTCGGCGATGCCCTCTTCGCACTCGGCAACGAGATCCTCCTCGAACTCGGCACCGTCGAGGCGGGCCGCGCCACCCGCCGCCTCATCACCGCCACCCGCGCGCTGATCGACGGCCAGGCCCAGGACATCAGCTACGAGCACCGCGACCGGGTCACCGTCGAGGAGTGCCTGGAGATGGAGGGCAAGAAGACCGGCGCCCTCCTCGCCTGCGCGGTCTCCATCGGCGCCGTCCTCGGCGGCGCGGACGACCACACCGCCGACACCCTGGAGAAGTACGGGTACCACCTCGGCCTCGCCTTCCAGGCCGTGGACGATCTGCTCGGCATCTGGGGCGACCCGGAGGCCACCGGCAAGCAGACGTGGAGCGACCTGCGCCAGCGCAAGAAGTCGCTGCCCGTGGTGGCCGCCCTGGCCGCGGGCGGCCCCGCGTCCGAGCGGCTCGGCGAACTGCTCACCGCCGACTCCAAGAGCAGCGACTTCGAGAACTTCTCCGAGGACGAGTTCGCCGCGCGCGCCGCCCTCATCGAGGAGGCGGGCGGCCGCGAGTGGACCGCCAAGGAGGCCCGGCGCCAGCACGCCATCGCCATCGAGGCACTGGACCACGTCCAGATGCCGGACCGTATCCGGGCGCAGCTCGTCGCGCTCGCCGACTTCGTCGTCGTACGAGAGAGATGATCACCATCGCGCGGATATCCGGGACATCCGGGGGGTGACCCCCGGACCCACAGGCAGTCGCCGGCCGGCGTGACGCGTCGGCCGACGGCGGACCCACAGCAGACGTAGCCACCGCACTGCACGAAGGGGAAGCCATGACAGCGACGACCGACGGAAGCACCGGAGCGGCCACGCCCCGCGCAGCCTCGGCCAGCCAGTCCACCGAAACCGTCCTTCCGATCGATACGACCGCGGCAGGCCCTCGCGAGGCCGCCGCGCGCGCCATGCGGCGCTCCACGGACTTCCTGCTCGCCCGGCAGGACGCCGAAGGCTGGTGGAAGGGCGACCTCGAGACCAATGTGACCATGGACGCCGAGGACCTCCTCCTGCGGCAGTTCCTCGGCATCAGGGACGAGGACACCACACGCGCCGCCGCGCTCTTCATCCGCGGTGAGCAGCGCGACGACGGCACCTGGGCCACGTTCTACGGCGGCCCCGGCGAACTCTCCACCACCATCGAGGCGTACGTCGCGCTGCGCCTGGCCGGCGACCGGCCCGACGAGCCCCACATGGCGAAGGCCTCCGCGTGGATCCGCGACCGGGGCGGCATCGCCGAGGCCCGCGTCTTCACCCGGATCTGGCTCGCCCTCTTCGGCTGGTGGAAGTGGGACGACCTGCCCGAACTCCCGCCGGAGCTCATCTACTTCCCCAAGTGGGTCCCGCTCAACATCTACGACTTCGGCTGCTGGGCGCGGCAGACGATAGTGCCGCTCACCATCGTGTCCGCCAAGCGGCCCGTGCGTCCCGCGCCGTTCGCCCTGGACGAGCTGCACACCGACGCGCGCGTGCCCAACCCCTCCAAACCCCTTGCGCCTGTGGCGAGTTGGGACGGTCTCTTCCAGCGGCTCGACAAGGCGCTGCACGTCTACCACAAGGTCGCGCCGCGCCCGCTGCGCAGGGCCGCGATGAACAGCGCCGCCCGCTGGATCATCGAGCGGCAGGAGAACGACGGCTGCTGGGGCGGCATCCAGCCGCCCGCCGTCTACTCCGTCATCGCGCTGCACCTGCTCGGCTACGACCTGGAACACCCCGTCCTGAAGGCCGGACTCGCCTCCCTCGACCGGTTCGCCGTGTGGCGCGAGGACGGCTCGCGGATGATCGAGGCCTGCCAGTCGCCCGTGTGGGACACCTGCCTGGCGACGATCGCGCTCGCGGACGCCGGAGTGCCCGCGGACCACCCGCAGCTGGTCAAGGCCGCCGACTGGATGCTCGGCGAGCAGATCGTGCGGCCCGGTGACTGGTCGGTGCGCAGGCCCGGTCTCACGCCCGGCGGCTGGGCGTTCGAGTTCCACAACGACAACTACCCCGACATCGACGACACCGCGGAGGTCGCCCTCGCGCTGCGCCGGGTCGCGCACCCGGACAAGGCGCGCCTGGAGAACGCCATCGACCGCGGGGTCCGCTGGAACCTCGGCATGCAGTCGAAGAACGGCGCCTGGGGAGCCTTCGACGTCGACAACACCAGCCCCTTCCCCAACCGGCTGCCGTTCTGCGACTTCGGCGAGGTCATCGACCCGCCGTCCGCCGACGTCACCGGGCACGTCGTGGAGATGCTCGCCGTCGAGGGGAAGTCCCACGACCCGCGCACCCGGCGCGGCATCGAGTGGCTCCTCGCCGAACAGGAGGAGAACGGCGCCTGGTTCGGACGCTGGGGCGTCAACTACATCTACGGCACGGGGTCGGTGGTGCCCGCCCTGATCACGGCCGGACTGCCCGCCTCGCACCCGGCGATCCGGCGCGCGGTGCGGTGGGTCGAGTCGGTGCAGAACGACGACGGCGGCTGGGGCGAGGACCTGCGCTCCTACCGCGACCGGGGCTGGGTCGGCCACGGCACGTCGTCCGCGTCGCAGACCGCGTGGGCGCTCCTCGCCCTCCTGTCGGCCGGCGAGCGCGAGGCGAAGTCGACGGAGCGGGGCATCGCCTGGCTCGTCGACGCGCAGCGCGCGGACGGCTCGTGGGACGAGCCGTACTTCACCGGCACCGGCTTCCCCTGGGACTTCTCCATCAACTACCACCTGTACCGGCAGGTGTTCCCGCTCACCGCCCTCGGCAGGTACATCAACGGGGAGCCCTTCGCGGGCGGCTCCGACGCCCGCACCGCCAAGGGCAGCTGATGGACCGGAACCCGGCCCCACGGCCGGGCCCCGCCCCGCTGCTGATCGCCTGCGCGCTCGGCATCGAGCGCCTCGCCCTGCGCACCGGCGACCGCAAGGGCGCGCCGGGAGACATGACCGTGCTGCGCACCGGCATGGGCCCCAAGAACGCCGAGCGCGCCGTCACCGGGGCGCTCGGACAGCACACCCTGCGCGACGCGGCCGTACTGGCCACCGGCTTCTGCGCCGGACTCGCCCCCGGCATGCACCCCGGCGATCTCGTCGTCGCCGAGGAGACCAGGGACGCGCGCGGCAGCACCCCCTGTACGGGAACCGGGCTGCTGGTCGAGGAGCTGGTGCGGGCCCTGCCCGGCCGCACCGTGCACACCGGACCGCTCACCGGCTCCGACCACGTCGTCCGCGGTCCCGAGCGCGGCGCTCTCCTGGCCACGGGCGCGATCGCCGTGGACATGGAGTCCGCCGCGACGCTGCACGGTGCCGTACGCACCGGCCGACGGCCCGTTGCGGCCGTCCGGGTGGTCGTGGATGCCCCACAGCACGAACTCGTCCGCATCGGCACGGTGCGCGGTGGAATATCAGCTTTCCGTGTTCTTCGTGCCGTGCTCCCCGCTTTCTTTGAATGGCACCGTTCTTCGCTGCTCCCCCGGAGGTGAGCCAGATGGCCATGCCGCTTCGTCAGTCCATCAAGGTCGCTACGTATCTCTTTGAACAGAAGCTGCGCAAGCGCGACAAGTTCCCGCTGATCGTCGAATTGGAACCGCTCTTCGCCTGCAACCTGAAGTGTGAGGGCTGCGGGAAGATCCAGCATCCGGCCGGGGTGCTCAAGCAGCGCATGCCGGTGGCCCAGGCCGTGGGCGCCGTTCTCGAATCCGGTGCCCCCATGGTGTCCATCGCGGGCGGCGAGCCGCTGATGCACCCTCAGATCGACGAGATCGTGCGCCAGTTGGTGGCGCGGAAGAAGTACGTCTTCCTCTGCACCAACGCGATGCTGCTGCGCAAGAAGATCGAGAAGTTCGAGCCCTCGCCGTATTTCGCGTTCGCCGTGCACATCGACGGAATGCGGGAGCGGCACGACGAGTCCGTCGCGAAGGAAGGCGTCTTCGACGAGGCCGTGGCCGCCATCAAGGAGGCCAAGCGGCGCGGTTTCCGGGTCACCACCAATTCGACGTTCTTCAACACCGACACCCCGCAGACCATCATCGAGGTCCTCAACTTCCTCAACGACGACCTGCAGGTCGACGAGATGATGCTGTCGCCCGCCTACGCCTACGAGAAGGCGCCCGACCAGGAGCACTTCCTCGGTGTCGAGCAGACCCGCGAGCTCTTCAAGAAGGCCTTCGCGGGCGGCAACAGGCTGCGCTGGCGGCTCAACCACTCGCCGCTCTTCCTGGACTTCCTGGAGGGCAAGGCGGACTTCCCGTGCACCGCGTGGGCCATCCCGAACTACTCGCTGTTCGGCTGGCAGCGCCCGTGCTACCTGATGAGCGACGGGTACGTCCCCACGTACCGCCAGCTCATCGAGGAGACCGACTGGGACAAGTACGGTCGCGGCAAGGACCCGCGCTGCGCCAACTGCATGGCGCACTGCGGTTACGAACCGACGGCGGTCCTCGCCACCATGGGCTCCCTCAAGGAGTCCATCCGCGCGGCCCGCGAGACGGTCTCCGGAAACCGCGGGTGACGTGATGACCTCCCGGAGGCCCGTTTCCCGGGCCTCCGGGAGGGATCAACCAGAGAGGGGGCTCGAGCATGACCATTCTCGACACCATCAGGGGGCCACGGGACCTGAAGGGGCTCTCCGGGGCGGAGCTCGACGAACTGGCAGGGGAGATCAGGGAGTTCCTGGTGCACGCGGTCGCCAGGACGGGAGGCCATCTCGGCCCCAATCTGGGGGTGGTGGAGCTCTCCATCGCCCTGCACCGCGTCTTCGAGTCGCCGGTCGACCGGCTCGTGTGGGACACCGGCCACCAGAGCTACGTGCACAAACTGCTCACCGGGCGTCAGGACTTCTCCAAACTCCGCGGCAAGGGCGGCCTCTCCGGCTACCCCTCGCGCGAGGAGTCCGAGCACGACATCGTCGAGAACAGCCACGCGTCGACCGCGCTCGGCTGGGCGGACGGCCTCGCCAAGGCGCGGCAGGTCCTCGGCGAGCGCGGCCACGTCGTCGCCGTCATCGGGGACGGCGCGCTCACCGGCGGCATGGCCTGGGAGGCGCTGAACAACATCGCGGCCGCGAAGAACCGGCCGTTGATCATCGTCGTCAACGACAACGAACGCTCGTACGCGCCCACCATCGGCGGCCTCGCCAACCACCTCGCGACGCTCCGCACGACCGACGGCTACGAGCGCGTCCTCGCCTGGGGCAAGGACATCCTGCAGCGCACACCCCTCGTGGGGCAGACGCTGTACGAGTCGCTGCACGGCGCCAAGAAGGGGTTCAAGGACGCGTTCGCGCCGCAGGGCATGTTCGAGGACCTGGGGCTCAAGTACGTCGGGCCGATCGACGGGCACGACATCGGAGCCGTCGAGTCGGCCCTGCGCCGGGCGAAGCGCTTCCACGGCCCCGTCATCGTCCACTGTCTCACCGAGAAGGGCCGCGGCTACGAACCCGCGCTCGCCGACGAGGCGGACCGCTTCCACACCGTCGGCGTCATGGACCCGCTCACCTGCGAACCGCTCGCGCCGTCCAACGGCCCGTCCTGGACCTCGGTGTTCGGGGACGAGATCGTCCGCATCGGCGCCGAGCGCGAGGACGTCGTCGCCATCACCGCGGCCATGCTGGGCCCGGTCGGCCTGACGAAGTTCGCGGCGGCCCACCCCGACCGGGTGTGGGACGTCGGCATCGCCGAGCAGCACGCCGCCGTGTCGGCCGCCGGGCTCGCCACGGGCGGCCTGCACCCGGTCGTCGCCGTGTACGCCACGTTCCTCAACCGCGCCTTCGACCAGCTCCTGATGGACGTGGCGCTGCACCGGTGCGGGGTCACGTTCGTGCTCGACCGGGCCGGGGTCACCGGTGTCGACGGCGCCTCGCACAACGGCATGTGGGACATGTCGATCCTCCAGGTCGTGCCGGGGCTGCGGATCGCCGCGCCACGCGACGCCGACCAGCTGAGGGCGCAGCTGCGGGAAGCGGTCGCCGTGGACGACGCGCCGACGCTCCTGCGGTTCCCCAAGGAGTCGGTGGGGCCCGCGATCCCGGCCGTGGGCCGGGTCGGCGGCATGGACGTCCTGCTCCAGGAGTCGGACGCGGAAGGCGAGGCGGGCGCGGATGTGCTGCTCGTCGCCGTCGGGGTGATGGCGCCGGTCTGTCTGCAGGCCGCCGAGCTGCTCCGGGAGCGCGGTCTGCGCTGCACCGTCGTCGACCCGCGCTGGGTCAAGCCCGTCGACCCGGAGCTGCCCGGCCTCGCCGCACGGCACCGCCTCGTCGCCGTCGTCGAGGACAACAGCCGCGCCTCCGGGGTCGGCGCGGCGGTCGCGCTCGCGCTCGGCGACGCCGAAGTCGACGTACCGGTACGGCGGTTCGGCATCCCCGAACAGTTCCTGGCGCACGCCAAGCGGGGCGAGGTCCTCGCCGACCTGGGGCTCACCCCCGTCGAGATCGCCGGCCGCGTCAGCGCCACGCTGACCGCCGACCGGGGCGCGCACCAGCAGGGTCCAGGCAAGGAGTACACCGTATGACCAAGGGGCTCGACACCGAGGGCGCCAAGGAGTTCAACCTCGGCAGACTGCTGGCCGAGCGGGGCGCCGAACGGTACGAACTGCACACCCGGCACCTCAACCACCAGCTGCCGCGCATGCTGCACACCATCGGCTTCGACAAGGTCTACGAACGGGCCGAGGGCGCGTACTTCTGGGACGCGGAGGGCAACGACTACCTCGACATGCTCGCGGGCTTCGGCGTCATGGGTCTCGGCAGGCACCACCCGGTCGTCCGAAAGGCGCTGCACGACGTCCTCGACGCCTCGCTCGCCGACCTCACCCGCTTCGACTGCCAGCCGCTGCCCGGCCTGCTCGCCGAGCAACTGCTCGGGCACAGCCCGCACCTGGACCGGGTCTTCTTCGGCAACAGTGGCACCGAGGCGGTCGAGACGGCTCTGAAGTTCGCCCGCTACGCGACCGGCAGGCCGCGGGTGCTCTACTGCTCGCACGCCTTCCACGGGCTCACCACCGGCTCCCTCTCCGTCAACGGCGAGGCCGGTTTCCGGGACGGCTTCGCGCCGCTGCTGCCCGACACCGCGGTCCCGCTCGGCGACCTGGACGCGCTCGCCGCGGAGCTGAGGAAGGGCGACGTCGCCGGGCTGATCGTCGAACCCATCCAGGGCAAGGGCGTGCACGAGACCCCGCCCGGCTATCTGCGCGCCGCGCAGGAGCTGCTCCACCGCCACAAGGCGCTCCTGATCGCCGACGAGGTGCAGACCGGTCTCGGCAGGACCGGCGACTTCTACGCCTACCAGCACGAGGAGGGCGTCGAGCCCGACCTGGTCTGCGTCGCCAAGGCGTTGTCCGGCGGCTACGTGCCGGTCGGCGCGACCCTGGGCAAGGACTGGATCTTCAAGAAGGTCTACTCCTCGATGGACCGGGTGCTCGTGCACTCGGCGAGCTTCGGCTCCAACGCGCAGGCCATGGCGGCGGGGCTCGCCGTGCTCTCGGTGCTGGAGAACGAGAAGGTCGTCGAGAACGCCCGGGTGACGGGTGAGCTCCTCAAGTCCCGGCTCGCCGCCCTCGTCGGCCGCTACGAGCTGCTGAGCGAGGTGCGCGGCCGGGGGCTGATGATCGGCATCGAGTTCGGGCGCCCCAAGTCGCTCAAGCTGCGCGGCCGGTGGACGATGCTGCAGGCGGCCCGCAAGGGACTCTTCGCGCAGATGGTCGTCGTACCGCTGCTGCAGAAGCACCGCATCCTCACCCAGGTCTCCGGGGACCACCTGGAGGTCATCAAGCTGATCCCGCCGCTGACCGTGGGGGAGCGGGAGGTGGACCGCTTCGTGGACGCCTTCACCGCGGTGATGGAGGACGCGCACAGCGGCGGCGGACTGATGTGGGACTTCGGCAGGACGCTGGTGAAGCAGGCGGTCGCGAACCGGTAGACCGGGGGAGGCGACCAGTCCTTTTTGCCTCTCGGGCAAGAAAGTTGCCCGAGAGGCAAGGCTCTGACTCAATCAAGACATGAGCCCTGCCGAGCCCAAGGAGCCCGCGCCGCCGCCCGAGGCGGCCGAAGCGCTCCCCGCCGTGGCGCCCCAGCTGCGTGAACTGCGCCGCCGCGCCTCCCTGACCCTGGAGGCCGCCGCCCGCACGGCCGGGCTCTCGCCCGCCCACCTCTCCCGCCTGGAGACCGGGCAGCGCCAGCCCTCGCTGCCGATGCTGCTCACGCTCGCACGCGTCTACGGTACGACGGTCTCGGAGCTCCTCGGCGAGACGGTCGCGGACCGGGACGCGGTCGTCCGCGCGTCGGACATGGAACCGACCGCGGCCGGCGGCTGGACCTACTGGCAGGCGGGCGCCCCGGGCCGCGGCATGCAGGCACTGCGCGTGCACGTGCCGCACGGGGCGCAGGGCGACATCGTGCGCGTCCACCCCGGTGAGGAGTGGCTGTACGTCCTGAAGGGGCGGCTGCGGCTGCACCTGGGGGACACCGCGCACCTCCTCGGGCCGGGGGACAGCGCGCACTTCGACTCGCTGACCCCGCACCGGATCGCCGCCGCCGACCCGGGTGGCGCCGATCTCCTCTTCGTCCACACGCTGCTGCAGAGCCCCGCCACCGCGCTGTGCCTCGGCGGCCCCACTCAGGGAGACCCGACATGACGGAACCGGAACAGCAGGGCCCTGTTCAGCCGGAGCGGCCCGCCCGCAACACCATGGAGGAGAAGTTTCCCCGCGGGCTCTGGGTCCGTCTGATCATCTATGTGGCGGTCGGCCACGTCTTCGCGGCCTTCCTCTACCTGCTGTTCGAGGTGGGCGCGAACAGCAAGTAGCGGCCGGGCCCATGGCTCAGTCGAGGAGACGCTCGCGCAGCCGCTCGCGCGTCTCGGGGCTGAGCTTCAGACCCGTCGAGAGGTACGTGTCCACGTCGCCCCAGGTCTCCTCGATCGTCTCGTACGCCACCGCCAGGTACTCGGCGCGGGCGTCGAAGAGCGGGTCGAGGAGCTCCATGACCTCGGGCGACATCGCGTTCGGTGAGCTGTCGGAGCGGTGCACCTTGTAGCGGCGGTGCTTCACGTTCGACTTGAGGTAGTCCGCCTCGATCGCGTCACGCTCCACGCCCACGGCGAGGAGCGTGACGGCTATGGACAGGCCCGCGCGGTCCTTGCCCGCCGCGCAGTGCATCAGGGCGGGCACGCTGTCCTCGGCGAGCGCGTGCAGCACCTTGCTATGCTCGGCGGTGCGCTCCTTGATGATCGCCCGGTACGCGGCGCCCATCCGGTCGGCGCCCCTGCCGTCGGAGAGGATCGAGCGCAGCTGGTCGAGGTCGCCGTCGCGCACCATCTTCCAGAACTCGGCGCCGTCGGCCGGGTCGGTCAGCGGCAGATTCACGTTGCGCACGCCGGGCAGCTCGATGTCGGGGCCCTCGAGGCGCTGGTCGGCGGCGTTGCGGAAGTCGAAGATCGTGTGCAGGCCCAGCGACGCGAGGAACGCGGCGTCCTCCGCGGTGGCGTGCGCCAGGTGGCCGCTGCGGAAGAGCACGCCCCGGCGCACGTGCCGGCCGTCCACGGTCGGCAGCTCGCCCACGTCACGGAAGTTGCGCACTCCGGCGAGGTCGGGCTCCGACAGCTCCACCAGTGCTGCCAGCTCTGTCGGCGGGGACTCCTGCGTCACGGGCACTCCTCGGACTCTGCGCCGGCGCGGCTCGCCGGTAGATGCGTCTTTGACGATACGACATGGCTTCCCGGAGCGATCAAGTCCCGGCGGAGGCCTTCTCGTGACGCGTCAGGCCAGGGGTTCGCCGGTCTCCAGAAGGGTCTTGAGGCTGGAGAGGATGGCGGGCCAGCCCTGGCTGCACATGGACTTCAGCGTGCCCGCTCCGTCGAACTCGTGCGTGACGGTCAGCTTCACGCGGTCGCCCTCGGGCTCCAGGTCGAAGGTGACCTGTGAACGGCGCTCGCTCGCGAGCCGGGCGCGGAGTTCCTCGTCGATGCCGTTCGCCTCGGCCCACTGCGGGCTGAAGGTGTGCCAGGTGTACGCCAGCCTGCGGTGCGGCTCGTGGACGAGGACGACCTGCTCGGGGTCCTCGGTCGTGGCGCCCGTCTCGGTCCAGGTCATCGGGGAGCCAGGGGTCCAGTCGGTGCCGAAGCTCACGCCCCAGTACCGGCGGGTGAAGGCCGGGTCGGTCAGGGCCTGCCAGAGCCGCTCGGGGGTGGTGCGGATGTACGTCGTGTACACGAACGTCGTGCTGTCGCTGTCCATCGTCGGGTGCTCCAATGCTCTCTTCAGGTCCGCGAGGGCGTGGGCCCGTTCGCGGTCGAACCGGCTGATCCACCGTTCGGTGATGGCGTTGATCGGAGCGGCGTTCAGGTAGTGCAGCTTCGCCCGTCCCTGCCGCGTCGTGGTCACGAGTTCGGCGGCCTCCAGGACCGCGAGGTGCTTGCTGACCGACTGCCGGGCCATGTCGAGGCCCGCGCACAGCTCCCGCAGGGTCTGTCCGTTGCGGTCCCGCAGCCGGTCCAGCAGCTGTCGCCGGACCGGATCGGCCAGCGCCTTGAACGCCGCGTCCACTCTCCGCCACCCCCAGTCATGCAGCCGGACGGCTGCATCTCCATGATTGGCAGCCGACTGGCTGCATGTCAATCGGGGGGCGGATGACCGAGAAGGAGCGCCCGGAAAGGGTCGCGGGACGGAGCTGACACTTATTCCGTAGTTGGGTGAATCTTGACCGGTGGCTTATCTCACCCTCCGTCAACCCCTCCCTACGGTGGCGTAGGTCACTTAGAGAGGTGAAGGATGTGACGTCGTGAGCGCAGAGTCGACAACCTTCATCCACCACCCCATCAACAACGGAGTGATCAACTCCTACGCAGCGGTCGGCGACAGCTTCACCGAAGGCGTGGGCGACCCGGCCCCCGACGGCACCTTCGTCGGCTGGGCCGACCGCCTCGCGGTCCTGCTGGACGACCGGGTGCCCGAGCACACCTTCCGCTATGCCAACCTCGCCGTCCGCGGCAAACTCCTCGACCAGATCGTCGAGGACCAGGTGCCGCGCGCCAAGGAGCTCGCCCCCGACCTGGTGAGCTTCTGCGCCGGGGGCAACGACATCATCCGGCCCGGCACCGACCCCGACGAGGTCGCCGAGCGGTTCGAGCGGGCCGTCGCCGACCTCTCGTCGGCCGTGGGCACGGTCATGGTGACCACCGGCTTCGACACCCGCGGCGTCGCGGTCCTCAAGCACCTGCGCGGCAAGATCGCCACGTACAACATGCACGTCCGTGCCATCGCGGACCGCTACGGCTGCCCCGTCCTCGACCTGTGGTCCCTCAAGACCGTCCAGGACCGCCGGGCGTGGGACGGCGACCGGCTGCACCTCTCCGCCGAGGGCCACACGCGCGTGGCACTGCGGGCCGCCCAGGTCCTGGGGCTCGACGTGCCCGCCGACCCCGACCAGGCGTGGCCGCCGCTGCCGCCGCGCGGCACGCTGGAGGTGCGTCGCGACGACATCCACTGGGCACGCGAGTACCTGGTGCCGTGGATCGGACGGCGCATCCGCGGCGAGAGCTCGGGGGACCACGTGGAGGCGAAGGGCTTCCGCAACATCGACGCCCTCAAGATGCAGATCCACGCCGGCTCCTGAACCGAGGGGGCCGTCCGTGCCCGCCACCATCGCCCGCCCGGGGCGGTCTTCACGGGCGGGGACGGACGGCGGCGCGCGCGGCCCGGGGCGCCGCGCGTGCGGGACGGGGGCGCTCGGCAACCCGCACACCGAGAGTCCCGCGTCGACCGAGTTGATCGAGGTGGCCGCCCGCGACGCCCAGCACGCGTCCGGGCCCCACCGACGGCACGTCGATGCCGGACAACGCCGCACCCCCGCCCGGCAGCACGAGTTCGCCCCCGCGCGCCGAGAGCCCCACGCCCGGCCCACCCGCGGTCGTCACTCGCCGCCCGCCCGCAGCGACGCGGTGCGCGCGACCTCGTCGAGCAGCTCCTGGTAGGTCAGGCCGCGGACCGTGCCGGTGACGGGGCTGTCGTGCGAGGTCTCTGCACGGCATCGTGGGGCGAACGCCCGCCATCGCAGGGGGAGTCGGCCGGTGAGGTGACAGGGCTGGAGTGGCGCGGACCCGCGCGGGCGGCCCGGTGCTGGGATGACGGCGAACCGTCCCCGCAGGGACGGGCAGCCGGAAGGAACCCACGTCATGCGCTCAGTACGTTCCGTACGTTCCGTCAGTGCCCTGGCCCTCGCGTTCGCCGCTCTCGGGCTGCCGGGCGCCCCCGCCGTCGCCGCCCCGACCGCACCCGCCGCCCGCCCGGCCGCCGCCGTGGCCCCCGCGCCGGCGACGGTGAGCGTGACCGGGGCGGGCAGCGCGTCATCCGCACCCGACATGGCCGTGCTCACCGCCGGCATCGAGGTCACCCGGCCGACGGCGCACAAGGCGCTCATGGAGCAGAGCGCCGCGGCCGAGGTGCTCCTCGCCGCCGCACGCGCGGCGGGCGTCGACGAGCGCGACATCAGGACCGAGAACCTCTCGCTGTCCGCGGTGTACCGCGACCGGGACGGCGACCCGGGCCAGTACGAGGCCACGGGGCCGAGGGGCGAGGGCGAACTCTTCGTCGGCCACCGGGCCACGCAGATGTTCTCCCTGGTCGTCCGGGACATCGAGAAGACCGGCGCCGTGGTCCGCGCCGTCGCCGACGCACCCGGCGACGCGAGCCGCATCCACGCCGTCGCCTTCGACGTCCAGCACCCGGAGGAGCTGCGCGCCAGGGCCCGCTCGTCGGCGTACGAGGACGCGAGGAGCAGAGCCGCGCAGTACGCCCGGCTGAGCGGCCGGGGCCTGGGCCGGCTGCTCTCGCTGGAGGAGAGCGACGGCGGGCGCCCGCGTCCCGTGCCGGTCCCGGTGAGCTCCTTCTCGAAGGAGTCGGTCCCGGTGGCGCCGGGACGCATCCGGGACGAGGTCTCGGTGACGGCGGTGTACGAGCTGCGGTGACACGGGACGCCGCACCACGGGCGGGGCACCGGCTCAGGTGCCCCGCAGGACTCAGCCGGAGCCCGTGGACATAATGGGGAGGCCTATTCACCCCCCTCAGGAGGTCCCGTGTCCCGGTTCCTGATCCCCGGGCTGCGCTCGCTGCGGTCCGCTGCCTTCGGAGCGGATCCCTCGGGTGCCCGGCTGGCACGCATCCGCAGGTCGCCGAATTTCTCGGTGGCGGAGGGGTCCTTCCAGAACCCCGTGGGGGCGCGGACCCGGCCGACCGGGTCGACCCTGGAGTTCGCCAAGATCTACTTCCGCAAGGAGGAGCGTGTACGCCGCGGACCGGCCGGTACGGTTCCCGTGCACGCCACGACCCTCGCCGACCTCGCCAAGCCGCCGGTCGGCGGATTGCGCGTCACCTGGATGGGTCACTCCAGCGTCCTGGTCGAGATCGACGGGCGCCGCGTCCTCTTCGACCCGGTGTGGGGTGAGCGGTGCTCGCCCTTCTCCTTCGCGGGTCCCAAAAGGCTGCACCCGGTGCCGGTGCCGCTGGAGGCGCTCGGTCCTGTCGACGCGGTGGTCATCTCGCACGACCACTACGACCACCTGGACATGCCCACCATCAAGGCCCTCACCGGCACGGACACGGTGTTCGCGGTGCCGCTCGGCGTCGGCGCCCACCTGGAGCGGTGGGGCGTACCGGCCGACCGCCTGCGCGAACTGGACTGGCACGAGTCGGCGAAGGTCTCGGGGCTGACCCTCACGGCCACCCCGGCCCGCCACTTCTGCGGCCGCGGCCTGCGCAACCAGCAGCACACGCTGTGGGCGTCGTGGGTGGTGGCCGGGTCCGAGCACCGCGTCTACCACAGCGGCGACACGGGGTACTTCGCCGGTTTCCAGGAGATCGGTGCCGCACACGGGCCGTTCGACGTGACGATGATCCAGATCGGCGCGTACTCCGAGTACTGGCCCGACATCCACATGACCCCGGCCGAGGGCATGCAGGCCCACCTCGACCTCCAGGGCGGCGAGCCGCGCGGTGTGCTCCTGCCGATCCACTGGGGGACGTTCAACCTCGCCCCGCACGCCTGGTCGGAGCCGGGTGAGGACACGATGGCGGCGGCGCGCCGCGCGGGCGCCGCCATCGCCCTGCCCTGCCCCGGTGAGCCCTTCGAGCCCGGGTCAGGGTCCGTCCCGACGGCGCCGTGGTGGCGGGGCGTCGCCCTCACCCCGAAGGGCGGCTGGCCGGAGCCGGCCGTGGCGGACGCCGCCGCAACCGAACGGAGGCGCCCGTCGGACAGCGGGGAGCCGGAGGCGGCGCCGGTGGGGTGACGCGGCGCGGGGGACGCGGCGACCTGCGCCTGCGTCCCCCTCCACCTCACGCGGCGCGTGCGCGGTGTCTGCGTACCGCGTCGCGATTGGCGCAGCGCTGCGAGCAGTAGCGCTGCCGCCCCGTGCGCGAGGTGTCGGCGAAGACCGCCGTGCACCCGGTCACCGCGCACCGCCGCAGCCGGTGCATGCCCCGCCCCGCCAGATGCAGTGCCGTGCCCACCGAGATCAGTGAGAACAGCAGGTCGCCCAGGCGCCGGTCCGCCTCGCGGTAGTGCAGGTGCCAGCCGCTGCCCGCGTGGTCGGTCAGCCGCGGATACGCCGCCGCCGCGGCCAGCATGGCGTTGACCAGCTCGGCCCGCTCGTGCTCGTCGACCGCGTCGACGACCTTCTCCCAGGCGTCCAGGGCCTCCAGCGCACGCACCAGGTCGGCGTGCGCCACCGGGCGCTCCAGTACCAGCCCCGCGGCACGGCAGCGGTCCGCGAGTTCCTCCGCGTCGGCAGGCCGGCGGTTGGCCAGCTCGGCGGCCAGGTTCACGGCGTCCTCGCCGTAAGGGTTGAGATGCATGGGCCCATTACAGCAGGGAGCGCGAATCGGACCCGCGTACGAGGGCTCATACCAGAGCGGGACGCTGCCCCGCTGACTTTGTCAACTGCCCACCGCACATGATGCGTTGCCGACTACCGTGAGTGGCCGTCGGGCGACGCAGGGATCACGACGCAGGGCTGACGTCGCGACCTGCCGACCGGCACGGCGATGCCGCAACCACGCCGCAAAGAGGAGTCCGGCCGACCGCCGGGCCCTCGTCGCAACGTACCGAGGACGCAGATGTCTCACCTACGCGCACCGGCCGCCCGCGCAGACCGCCGAGAGGGCGGTCGGCACGGCAGACCCGGCAGCCGGACCGCCGCCGCCCTGCCCGAGACCCACATACGGCCGCAGCTCCTGCGCATCGCCGTGCTGCCCGCCGTCGCCGTGGGCCTCAGCGCCTGCGCGGCCGTGCTGTTCACCCTGCGGTCGACCGGCGCCCGGCCCGACCCCGTCCTGCTCGCCGTCCTCACCGCCGCCGCCCTCGTGGGCCTCGCCGGCATCGTGACGGCCGCCGTCGCCGCCGAGCGCGCCGCCAAGACCGTGCGCGACCGGGTCATCGTGCTGCGCCGCGCCACCGCCCGCGGCCAGACGGAACTGCGCGGCGTCGTCGACCAGTTGCGCCGCGGCGACCAGCCGCCCATCCCCGACCCCACGGCCCGGGTCAGGTCGGGCGGCGACGAGTTCGACCAGCTCGCCGACGAGCTGAACCGCGCCCAGGAAGCCGCAGTCGGCGCGGTCGTGCAGGCCTCGCAGCTCTCAAGCCACGCGGGAAGCGAACAGAAGGTCGAGGTCTTCGTGAACCTCGCCCGGCGGCTCCAGTCGCTCGTGCACCGCGAGATCTCCCTGCTCGACGAGTTGGAGAACGAGGTCGAGGACCCCGAACTGCTCAAGGGCCTCTTCCACGTCGACCACCTCGCGACCCGCATCCGCAGGCACGCCGAGAACCTCGCCGTGCTCGGCGGCGCCGTCTCGCGCCGCCAGTGGAGCAACCCGGTCTCCATGCACGAGGTGATGCGCTCCGCCATCGCGGAGGTCGAGCAGTACTCGCGCGTCAAACTGGTGCCGCCCATCGACGGCACCCTGCGCGGACACGCCGTCGCCGACGTCATCCACCTGCTCGCCGAACTCGTCGAGAACGCCACGGTGTTCAGCGCTCCGCACACCCAGGTCCTGCTGCGCGCCAACCTCGTCACCGCGGGAATCGCCGTGGAGGTCGAGGACCGCGGCCTCGGCATGCCCGTCACCGAGCAGAACAAGATGAACCGGCTGCTGACCGACCCCGACCAGGTCGACGTCGCGAGCCTGCTGCAGGACGGCCGCATCGGACTCTTCGTGGTCTCCGCGCTCGCCCGCAGGCACGGCGTCGCGGTGCGGCTGCAGACCAACATCTACGGCGGCGTCCAGGCCGTACTGATCCTGCCGCAGGAACTCCTCGGCGAGGAGCAGGAGGCCGACCCGGTCACCCGCCGCCGCCCGGCGGCGGAGGCGGCATCGCGGGGCGCCGCGGGGAGCGTGGAGGAAGGAGGGCGGGACGCGACACGCGCCGTGGCGCACGCCGACCCCCCGACCTGGCCGGAACCCACCCCGCTCCAACCCCAGCCGGCTCCTCAGCCCCAGCCGGACCCCCTGCCCCACCCGGCCCCCGCCACCGCACCGCCCCAGCCGCGCACCGCGAACGGCGCGGCACCCGCACCCCTCCCCGTGCGGGGCGCACGCCAGGACCGTCCGACGCCCGCCGACGCCACCCCCGGCATCCGTCCCGAGGACCGGCAGGCCGCCGCCGAACACACCGCGGCGCCGCCGACGCCCCGCAACGGTGCCGTGCGCGGCCGGGTCGGCAGACCACAGCTCCCGAAGCGGCGCGCCCAGGAACACATCGCACCGCAACTGCGCGACTCGCCGTCGCCGCGGTCCGACAACGACCAGGTCGTCGGCCACGACCCGAACCTGATGGCCGCGTTCCAGCGCGGCATCGGCCTCGCCCAGGCGCAGGACGCGCGCGAACCCACCCCGCGGGAACACCGGGCCGGCGCCCCGCACGACGGGCAAGGACACGGCGGCTGACCAGTACCCCGGGCCCGACCCCGACCCCGACCCCCCACCACTGCTTGCGCAGACCTACGTACGTCCGTACCTCAAGGAGTCGATCCACCATGGCGAGCGATGCGCCGACCGGCCATGTATCCGATCTCGACTGGCTGATGAGCGGCCTCGTGCAGCGCGTGCCGCACACGCACAGCGCCGTCCTGCTCTCCTCCGACGGACTCGTGAAGTCGGTGCACGGCCTCGACCCGGACAGCGCCGACCACATGGCCGCCCTCGCCTCCGGGCTCTACTCGCTGGGGCGCAGCGCGGGCATCCGCTTCGGCGACGGCGGTGACGTCCGTCAGGTCGTCGTGGAGCTGGACTCGACCCTCCTGTTCGTCTCCACCGCGGGCTCGGGCACCTGCCTGGCGGTGCTCGCCGGGCGCGACGCGGACGCGGCCGTCCTCGGCTACGAGATGGCGATGCTGGTCAAAAGCGTGCGGCCGTACCTGATCACCGCCCCCCGGCAACCCGCCGGTGAACCCGCGCCGATGAGGCACTGAGGATGGCGGCCCCGCACGACGGGCCCTGGCTCGACGACGCCGCGGGGCGGCTGGTCCGCCCCTACACCGTCAGCAACGGACGGACGAGACCGAGCAGTCAACTCGACCTGCTCTCCCTGGTGATGGCGACCGGATCCACCCCGCTCGGCTACCTCGGACCGGAGCATTCCACGGCCCTCGGACTGTGCGAGGAGCCGACCTCCGTCGCCGAGATCGCGGCCCAGCTGAAGCTGCCCGCGGCCGTGACCAAAGTGATCCTCTCGGATCTCCTCGACTGCGGGGCCCTCACCCAGAAGGCCCCGGACTTCTACCACAACCCCACTGACCGGTCCCTGTTGGAGGCAGTGCTCGATGGATTACGACGACAGCTCTGACCCCTTCCCCACCGCACTGAAGATCCTGGTCGCGGGTGGCTTCGGGGTCGGCAAGACGACCTTTGTCGGCGCGGTCAGCGAAATCGCGCCGCTCAGCACCGAGGAGCTGCTCACCACGGTCAGCGAGGGCACCGACGACCTGTCGGGCGTGGAGAACAAGACCACGACGACGGTCGCCATGGACTTCGGGAGGATCACACTCGACCCCGAACACGTGCTGTATCTCTTCGGCACGCCGGGCCAGGAACGCTTCTGGTTCATGTGGGACGAGCTCTCCGAAGGGGCACTCGGCGCGGTGGTGCTCGCCGACACGCGCCGCCTCGAGGACTGCTTCGCCGCCGTGGACTTCTTCGAGCAGCGCGGCATGGGCTTCATCGTGGCGATCAACGAATTCGACGGCGCCTACCGCTACGAACCCGACGAAGTGCGCTCCGCGATCGACCTCGACCCGCAAGTGCCCGTCGTGCGCTGCGACGCACGCATCTCCAGCTCCGGCATCCAGACCCTTCTCATCCTCGTCAAGCACCTCCTCAACCACGCCCCCGCGGCAAGCTACGGAGCCCACACGTGATGCACGACCCGACCGGGCGCCTCCTGCTCACCCCGGTGGACAACGAGGCGCCCGCCCGGGTGCGGAGGCTGCGCGGGCTCGGGATCGGTCAGTATCCCGAACCGGCCTTCGACGCCTTCGCGGACCGGCTCGCCGACCTGACGGGCGCGCCGTACGCCATGGTCAACTTCCTCGACGAGACCGGGCAGTTCTTCGCGGGCCTGCACGCCCCCGGCCACCCGGTCCGCGCGGCCGGCCGCTACATGACCCGCGATCACGGGTACTGCCCGCACGTGGTCGTACGCCGCAGAGCCCTCGTCCTGGAGGACGTCCGCGACTACCCGCGGTTCGCCGGCAATCCCGTCGTCGACGAGACCGGCATCCGCTCCTACCTCGGCGCACCCCTGATCGACCGCACGGACACGGTCCTCGGCACGGTCTGCGTCGTCGACGTCGAGCCACGCCGCTGGGGCACGGCGGGACTCGACACGATCAAACGCATGGCCGGGGAGCTGGTGGAGCAGATCCACCGGCGCGAGGAGGGCGGGATCTGACCCGTTCCCGCGGCTCGGGGCCCCGTTCCCCGCGGCCGCCTCAGGGCGACGTCCACGCGTCGGCGGGGAGGAACCTCGTCGGTGCGTGCATCGCCTCGTAGGGGAGGAAGACCGGCCGCGTGAGCAGACGGTCCGCCGCCCGCTGGGCGCACACGACCACGCCGAGGCTGGCCGACCCCGGTTCGCCGAGCTTCACGTAGAAGAGCTCCGAGAAAGGCTCGCGGGTCTCGGAACGGTCGATGATCCACTGCTCGACCTCCGACGGCACGCGGCCCACCAGGGCCATGCCGTCGGCGAAGACTTGCGGCCCCTTCGAGGCGTCGACCGAGATGCCCCGCAGCCGTTCGTCCAGGCCGTAGTAGAACGTCAGACCCAGCCCCCAGCACTCCCCTTTGACCGTGCCGTACCGATCCTGCGGCAGAGCCGCGCGCGTGTGGTGCTGGGGGTTCCGCGTGATGCCGCCGAGCGCCGCGGTGACGTCGGCGGGGCGCATCCCGAACCGCAGCGGGCCCACGCTCTGGAACGGTTCCAGCGACCAGCGCCGCCGCTCGCTCTCCGGCAGTACATCCCACACGCCCCACCGATCGAACATTCGCTCAGCCCTTCATCGTCGGTCCCGGCCGCCGTGCACGGCGGGTGCCGGTCAGTCAGTGGTGCGGCGCCGCCTGTGGGCCGCGACGGCCAGCGCCGTGCCGACCGCGACGGAGGCGCCGCCGGCACCGATCAGCCAGCCGGTGCCGTCGCTGCTCCCGGTCTCGGCGAGGGAGCCGCCCGCGGTGGTCCTGCCGGTGTCATTGCCGGTCGTGCCGGAGTGCTCGGCGGCCGGGTGGACGGCGCTGTCGCCGGTGCCGGGAGTTGGGGGAGTGGCGGGCTGGGTGTGGTCGGTGGCTCTGCCGCCGCCGCTCGTGTCGCCCTTGCCCGGGCGTTCGCCCGCACCGGGCTTGTGCCCGCTTCCGGGCTCGCCGTCTCCGGGCTTCTCGCCGTCCCGCAGGCCTTTCGGGATCAACCGGCTTCTCGGGATCACCCGGCTTCTCGGGGTCTTCGGGCTCCTCGGGATCCCCGGGCTTTTCGGGGTCTCCCGGCTCCCCTCCGCCCTCGGAAGGAGCGATGATCTTCGACCACACCCAGTATTCGTCGTCCGATTGGACCTGCTCGTCGCAGACCCGCGGGCCCATGAAGAAGGCGATGAGCGGTGCGTCCGACGCGGCGCGCATGCGGAGGGGGAAGGTGGTCCGGCCCGTCGGCAACGGGAATTCCAGCAGCAGTTCGAGGTCGTAGTCGCCGAGGTCCGGGGGGCTGTAGACCCTTGCGTCGCGCCAGGCGCCGTCGACCTGTATCTGGACGCGGAGATCGTCCCCGTACAAGCGGAGGCCGGAGGCTTCGGTGTTGACGGCCATGTCGAGGTCCCAGAGGTTCCCTTCGTCGTGGGGGTTGTCGACGACGATGGTGAAGTTCGACCAGTCGTCGCCCCCGATGAGGGCGTCCGGGACGCCTTCCAGCTTGACGTCAGGGGGCGCGGGCGCGCGCGTCTCGGAGGCGTGAGCTGCCGACTCCTCCTGTGGGCTGTGGTCGGGCGCAGGCATGGCGGCGTCGGGGCCCTCGGCAGGGGCTTTTGTCGTGCCCGGCTCGGAGGCGTGAGGCGTCGGCTCCTCCTCCGGGCTGCGGTCGGGCGCCGGCACGGCCGGGCCGAGGGCTTCGCCCGCTGCCGCAGGCGTGGCCCCGAACAGCGCCGGAGCCATCGCGGCGACGGTGGCCATCGCGGTCAGATGCTTCAGTTTCACTACGTCATCCCTCATGCGGTGTCGTGTGGTGCCGCGCCACCAGCCTCGAAGTCCGGCGCAGTACTGAGTAGACGTGTCCGACTAATGCATTCATAAGCGGCATCTATGAGTGTGTCGAGGGAAGTGCCGCACGAAGAAGTGCCGATACCGGGCCACGGGGGCAGCTTCACGTGAGTCCGCGACCGAGGACACACCGACCGTGCTCTTCAAGGGAGGCAGGTCACAGGGTGAGCTCCGTACCGTCGGGAAAGCGGACGCGAACGGTGTCGCCGTCCACGGCACAGGTGATGGATTCCCGTAGCGCGCTCGGGTCGACCGTGTCCTGGGAGAGTGTGATCAGGGTGACGTGGACGCTGTCGCCGCCCGGGTGGGACGTGGCGGTCAGGAACGGTGTCGCGGAGTGCGGGCCGTACGCGTTGGACGCCACCTCGCGGGCGGTGCCCGCCTCATCGTCCCAGCCGTGCAGAGCGACGACCGCGCTGGTCAGGCCCGTCGTCGTACGAGCGAGTGCCCAGCCGGGGCCGCACTCGGTGTGCGGCTGGGCGTCGTCCGCCACGGCGTGGCCGCCCTCGCGGACGGTCGCTCCTGTCGGCGCCGTCACGCGATGCACCCGGATCTCCCACGGGCCGTGCAGCGCGCTGGTCGTCTCGATGGGATACGTCTCGTCAGCGCCCGGATACCGGGCGTCGTGGCGGGAGGCGGCGACGCGGCCCGCGCAGCCCAGCGGGTGGATGCGCAGGCGCCGCGAGGGCGTGCCGTCGGGCGTGAGGAGTGCCAGGTGGCCGTCGACGGCGCGGCCCCACGCGCGTGGGGCAGTCTCCGGGGCGGTCGCGGTGGAGTACGCGAACTTGGCGTAGTGCGGGTCGTCCTGGGCGGGGCCCTCAAGAGGGTTGTGGTCGCTGCCGTGGTTGATCAGGCGGACGATGCCGTCGTGCCGGGTGCCGTGCAGCAGCCAGCCGGGCTGAGGGAGCGCCGTGTACTGGTCGGACTCCTCCACGGGAAGCGGTACTTCGCGCTCCGTCCACACCGGATGGTCGGCGGGGAGCAGCAGGCCCAGAAATCCCTTGCTCGCCCAGTAAGGGGAGGCGGGCCCCGAGTAGGCCTGCGTGGCGGGCAGGAACGTCCCGTACCAGCCGAGCGGCAGAAGCCCCCGCTCGTCGGGCACGCCGCGCTCCACGAAGTGCCGTGCCGTGCCGGAGGCGAGGCGCCGCGTGAGACCGGGCGCCAGCGGAGTGCACTCGGCCAGAGCGCCCATCCACACGGGCGCGGCAGCGGCGAAGCGGTACGTCAGGGAGCGCCCCTGGTGGACGGGCGCGCCGTCACCCCCGAAGAAGTGCGGGTAGGTCCGCAGGAACTGTCCGAGGCGCTCCCGGTAGACAGTGGCCCGGCCGCCGTCGTTCCCGCCGGTCATCCGGGCCCACAGCAGCGGGTAGAGGTGCATGGCCCACCCGATGTAGTAGTCGAAGTTGCGCCCGTCGCCGTCGCTGTACCAGCCGTCGCCGCGGTACCAGTCCTCGATGCGGTCCAGGCCGCCGTCGACGTCCGCCTGGCTGTAGGGGGCGCCCACCGACGCGAGGAACTGTTCCGACACCACTTGGAACAGCCGCCAGTTGTTGTCCCAGGTCTTCCCGCCGACGAACCCGGAGAACCAGTCGACGATCCGCTCCTGGACCCCCGCGTCGAGCTTGTCCCAGATCCAGGGGCGGGTCTCGTGCAGCCCGATCGCGATGGAGGCGGCCTCCACCATCTGCTGGGAGCAGTCGGTGAGTTCCGGCCAGGCCTCGCCGCTGTTCCGGTCCGTGCCCGTTGTCAGACCCCGCGCGTAGCGTTCCACGAGACGGGGGTCCGCCTCGCCGCCCGCTCCCGCGATCCGAAAGGCGGCGAGGAGAAATGACCGCGCAAACCCTTCGAGCCCGTCCGACACGACCCCCGACCAACTGTGCCGCCCCGGCAGCCGATACTGCGCCAAGCCCGGCGTGGCGTAAGGGACAAGGGCCTCCAACTGCCGATCGGCGAGGGCTTCCCAGTGGGCACGGGTCCATCCGGTGAGCGGGGAGAGGACGCGATCGCTGGGCGGAAGGGCGAGGTACGGGGCGGGCATGGGGTTCGTGACTCCTGGGGAGAACGGGGGTGTGACTCCTGGGGGAGGACGGGGGATGCTTTCAGGGGCACGGGGACTGCGCGACCGGCCACGACGCGCCCGCGGACGAAGATCTGGACCTTCCGCCGTCACCTCCCTCCGCCGACCACCCCCTCACCGCAGCTCAGCACCATGCGTGTGCCCGCGAGAACCCCCCACCCGCACGGTGAGACCACCCCGCCTCCCCGCCCGGACGCTCACCGAGTCATCCGCCCGGACCACCCCCCGTACAGGAAACGGAAGCTCGACGTCGACCGTCGACTCCGTCCGGCCGGGATCGGCGACAGCGACCGACACGCCGCCACCCCGCTGACCGCGCCGGACGAGCACCGTGCACGGCCCGGACACCGCAAGGCCACCGACCCGCCCCGGTCGCCAGAAGTGCGCGGCGAGGAGCCCGGCCCGCCGTGCCTCCACCGCCTGGACGCCCGCGTCGTTGGCGACGACCCGCACGGGCGAGGACCGCGCCCAGACCGCCGTCGCGGCGCCGCTCGCACCGGGCAGCAGGACATACGCGTAGGACGCGTCCGTCGGCGACACCCCGTGGTCCAGCCAGAGGGTGAGATAGCGGCGCGTCACGGGCGACGCGCCGCCCCCCGTATCGGCACCCGTGTTGATGTCCCGCCACGCGCCGACGCGCATCTCGCGCAGACCGCGCAGGCCCGCGTCGTCCGCACGGCCGGGGTACCGGGGGAAGACGTAGCCCCCGGTCCCGGACAAGTGCGCCCACCGGGCGTCACCGAGCCGCGCCGACCACCCGTCGTGTCCCGGTTGCTCCCGCCCGTCCACGGTCAGCCGCCGCGTCGGCCCGGCACCGTAAAGGTTGCGGTTGTCGACGACGGTCTCGATCGTGCGGCCGTCGCTCGCGGTGATGCCCGCGCCGAGCGCGACGACGACGTTGTCCAGGCAGAACCACGCCTTGCGGGCCCGCAGCGTGCTGCCGTCGGCGAGGAGTTCCATGGCCGCCGCGCCGTGACGCGCGTCCAGGACGGCGCCGCCCGCGACCGCGTTCTTCGGGCGGTACGTCCCCGTGCCGGCGCCCGACCCGATGTCGGCGCGGGCCCGCGTGTCGACCGTCGTGCCCGGCAGCCGGTACGGATCGACGGTCGCCCAGAAGCCGTCCCCGAACCGGCCGAGGTCGTCGCCGTCGTACAGATAGGTCATGCCGTCGCCCGTGTACCAGCCGTGCAGGTTCTCGCCGTTGCCCGCCTCGTACGCGGCGATGCGCCGGGAGGAGAGCGACAGGGCGAGGGCCCAGCCGGGGCGGCGGTGCACGACCCGGTCCATGTCCGCGAAGACGAAGTGCCCGGTGAGCCGGTCGCCCGCCGGGACCGACGGGTCGTCGAGAACGGCCTTGGCGCGGGCCAGCGCCGGGATGCCCACGAGACCCAGGTAGGGCGTGTTCTCATTGCGCCGTATCCAGCCCTTGGCCATGGCCCGCCAGCGGCGCGCGCGGTCCGCGGGGGCGCCGGAGGCCAGTTGGAGGATGTGCGAGAGCGTCGCCGCGCCGTCGTTGTGGTCCCGGGCCTTCTCCCGGGAGATCGCCCGGCCGCGCACCGAGTCCATCATCAGCCCGTCGAACACCACGGGCGCGAACGTCCGGTCCACCGCGTCGTACAGCACGGACGTCGCCGGGTCGGTGACCGTCCACGGGGAGTCCGCGAGCAGCGCGATGAGCTGACCGGTGCTGCCGAGCAGGACGCTGCCGTACGTTCCCGTGTACGCCACGGAGCCGTGCTGCACGAACGACCCGTCCTCGTAGAAACCGTCGCCCGAAGTGACGTACTGGAACAGGCTGTTCTTCCCCTTGTCGCGGATGTCGGACAGCCCGTCGCGGGCCAGCGCGACCGTGGCTCCGTCCCGGGCGAGCAGGCCGCGCAGTGCCACGATGACGGCCTTGTCGGCGCGGTTCGCGCCGGTCTCGGACAGGGAGGGCGTGTTGGTGCGCCGGTCGGGGTCGGGGCAGAACCTCGCGACCGTCGCGGTGTACGCGGCGAGGTCGGCGGCGGGGACGTGCGCGCGCAGCAGTACGCAGGTGTCCATCAGCGCGCGCGGTGCGCCGATCTCCCAGAACCACCAGTTTCCGGACTGCGGCCGGCCGGGGTGGTAGCCGGTGGCGTGCAGGAAGCGCAGCGCGTCGAGCAGGGTGCCGAGGGTCTCCGCGCTGCCGCTCAGGGAGGTGCCGGGGGTGGCCCAGGCCGTGGCGAGGGTGCGCAGGCGGGTGTAGCTCTGGCCGAAGTTGCCGGGATCCTTCGCGGGGGAGAGGTCGGCCCACAGCGCGGTCCTGCCCGCCGACCGGTCCAACTGTCGCCACCAGCCGGACGCCTGGGTGTCCAGGGTCTTCTGGGCGGCGGCGAAGTCCGGGTCCGCCGCGTCGAAGTCGCCTCCGGTGAGCTGCTCGGCGGCACGGGCGAGGAGGGTCTCGTAGGGATCGGGAGCTTCGGCGGCGGCCGAGACCGTGGCGCCCCATGCCGCGCCGCCCGCCGCCCACGGGACGACGGCGGATGCCGCCCCCGCCGTCAGGAGCGTGCGGCGGCTGGGCCCGGCGGAACCCATGGGTCCGGAGGAGTCGGAGTCAGGTGCGGGCATGCGAACTCCCAGAGGTGTCGGGGGCACATGAGGCCTTGAGGCACATGAGGCCGTGAGGCGCATGGGGTGAGCCGATCCCGCGACAGCATGTAAGCGGTTGCTGCGACGCGCAAGAGGGTCTGGAGAGTTTCTCCGTTCTTTCTGCTCCGACCCGAAACAACACGCGGGTGGTCCACGGGAACCCCCGTGCCGACGGGGTATTGACCATCGCAGTAAGCGATTACTACGTTGCCACCTGACGGCTGAGAAAAAGCCCCGCCCTCACCCCCTCCGCCCACTCGACAGGAGTTCCGTGACCGACCTCCGTCTCGGCGTTCTCGGCTACGGGCTGCGCGGTTCGCTCGCCCGTACCGCCCACCGACCGGACGCGGGCGCACGCGTCACCGCGCTCGCCGACCACGACGCCACCGCCCGCGCCGAGGCGGCCGTGGCCTTTCCCGGCGCGCTGATATCGAGCGACCACCGCGAGGTCGTCGAAGACCCGGACGTCGACGCGGTCGTGGTCCTCACCCCCGACCACACCCACGCGCGGCTCGCCTGCGAGGCGCTGCGCGCGGGCAAGCCCGTCTTCGTGGAGAAGCCGCTGGGGACGAGCGTCGAGGCCTGCGACGAGATCCTGCGCACAGCGCACGAGACGGGCACGCGGCTGTATGTCGGGCACAACATGCGGCACATGCCCGTGGTCCGCCTGATGCGCGACATCATCGAGCGCGGCGAGATCGGCGCGGTGAAGACGGTCTGGGTGCGGCACTTCGTCGGATACGGCGGCGACTGGTACTTCAAGGACTGGCACGCCGAACGGCGTCACACCACCGGCCTGTTGCTGCAGAAGGCCGCCCACGACATCGACGTCCTGCACTGGCTCGCGGGCGGCTGCACGCGGCAGGTGCAGGCCCTCGGCGACCTCATGGTCTACGGCGACAATCCGCACCGCCGCGAGCCGGGCGAGCCGAAGACCGACGACTGGTGCACCAAGGACGGCCACTGGCCGCCGCACACGCAGCGCGACCTCAATCCCGTCATCGACGTCGAGGACGTCTCCCTGGTCAACATGCGCCTGGACAACGGCGTCCTCGCCGCCTACCAGCAGTGCCACTTCACGCCCGACTACTGGCGCAACTACACCGTCATCGGCGACGCGGGCCGTCTGGAGAACTTCGGGGACGGGCCCGGGGGAGTGGTGAAGGTGTGGAACGCGCGCCGGTCGGGACACCGCGGTGCGGCCGACGCCGAGTACGCGGTGCCGGACGTCCAGGACGAGGGCGGGCACGGCGGCGCGGATCCGCTGCTCGTCGACGAGTTCGTCCGTTTCGTACGGGAGGGAGGGCGAACCGACACGTCGCCCGTCGCGGCGCGGATGGCCGTGGCGGCGGGGGAGCGGGCCACCCAATCGCTGCGGGACGGCGGGACGCCCCGCGAGGTGCCCTCCCCCGACCCGGAGCTGACCGCCTATTTCGAGCGTGGTCAGACCCGCTGAACCCCAGGTCTGAAGGAAAGCTGCGGCGGCGCTTAAGAAATCCTCGATGGACCGGGGCGCCGCCGTAGGGAAGATTCCTGTGTCGTCGGGGGAAGAAGCGACGTACGACGGGAGCCGTGGCGTTGAAGGCGCTGGTCAAGGAGAAGGCAGAGCCGGGTCTCAGCCTCAAGGACGTACCGGAGCCGGTCATCGGCCACGGCGACGTGCTCATCAAGGTGCTCCGCACCGGGATCTGCGGGACGGACCTGCACATCAGGGCGTGGGACGGCTGGGCGCAGCAGGCGATCTCCGCGCCGCTGGTGGTCGGGCACGAGTTCGTCGGCGAGGTCGTCGAGACCGGCCGTGACGTCACCGACATCAAGATCGGCGACCGCGTCAGCGGCGAGGGCCACCTGGTGTGCGGAAAGTGCCGCAACTGTCTGGCCGGACGGCGGCACCTGTGCCGCGCCACGGTCGGCCTCGGGGTCGGCAGGGACGGCGCCTTCGCCGAGTACGTGGCGCTGCCCGCGACGAACGTGTGGGTGCACCGCGTCCCCGTGGACCTCGACGTGGCCGCGATCTTCGACCCGTTCGGCAACGCCGTGCACACGGCCCTGTCGTTCCCGCTCGTCGGCGAGGACGTGCTGATCACGGGCGCCGGTCCGATCGGGCTCATGGCGGCGGCCGTCGCCCGGCACGCGGGGGCCCGCAACGTCGTGGTCACCGACGTCAGCGAGGAGCGCCTGGCGCTGGCCCGCAAGGTCGGCGTCAGCCTCGCCCTCAACGTCGCGGACTCGACGATCGCCGACGGACAGCGCGAGCTCGGCCTGCGCGAGGGCTTCGACATCGGCCTGGAGATGTCCGGCAACCCGCGCGCGATGCGCGACATGGTCGCCAACATGACCCACGGCGGCAAGATCGCCATGCTCGGCCTGCCCGCCGAGGAGTTCTCCGTCGACTGGTCGCGGATCGTCACCTCGATGATCACCATCAAGGGCATCTACGGCCGCGAGATGTTCGAGACCTGGTACGCGATGTCGGTGCTGCTCGAAGGCGGCCTCGACCTGGCCCCCGTCATCACCGGACGGTACGGCCACCGCGACTTCGAGGCCGCGTTCGACGACGCGGCGAGCGGTCGCGGCGGCAAGGTCATCCTCGACTGGACCGCCTGACCACCGTCCCCCGCCCCTCCCTCGCACTCCCGAAGGAATCCGCATGTTCGACTCCGTACGCGAAGACCTCCAGGCCACCCTCGACGAGATCCGTGCCGCCGGTCTGCACAAGCCCGAGCGCGTGATCGGCACCCCGCAGTCCGCGACCGTGGCCGTGACCTCGGGCGGCCGTCCCGGCGAGGTCCTGAACTTCTGCGCGAACAACTACCTCGGCCTCGCCGACCACCCCGACGTCGTCGCCGCCGCCCACGAGGCGCTCGACCGCTGGGGCTACGGCATGGCCTCCGTCCGCTTCATCTGCGGCACGCAGGAGGTCCACAAGGAGCTCGAGGCACGTCTGTCCGCGTTCCTCGGCCAGGAGGACACGATCCTCTACTCCTCCTGCTTCGACGCGAACGGAGGCGTCTTCGAGACGCTGCTCGGCGCCGAGGACGCGGTGATCTCCGACGCCCTGAACCACGCCTCGATCATCGACGGCATCCGCCTCTCCAAGGCCCGCCGCTTCCGCTACGCCAACCGCGACATGGCGGACCTGGAGCAGCAGCTGAAGGAGGCCTCCGAGGGCGGCGCCCGCCGCAAGCTGATCGTCACCGACGGCGTCTTCTCCATGGACGGCTACGTCGCGCCGCTCCAGGAGATCTGCGACCTCGCCGACCGCTACGACGCGATGGTCATGGTCGACGACTCGCACGCCGTCGGCTTCGTCGGCCCCGGCGGCCGCGGCACGCCCGAGCTGCACGGCGTCATGGACCGCGTCGACATCATCACCGGCACGCTGGGCAAGGCCCTCGGCGGTGCCTCCGGCGGCTACGTCGCCGCACGCGCCGAGATCGTCGCCCTGCTGCGCCAGCGCTCGCGCCCCTACCTCTTCTCGAACACCCTCGCCCCGGTGATCGCCGCGGCCTCCCTGAAGGTCCTCGACCTCCTGGAGTCCGCCGGTGACCTGCGTGAACACCTCGCCGCCAACACGGCCCTGTTCCGCTCGCGGATGACGGACGAGGGCTTCGACATCCTGCCCGGAGACCACGCCATCGCGCCGGTCATGATCGGTGACGCGGCGAAGGCGGCCCGCATGGCCGAGCTGCTCCTGGAGCGCGGCGTCTACGTGATCGGCTTCTCCTACCCGGTCGTCCCCCAGGGCAAGGCCCGCATCCGTGTCCAGCTCTCCGCCGCGCACTCCACGGAGGACGTGAACCGCGCGGTCGACGCGTTCGTCGCCGCGCGGGCGGAGCTGGAGCGGGAGTCCGCGCAGGGCTGATACGCCGACGCAGCTGAGACCCGTGCCCCAGGTCCCCTCCCAGGGCCCGCGGTGCACGGGTGGCAGTCGGTTTGGGAGAATCGCCGCATGATCGAAGCGCGGCGGCTGCACATCCTCCGTGCGGTGGCCGACCACCGCACGGTCACCGCAGCTGCCGCCGCGCTGTATCTCACGCCGTCCGCGGTGTCGCAGCAGCTCACCGCCCTGGAGCAGGAGACCGGGCACCGGCTCGTCGAGCGGTCGGCGCGGGGTGTGCGGCTCACCGCGGCCGGGGAGATCCTGCTCACGCACACCAACGCGGTGCTGGCCCAGCTGGAGCGTGCCGAGGCCGAGCTCGCCGCGTACAGCTCCGGCGAGGCGGGGACCGTGACCGTCGCCGCCTTCGCCACCGGCATCGGCCTGGTCGTCGCCCCCGCCTTGGCCCGGCTCGCGGACTCCGCCCCCGGCATCCGGGTCCGCGTGCAGGACGCGGAGGGCGACGCGAGCCTGCCGATGGTCCTGGACCGGCAGGTCGACGTGGCCGTCGCCGTCGAGTACCGCGGCGCGCCGGGCGCGGACGACCCGAGACTCACCCGCGTACCCCTCTACGCCGAGCCCTTCGACGCGGTGCTCCCGCTGGGCCACCGGTTCGCGGACACGGAACGGGTGGCCCTGGCCGAGCTCGCCAAGGACGCGTGGATCGGCCCCTTCGCCGGCAACCCCTGCCACGACGTGGTCGTCCTCGCCTGCGAACAGGCCGGATTCCAGCCCCTGTTGGAACATTGGTCGGACGACTTCCGGGCAGTTGTCGCACTCGCCTCGGCAGGCGCGGGAGTCGCCCTCGTACCGCGCTCGGCGCTGCGCGGCATGGACGTGTCGGGTGCGGTGGTGCGCCCGGTCGAGGGCGTGGCTCCCACACGCCGGGTGTTCGCGGCGGTGCGGTGCGGCGCGGAGGACCATCCGCTGATCCGCCCCGTGCTGGAGGAACTGGGTGGGGCGGCGGCCCGCTCCGTCACACCGTCTTGACGGAGTTGCCGTCGATGACGTGGTCCGCCCCGTGACGCTCGCGGCGAGCGGTGACCCCAAGTAGGTCACGAGCGCGGCGACTTCGGCGGGCTCGACGAGTCTCCCCGTGACCATGCCCGCCGTGTCGGGCAGGCCGTCCAGGAGCTGGGCACGGGGGACTCCCAGGGACGCGGCGAGCTGGGCCCCGTACCCGTCCGGGCTCTCCCACATCGCCGTGCGGACGGGACCCGGGGAGACCGTGTTGACCCGCACACCCCGGGGCCCCACTTCCTCGGCCAGGGCCTTGCCGAAGGCGGTCAGGGCCGCTTTCGCGGCGCTGTACGCGATCGGTCCGGCGTGCGGGGTGAGGGCGCTCGTGGACGAGACGTTGACGATCGCACCCCCGGCCTCCGCCTCGGTGAGGAGGGGCAGCGCGGCCCGTGTGGTGCGGACCGAGGCGAAGAAGTTCACGTCGAAGGCGTCCGACCACTGCTGGTCGGTGACATGGAGGAAGCCACCCGTCCAGTTGGCGTCCGCGTCCCCGCCGCCCACGTTGTTGACGAGCAGGTCGAGCCCGCCCAGCTCGGACCGGACCCGGTCCACGAGACGGGCGGGCCCGTCGGCCGCGGTGAGGTCCACGGCGACCGCCGCGGCGTCCGTGGCGCCGAGCTCCGGCGTGATCGTGCGGGCTGCCCCCACGACCCGTACGCCTTCGTCGAGCAGCGCGTTCACGGTGGCGAGACCGATGCCTCGGCTCGCTCCGGTCACGAGTGCGGTCTTTCCGCTCAGCCGCAGATCCATGCGAGTCCCACTTTCTCCGTCCGCTCTGCCCGAAATCTTGGCCCTTACGGGCATCAAATCGCCCGTATGGCGTTGATCAGGACATTGGACGATACGTTTCGGCCGTGCGCCTTTTCAAAGATTGCCATGTACAGGCTTCCTGCACGATCGTCATCGTGCAAGCGCAAAACGTCTCCCGGAAATGGTCGCCAAATGGCCACGTACGGGCCCGAAATCAGGGAGTACTTGTGCTGTCGAAAACCAAGCGGGTCGCCCGCTCCGCGACCGTGGCGATCGCCGCGGCCGCCGCATTCACCGTGGTGATGCCCAGTGGCAACGCCTTCGCCATCGACCACGTCGAATGCCGTGGCGGCGAGAATTTCCTGAAGATCTGGTCGCACAGCGGCGACGGCCGCTCGAGCGTGGACTGCTACGCCAACAAGGGCCGCACCGGCTTCGGCAACTGGTGGGTCGACCGCATCTCCACGGGCAACAACGACCTGATCTACTACGACGCCAATGGCGACTCCGTGCGCATCAACCGATGGACCGACATCACCTTCCCGCACCGTCCGCCGAAGGTGAAGGACATCGAAATCCTCTGACGAGTCACATGCTCCGGTAAACAGGTTCCAAAACGGGAGTCAATGACTGGCAAGTCAATGGTGAGCCGATGGTCATATCCGCACCATGACCATTCGGTATAAGCCGGCCACGCCTTTTCTGGCGTGGCCGGTTTCACGTGTTATTGCAATACGCCGCCTTTTCCCGGCCGCCGACGGCGCGGGCCCCGCCCCGCACGTACGGCGTCGGTTCGGCCGTCATGAGCTCGCCGGTGTGACGTTCTCCGGACATGGCCTGAACTTCTACTCCAACGGCCTCATCGCGGGCAGCGAGACGCTCCAGGGCAGGGGTGATCTGGCGAAGCGGATGACCGCGGCGGTCAGCGAGGCGTGGGCGGCGGCCGAGAAACAACCGGGCCCGGCGGTCGCGGCGATGGAGGGCGCCTCCGAACAACTCCCGCCCCAGGACGTCCTGTCGGAACAGTTCAAGACCACGCTCACGCTGCTGCACACCGACGCCACCGAGGGCAAGGCGCCCGGGGCCAACACCGAAGCGGACTGGAGGCGGACCATCGAGGTGTTCTCCGAGGCGGGACTGGTCAAGAACCCCAAGTCCGTGACGGATTACTGGGATGCGGCCAAGGGGATCAAGGGGTGACCATGCCCGACGACGCGACGTTCAGCAAGCGCGATGCACGTACGGGGACGGACGCGGAAGGGGCGGCGGGCATGGGCACGGCCGCGCCCGCCGTGCGGATCGGCGACGTCGCCGTGCGATTTCGCACGAAGAAGAAGGACGTCACCGCGTTGCGCGACGTTTCCCTCGACATCGGCGCCGGCGAGTTCGTGGCGATCGTCGGCCCCTCGGGCTGCGGAAAGTCGACCCTGCTCAAACTCGTCGCCGGACTTCTCGCACCCTCCCCGGGCGGGGTGCTCCTGGGCGGCGAGCGGGTGCGGGGCCCGCGCCCCGACATCGGGTACGTGTTCCAGCGCGCCGCCCTGCTCGACTGGCGCTCGGCGCGCCGCAACATCCTCCTCCAGGCTGAGATGCGCAGTGTCCCCGCCGGACGGGCACGCGCGCGTGCCGACGATCTGATCCGCATGACCGGTCTCGACGGCTTCGAGGACGCGTACCCGCACGAGCTGTCCGGCGGCATGCAGCAGCGGGTGGCGCTGTGCCGTGCGCTGCTGCACGAGCCGCCCGTGCTGCTCATGGACGAACCGTTCGGCGCGCTCGACGCGTTGACGCGGGAGCAGCTGAACGTCGAACTGAACCGCATCTGGCGCGAGACCCGCACCACGGTGCTCCTGGTGACGCACTCCATCGCCGAGGCGGTGTACCTGGCGGACCGCGTCGTGGTGATGAGTCCGCGTCCGGGCACGGTGACGGAGGTCATCGAGGTCGGCCTGCCGCCGGAGCGCGGGTACGCGGAGACTCTCGCCTCGTCGGCGTTCCGCGAGGCGACCGGGCGGGTCAGGGAGCTGCTGGGGGCGGTCTCGGCGCACGACTGAGCCGCGTCGCCGGTGTTCGGCGTGCGGGACCTGACCGACCTTGTCGTCGTCCCGTATTCGGGATAGCGTCCCGGATATGGAACACGATGAAGAGGGGGTCGATGCGCGCCTCGCCGCCCGGCTCTCCGAGCTGCGCGCCGAACGCGGCTGGTCCCTCGGCGAGCTGGCCGAGCTCAGCGGGATCTCCCGCTCCACCCTGTCGCGCGCGGAGCGCGCCGAGATCAGCCCCACCGCGGCCCTCCTGAACCGCCTCTGCGCGGTCTACGAACGCACCATGTCGCAGCTCCTCAGCGAAGTGGAGGCGGAGCCCGCGCAGGTGGTGCGCGCCGTCGACCAGGCGGTCTGGGCGGACGACGAGGCGGGCTTCATGCGCTGGGCGGTCTCGCCGCCCCGCACCGGGATGCGCGGCGAACTCGTCGAGGGCAGGCTGCAGCCGGGCGCCGACATCGCCTACGACCGCCCGCCCGTGCCCGGCCTCGAACAGCACATCTGGGTGCTCGAAGGGGCCCTGGAGGTCACGGTCCAGGGCGAGCCGCACACCTTGCGCACCGGCGACTGCCTGCGCTTCCGGCTGTGGGGCGCGTCCCGGTTCCGCTGCGCGGGCGAGGAAGCGGTGCGGTACGCGCTCGTGGTGGTGAAGCCGTGAGCGCGGAGCGGCTCGCCGAGACTCCCGCGGCGGGCACCCCACGCCTCGAACGCCTCACCGCAGCCGGGCTCCGCGCCGCCTCGTGGCCGCTCGGCGACCTGCTGGTCGACACCGTGCGCGGCGGCAGTTCGCTGGGGTTCCTCGCGGACCTCGACCGGTCCGATGCGAGCGACTGGTGGCGGGGGCTCGGGCCGGCGGTCGAGGCGGACCGGATCGCCGTCTGGGTGGCACGGGACGGCGACCGGGACGCTTCACGCGTCACGGGTACCGTCAGCGTCGCCTTCACCGACAAGCCCAACGGGCGCCACCGCGCCGAGATCGCCAAGCTCATGGTGCACCCCGACGCCCGCGGACAGGGCCTCGCCCGCGCCCTCCTGACCGCCGCGGAGCACACGGCGGTACAAGCGGGTGTCACCCTCCTCGTCCTCGACACCGAGACCGGCAGTCCCGCCGAGACCTTCTACCGCGGGGCCGGCTGGACCGAGGCCGGGACCATCCCCGACTACGCGGCGGACCCCTCCGGAACCCTCCACGCGACGACCCTCTTCTACAAGCGTCTCGAAAAGCGCGTCGAAGAACATCCCGGAACAGCGGCTCGGCGCCGGACGACCGACGCCGAGCCGCAGACGGCGGCGGGTCAGTAGCGCAGCGCCGCCAGGTACGCGTAACTGTTCCGCGCCGTCGCGAACGGGTCCGAGGGGGAGTCGTGCTCGACCAGCCACTGCCTGACGCCCCCCACGCGCGTGGGCGAACATCGCGGCGAAGTCGAGCGACCCCGAGCCGACGTCGGCGAACCCGCCGTCCGGCGCCATGTCTTTCACGTGCAGCGCGGGAAACCGCCGCGGATGGCGCCGGAAGTACGTCGCCGGATCGGCGCCGCCCTTGACGGCCCAGTACACGTCCAGCTCGAACCCGACGAGATCGGGGTCGGTCTCGTCGACCAGGACGTCGTACAGGTTCGTGCCGTCGACCACCACGTGGTCCGAACCGTGGTTGTGGAACAGCACGGGCCCGAGCCCCGCCGCGCGCGAGGCGCGCCCGATCCTGTTGAACTGCCGCGCCGCCTCCCGGAACCCCTCCGGCGTGTGCAGCGCGCCGGGCAGACTCGGCACCACCGGCCACTTGGCGCCCAAGGTGTGCAGGTCGTCGAGCGCCTGCGGCAGCCCGGCGCCGGTGAGCGTGGGATACGCGACGTGCTCCAGGACCGCCCGCAGCCCGACGGTGTCGAGCATCCGCCGGATGGCAGCGGCGTCGTACCCGTGGCGGCCGCTCACCCCCACGGTCGCGTAACCGATGCCGGAGAGCCGCTCCAGGGTTCCCGCGAAGTCCCGCGCCAGCGCGTCGCGCATCGTGTACAGGTGCATGCCGATGCCGCCGCGCGGGATACGCCGCTTGTGCCCCCGCTCCGCCGCCCGCGCGGGCAGCGTCCCACCAGCCCCTGCCGCCAGCCCCAGCGACGTGCCGACGCACGTACGGAGAAAGGCCCGTCTGGCGCCGTCGACGGAACGTGCGCCCGAACACCTGGTCATGGTCGCCCTCACTTCGCCGTGATCCGGACGGCGCCGGCCCTCTTCTCGATCCCGGGGCCGTTGAAGTGCAGCCAGTCGACCGTGAGCAGGTCGGCCTTGTCGGGCGACCACTCCGGGTTGGTGAAAACGGCGTACACCGTCGTCGTCCCGTCGTGGGGGGCCAGTTCGGTGGTCGGCGAGATGAGATGGCCCCAGCCGCCCGTGCTCGGCACGGTCACCTTGCCGAGCAGTTCGCCCGTGGGGGATCCGGCGCGGAACTCGACGTCACCGCCGAGACCGCCCGAGGCGGCGCCCACCGTCACGGAGTCGACGCCCTGGAGGTGCACCGGGTCGAAGGAGACCCAGTCCCCGTCCTCGATCTCGATGAGCCGCTTCCCGCCGGACGCGTCCGCGCGGTCGCCGATGTCGGCCCCGCCGTGCGCGCCGCCGGTGGCGGTCCGGTGCTCGGCCTCACGGAACGACGTCCGCAGCGTCAGCGAAGCCGACCCCGTCAGCGCGGGAACCCCGCTCGCGCCCTTGTCCTCGTACTGCGCCGTGATGCCGTAGTACAGGTTCTGCCCCGGGCCGTGACTGTCGCCCGCGTCCGTCACGATCTCGCCCGCGCAGCCGGTGTAGTTGTCCAGCGGATGCAGATGTGTGTCGTGGCCCAGCTGGGACTGCACGACGACCCGCGAGCAGTCGATCCGCCTGTCCTCGCGGTCCGTCACCTTGACCTTGAACGGGATGGTGTCCCCGAAGCTGAACGTCCCGCCGTCCGGCGGCTGCTGGATCGTCACCTGGGGCCGCGTGTTGCCGACCGTGATGTCCCGCACCGCGAGACTGCTCAGCCCCTTCGGCCCGGTCACCTTCAGGCGGGCCGTGAACTGCCCCTTGCGCGTGTACGTGTGCGTCGGGTTCGCCTCGGCCGAGTCGGTCGTGCCGTCGCCGTCGAAGTCCCAGGCGTACGTGACCGGCGTACCGTCCGGAAGCCCCGACCCCGCACTGGAGAACTTCACGGTCAGGGGGGTGCTGCCGCTGTCCGGCGTGGCGCCGGCCCGGGCGTCCGGGAGGCGGCCGTCCGCCACGTAGTCGATGCGGTGGATGCCCGACCCCTCGTTGCTGCCGCCGCGGCCCGTGCCGCTGCCGAGCCCGAAGTCGATCACATACAGAGCCCCGTCGGGACCGAAGTCGGCATCGAAGGGCTGGTTCCATTTCATGTCGGAGAAGACGGAGTTGATCGACTGCAGATCGCCCGCCTTCACCGGCGGGAATCGCGGATCGGCGAACGACTGGTCCTTCTCCTGGATCGAGAAGGCCTTGAACCACTGCCGGGTCAGCTCGTAGGTGAGCCACTTGCCCTCGAAGTACTCGGGGAACTTCGTCTTGTACGTGTTCGCCGGGTCGTAGTCGTACACGGGACCGCTCATCGGCCCGCCGCCGCCCGTGCCGAGCTCGGGGAACTCCTTCGACTCGAAGTATGCGTACCACACGTCGGCCGGTCGGGCGGGCGGCAGCTCGCGCAGCCCGGTGTTGTTCGGCGAGTCGTTCACGAGCCTCGCGCAGTCGAACTTGCCCTTCGGCGTCTTCGTCCCGAAGTCGTAGTCGTTGAACGGCGTGTTGTTCCCGACGCAGTACGGCCACCCGTAGTTCCCGGCCCTGGTGATCCGGTCGAACTCGACCGTCCCCTCGGGCCCGCGGTCCGCCACCGCCTTCTTCGCGTCGGGGCCGTAGTCCGCGATCAGCAGCGCTCCGCTGACCGGGTCCGTCGTGATGCGGAACGGGTTGCGCAGCCCCATCGCGTACACCTCGGGCCGCGTCCTGTCCGTCCCGGGCGGGAACAGGTTCCCCGACGGCACGGCGTACGTCCCGTCGTCCTTCGGCGTGATCCGCAGGATCTTGCCGCGCAGATCGTTCGTGTTCCCCGAGGTGCCCTGCGCGTCCCAGGCGCGGCGCCCCTCACGCTCGTCGATGGGCGCGAAACCGTCCGACGCGAACGGATCGGTGTTGTCGCCCGTCGCGACGTACAGGTCACCCTTCTTGTCGAAGGCGATCGACCCCGCCATGTGCGAGTTGGCCTGCCCCTCCCCGCGCCACGTCGGGATCGTGAGCAGCCGCTTCTCCGACGACGCGGCGACCTTCCCGCCCGCCTCGGTGAACCGGGACAGATTGATCCGCTTCTCCGTCTTGTCGGAATGCAGCAGATACAGCCAGTGGTTGTCCTCGAACCCCGGGTCCAGCGCGAGACCGAGCAACCCGTCCGACTGGCTCGTCATCTCCGGCGTGTACGCGAGATCCAGCGCCGTGGAGACCTTCAGCGACTCCTGATCGATGATCTTCAGCTTCCCGGTGCGCTGCACGAAGAACACCCGGCGGTCCGGCGCGACGGCCAGCTCGAACGGGTCGGCGAGGTCGGCGGTGGCCAGCGGAGTGCGCTGGAAGGCACCCGTCCTGCTGGCCGTGCAGTCACCCGGCTTGTCACCGGCCGCCCACTGGATGCCGCCCAGGATGTGCCGGAGGAACCCCTCCTCCTGGAAGGCCGAAGCGGCGTGCCCGCCCGCCGTGTACCAGGAACGGCCGCCGTCGTAGTTCTGGCACCAGGACCACGGGTGGTCGACGCCCTCGTCGAGCCCCGTGATGCCGTCACGGATTTTGATCTGCGCGAGGGTGTGCACCTTCCCCGTGGGATTGACGCGCCAGTTGTACCACTCCTCCTCGCGCTCCCAGAGCTCCGGAAGGCCCTTGGTGGACGGGTGCGCGTGGTCGAGCACCTTGACCCGTCCCTTCTGGACGGCGGGGTGCTTGTCGAAGATGGCCCCGACCAGGCCCTCGTACCAGTCCCAGTCGCGCTCGCTCGCCGACGCCGCGTGCAACCCCACCCAGCCGCCGCCCGCCCGGACGTACTTCTGGAACGCGGCGCGCTGCGTCGCGTCGAGCAGATCGC
This sequence comes from Streptomyces venezuelae, assembly GCF_008642355.1. Lineage (NCBI taxonomy): Bacteria > Bacillati > Actinomycetota > Actinomycetes > Kitasatosporales > Streptomycetaceae > Streptomyces > Streptomyces venezuelae. The sequence goes on from NZ_CP029193.1 coordinate 7,285,327, forward strand.
CCTTCTCGGGCGTGGAGTTGGTGTTGTTGAAGACGACGGCCTGGAACCGGGCCAGGCCCGCGTCGGTGAACACCCCGGCGTCGTCGGTGGCCTCGACCTCGAACCCGTGCTCTGCCCCGAGCTTCTCGATCGCCTCGACGCCTGCCGGGATGGAGTCGTGGGGGTAGTTCGTGACCTTGGAGAAGACCAGGACACGGAAGGCGGGCGCGGCCTCGGCGCGGGGCGGGACCGCGATGCCGAGACCCACGACGAGCGCGAGCAGGGCGACGAAGACGAGCAGGGCTCTGGGCGCGCCTCGCGGCGCTCTCCTCGGAGCCACGGAACTCATGGAACTCATGGCGCTCCCTGGGCTGGGCTGGCTGGGCTGATGGCCGGCTGCCGGTTGCCGGGTGTGCGGTGAGTCGCGTATGCGCGGTACGGAAAGCAGGGTGGATAGAAAGCGCTTTCACAATGCGGGACTCAGGGTAGGTTCCGGTTCCGCGGAGGGTCAATGGGTCGGACGGGCCGCGTGGGTTCCGGCCGAACGAGTCCTGCATGACGTCCCGCGCGCGGGGGAGGCTGGCCGGGAGACGCACTCCGTCGACCATGGACCGCACGGCCATGGACCGTACGCACACGCACCAGGGAGCCCGCGCGATGACCGACCGAGCCGACGACACCACCGCCACCGCCCCGACGCCCGCCTACACCGCGGGACTGCTCAACGCCGCGGACGGCGTGCCCGTGGCCACGTACACCTGGCTGCCGGCCGACGGCAGGCCCCGCGCGTACGTGCAGATCGCGCACGGTGCCGCGGAACACGCCCTGCGCTACGACCGCTTCGCCCGCCACCTGACCGAGCACGGCTACGGAGTGGTCGCCTCCGACCACCGCGGCCACGGCGCCACCGCCCAGGCGACCGGCGGCTACGGCGTGACCTCCGAGACGGCGGGCCCCGACGACGCCGACAGCTGGCGGGCGATCGTCGACGACCTGAAGGCCATCGGCGACCAGGTGCGCACGCTGCACCCCGGCGCCCCGTTCTTCCTCCTGGGACACAGCCTCGGCTCGATGCTCGCGCGGGACTACGCCCAGGAGTACGCCGACGGACTCGCCGGAGTGATCCTCTCCGGTACGTTCCGTTCGCTGCCCGGCGCCGAGATCGAGGGGTCCATCGCCCGCCTGGAACGCGAGGTCGCGGAGAACGGCCGGGCCGCGCGGTCGTCGTACGTCTCCGAACTCTTCGCCTCCTTCAACGACCCCTACGAGCACCGCACCGGGTTCGAGTGGCTCTCGCGGGACGAGGCCGAGGTCGACGCGTACGCCGCCGACGAGCGCTGCGGATTCGCCTTCTCGGCGGGCCTCTCCCTGGACTGGGTGCGCGCCGTACGGAAGATCAACGACCCGCGCAACATCGCGCGCGTCCCCGCCGACCTGCCCGTCCACATCGCCGTCGGCGAGCAGGACCCCTGCAACCAGCGCATGACCCTGGTCCACGAACTCCTGGAGGACTTCCGCTACGCGGGCGCGGAGGACCTCACCTGGAAGGGCTATCCGGACGCCCGCCACGAGATCCTCAACGAGACCAACCGGGACGAGGTCCAGGAGGACTTGACGGCGTGGCTGGACAAGCGGGTGCTCTGACGCGGCCGCCGCCGAGAGGCCTCGAAGGCCGGATGTCAGTGGCGTTGGCTACGGTTCGTCGCATGTCGAAGTCCAGATCCCGTGCCGGCCTCACCTCCGATGACGTGCGCCGCGTCGCGCTCGCCCTGCCGGAGACCGTGGAGAAAATCGCGTGGAGCATGCCCACGTTCCGCGTGGCCGGAAAGATGTTCGTGACGGTTCCCGACGACGAGACGTCGTTCGCCGTCCGCTGCCCGAAGGTCGAGCGCGACGAACTGGTCCTCGCCGAGCCGGACAAGTTCTGGGTCGCCGCGCACGAGGCGGGGTCGGCGTGGGTGCGGGTGCGCCTCGCGGCCCTGGACGCCGACGAGCTCACGGACATCCTGGCCGACTCCTGGCGCCAGGCCGCACCGCCCCGACTCATCGAGCAGCACCCCGAGTTGGGCGTGGTGGCATGATCCCACCGTTGCCGTAGGGAAGGGCGGGGGAGCGTGTCGAAGGGCTCGGAGGATCACTCGGGGACACGAGGGACACGAGGGACACGAGGGACACGAGGGGCACGAGGGGCGGGGGACGGCGGCAACTGGTCCCGTGACTTCGGCCTGTTCTTCGCGGCCCGTGCCGTGGCGAAGCTCGGCGACACGATGCTGCCGGTCGCCCTGGCCGCCGGGCTGCTGAAGCACGGCCATGGAGCCGGTGCGGTCGGCCTCGCGATGGCCGCCACCACCGTGTGCTTCGCGGGCCTCGTGATCTTCGGCGGGGTCTTCGCGGACCGCTTCAGCACGCGCCTGCTGATGATCGGCGCGGACCTCGTCCGGCTCGGCACCCAGTCGCTCGCGGCGGTGTTCTTCTTCACCGGTCATGTCGTCCTCTGGCAGATCTGCGCGATCGGCGCCGTCAACGGCGCGGCTGCCGCCCTGTTCCAGCCGGGCGTCGCCAGTACGGTCCCGCGCCTCGCCGCCGACGTGCAGAAGGCGAACGGCGCGATACGCGTGGCCGAGTCGACCGCGTCCCTCGCGGGTCCGGCCGCCGCCGGAGTCCTGGTCGGCCTGGCGTCGCCGGGCGCCGTCTTCGCCGCGCACGCGGGGACGTACGGAGTCAGCGCCCTCTGTCTCCTCGTCCTGCGACTGCCGCCGGCCCGCCCGGGATCCCAGCCCCACAGCGACGGCTTCCGGGCCGATCTCGTGCAGGGCTGGCGCGAATTCCGGTCCCGTACCTGGCTGTGGGGCGTCATAGCCGTGTTCGGCGTACTGATGATCACCACCACGGGGCCGACCGTGCCGCTGGTGGCGACGCTCGTGGTCAAGGAGCACGGTTCCGGCGCCTACGGCCTGGTGAACTCCGCCCTGGGCGCGGGCACCGTCCTCGGCGGCCTCCTCGCCCTGCGGCTGCGCCCGCGCCGCATGCTCCGCGCCGGGGCGATCGCTCTGGTCGCCTACGCCGCCTTCCCTGCCGCCGTCGGCGCCCAGCTGAGTGTGCCGTGGATGTCGGCGGGCGCGGCGGTCGCGGGCGCGGGGGTCTCCTTCTGGGGCGTGATGTGGGCGACGAGTGTGCAGACGCAGGTCCCCCCGGACGTCCTCAACCGCATCCACGCCTACGACGTCGCGGGCTCCCTCGCCCTGCTGCCCGTGGGCCAGGCCCTCGCCGGTCCCGCGGCGGCGGCCTTCGGCGCGGAGACGGTGCTGCTCACGGGTGGGGTGATGACGGTGGGGGTCTGCGTCGCCCTGCTCGCGATCCCGGCGATCAGCGGCCTGGTCCGGGCGGACGCCGCGATGCTGTCGGGGCGTCCGCCCTCGTCCCGGTCGTTCCCGTCGTCCCGGTCGCGGGCGGCGGGGCGGGCCGGGTCGGACAGCGGCCGGTGATCCGGGTCACAGGGCGCCCCGGCCCTCGCCCCAGTGACCCCGACATGCCGGGGGAGAGGCGGCTCGTTTCCGCCCCTGCCCGCAGCCGACCCGGGAAGGCGTGAGCGATCACCGGTCGGAGTGCGGTATTGTTTCGGTGCGCGTTCGGCCGGGGGAAACCCGAGGTCACACGGGCAACGGGACGTGGCGCAGCTTGGTAGCGCACTTGACTGGGGGTCAAGGGGTCGCAGGTTCAAATCCTGTCGTCCCGACTCGTAGGAGTCGCAGGTCAGGGGCCGTTTCAGAGCAATCTGAAGCGGCCCTCGATCATGTCCGGGGTGTGGTCGGTGCCCGGGAAAATCGCGTGCCGTGTGAAGGGGACGCCCGCCAGGATGAGGACCATGACTGGTGAGACGCCCGTGGGGAACCGGCAGGACGTGGAAGTCGGGGGAGCCGTGGGAGCCGGGGGAGAGCGGGGGCGGCCGCTCGCCCTGGTCACGGGGGCGGGACGGTCGGCGGGGATCGCGGCGTCCGTCGTACTGGATCTGGCGCGGAACGGATGGGACGTCGCCTTCACGTACTGGACTCCGTACGACGCGCGGATGCAGTGGGGCGCGGAGCCCGGTGCGCCCGAGGGATTGCGGGAGCAGGCGGGGTCCCTCGGGGCGAGAACGTTCGCGGTCGAGGCGGACCTGAGCGATCCGGCCGTGCCGGGGCAGCTCTTCGACGGCGTCGAGCGTGAGCTGGGGAACGTCAGCGCGCTGGTGCTCTGCCACTGCGAGTCCGTCGACTCCGGCCTGCTCGACACCACGGTGGAGAGTTTCGACCTGCACTACGCGGTCAACGCGCGGGCGACATGGCTGCTGATCCGGGAGTACGGGCTGCGGTTCCGCGGGACGCACGGCAGTGGCCGCATCGTCAGCCTGACCAGCGATGACACCGCCGGCAATCTGCCGTACGGCGCCAGCAAGGGAGCGATGGACCGGATCACCCTGTCCGCCACGCGGGAACTCGCGCACCTGGGCGTGACCTGCAACGCGATCAACCCCGGACCGACCGACACCGGGTGGATGACCGAGGAACAGAAGACGGACATGATCCGCTTCACGCCTCTGGGACGCCTCGGCGTGCCGCGGGACTGCGCCCACCTCGTCTCGTTCCTCTGCTCCGCCGAGGGCGGATGGATCAACGGCCAGCTCCTCCAGAGCAACGGCGGCATGGCGTGACCGACCCGACGCAGGACCCGCACTTCCCGCACGACCCGTACCCGGCCTACGCGGCGATGCGGTCCGCCTGCCCGGTGCGAGCCGTGCCCGCCGGATCCGGTGGCCGCACCAGCTACCTGATCACCGGCTATGCGGAGGCCCGCGCAGCGCTGGCCGACGCGCGGCTGTCGAAGGACACGGCCGCGTTCTTCGCGGACAAGGGGTCGAGCCGCCGCCTGCACCCGGCGGTGGCGCACACCATGCTGGCCGACGACCCGCCCCGGCACACGCGGCTGCGCGGGCTGGTGACCGCGACGTTCACGACCGGCGCCGTCGGGAAGCTGCGCCCGTTCATCGCACGCACCACGGACGACCTGCTGGACCAGTGGCCGTCGGGCGAGGAGTGCGACCTCGTGGCGGGCCTCGCGGTGCCGCTGCCGGTCATGGTGATCTGCGAACTGCTCGGCGTCCCGCAGGCCGACCGGCCCGATGTCCGGCGGTGGTCGGCGGAGCTGTTCGCGGCTGGGGCACCGGACGTCATCGACGCGGCGTCCCACGCGATGGCCGACTACATGACGGACCTGATCGCCGCCAAACGCCGGGCCCCAGGCGACTCGCTCCTCGACCGGCTCATCGCGGCCCGCGACGGAAACGACCGCCTGAGCGAGGGAGAACTGCTCTCCCTCGCGGTGCTGTTGCTCGTCGCCGGACACGAGACGACCACGAACTTCCTGGGCAACGCCGTCCTGGCACTCCTCCAGCACCCGGCCGAGCTGACCCGCCTCCGAAAGAACCCGGAGGCGATCCCCGGCGCGCTGGACGAGCTGCTGCGCTTCGACTCTCCGGTGAGCACGGCCACGTTCAGGTTCACCAAGGAAGCGGTCACGCTCGGCGGCACCGACATCCCGGCGGGCGTCCCGGTCCTGGTCGCGCTCGGAGCGGCGAACCGCGACCCGGCCCGCTTCCCCGCACCGGACTCGCTCGATCTGAACCGAGACGCTTCCGCGCACCTCGGCTTCGGTCACGGCATCCACCGCTGCGTCGGCGCTCCCCTCGCCAAGGCCGAGGCGGAGATCGCCCTGCGTGCGCTGCTCACGCGCTTCCCCGCGCTCCGGCTCGCCGTCCCGCACAACCACCTGACCTGGCGACACACCCGCCTCGTACGCGGCCTCGCGGCGCTGCCGGTCCTGACATGACCACGCCGCGTCACCGACGCGCGCATCCCCTCAAGAGGCGCGAGCCCACCCCCCCCGGCCCTGAACTCACCGTGACGCCTGGCTCCGCGCCATACCCTTACCCCGTAACCAGGTCCGCCGATGTGGCGAGCGGGTGAGGTGTTGGGACAATGAGGGATGGTGTTCAGGCAGCCGCTGCTTCTGATCGACCGATCGCAGCGGAACGAACCATCTCTCCGCCCGGCAGGGCTCTCCCTGGGCGGCACGGAGGTACTCCCATGAGCAGTCACGGACGTACGCGTCGTATCACCCGTACCGCCGCCCTGGTCGCCGCCGCGGCCATCGCCGCTCCGGCGGGGCTTCTGGCGGCAGCCGGGAACGCGTCGGCGGCCGCGCCCACCTGCCGCACGGATCAGCTGAAGGCGTCGTGGACCGACAAGGGCACGGCCAAGTCCGGAGCGCCCACGGGCGAGCAGGAGACGGCCGTGGTGGAGCTGAAGAACTCCGGCTCCGAGACCTGCACCCTGAAGGGGCAGCCCGGTGTCTCGTTGACCGAGGGCAGGAACAGCGAGACCCTGCGCAACAGCAGTGACAAGCCGGAGCCGAAGCCGGTCTCGCTCGACCCGGGCAAGAGCACGACGTTCACTCTCGTCTTCCTCAGTGAGAAGGACGAGCCGAGGCAGGGCTTCACGCCGAAGACGGCCGTCGTGACTCCTCCCGGCAACAAGGACACCGTCGACCTGCCCTGGAAGTGGGGACCGGTCACCAAGCAGGAAAGTGCTACCCACCCGGGCAACTGGGTCGGGCCCGTCGGGGCGAGCGTCGATGTCTCCTCCGGCAAGGAGGCGGGCAAGAGCGGTCCTGGCAAAGTCGACTGCGGCAGTGGCCGGCACGGGCTGAGCGTCCGTGCCGTCACCACGCACGGCAAGGGCGCCTGCCCCACGGCGCACAAGGTCGCCGACGCGTACGGCAAGGCCCTGGACGCGAAGAAGAAGCCACCGGTCACCGTCACCGTGAACGGCGCGGCCTGGAAGTGCGACGAGAAGCAGGGCAAGGTCAATCCCTACCAGGAGTGCGTCAGCACGAAGGAGCGGGGCGAGAAGGTGCAGCTGCTCTCCTGAAGCCGGCTCTCCTGAAGCGGGCTCTCCTGAAGCGGTACGCGACGTGTGGTGTCACCGTTCTCCCTCGCGGTGGCGCCACGCTCTTGTGCCGCTGCCCCGACAAGCTCCTGCAATCCAGTGACCGGGCGCGTGTCGAGCGCCGGATCACATCGTGTCTCCCGCGCAGCACCTACGTTTTTCTCCGCAGTGCAGACCGGGTTTTCTCGGAGGAAACTCGGCCCTTCGCCAAGGAGAAAAGACGGCATGATGTTTCGAAATGCAGTGAGCGGATGTCTGGCGGTTGCTCTCGCTTCCGTCGCCTTCACCGGTATCGCCCAGGCGGACGCCCAGCACGTCCGGGACTCCGGCCCCTCGGTGTCGGCACCGGCCGCCAAGCCGGTCAAGGGCACCGTCACCTCGCGGCTCGGGGTCAACGTACGCCAGTACCCGACCTCCAAGTCCAAGGTCGTCGGGACCTACCGCTACCGTCAGGTAATCGACCTGACCTGCAAGAAGACAAACGGTCAGCCGGTCAACGGAAACCGTGTCTGGTACAAGGTCAACAAGCCCAACGGGTGGGTCACCGCCGCCTACGTCAAGAACCACGCCGCGGTGCCCCTCTGCAAGTAGGCGGGCAGTCGCACTTCCTTCGGCCGGGCGCTCCATGCGCCCGGCCGAAGCGGTATTGGCCTTTTGGTCAACGGAGACTGGCCTTTCAGGTGACGCGCTCGGCGGCGTCCGACTCGTAGCGTTATGTGTGTCGGAGGAAAGGAAAAAGGCTTTTCCTCGCCGCAGAGAAATGAGCAATTCAATGCGTCACTTCACGTCCCGCCGCACGATCCGTGCCACCGCCGTCACCCTGGGAGCGGTCGTCGCCCTCGGCGCCCCCGCCGCGGCCTTCGCCGCCGAGCAGCCCACCGGGGCGGACCAGAGCGTCAGCGCGTCCGTCGTCGCCCAGCGGAAGCTCGTCAAGACCCAGCGTCTCGTCGACGGCTCGGTAGGCAAGATCTACAAGGCCGGCGACCGCTTCGAGGCCGACATCTTCTACAAAGGCAAGAAGATAGGTTCGCTCAACGCCCGCACGACCGTTCTCAAGCACCACGGTGTCAATTACAGCTTCCACCCCTACAAGGGGACCCTGTACGCCGAGAAGGCCGGCAAGTCCGCCCCGAAGGCGGAAGAGCGCAAGGACGAAGGCATCACTGACCCCGTCCCCAACCCCGCGCCGGACGACGAGAGCACGGTCTCGCAGGCCGTCGTCACCGGGCTCGAGAAGGGCAAGGGCGGCAAGAAGCTGGTCCGTGTGAGCGGTCTCGTGGACGGGTCGGTCGCCAAGGTCTACAAGGTGGGCAAGGGCTACAAGGCGGAGATCACGTCCAAGGGCAGCCGTGTCGGCACGATCAACGGCCGCGGCGAGATCACGTACGGCGAGACGGGCGGCCTCGGTGTCGTACACGCCAAGATGACCCCGAACGGCAAGGTCACCTCGTGGCTGACGAGCCCCAAGCCGAAGCCGGGTGCCGCGCCGGACGACCAGCGTCGGGACGACGTCGACCCGCAGCCCCAGCCGGAGCCCGAGGACGCGGCCCTCGCCGGAGTGTGAACGGTTGACAGGGCGACTGTGTAAGAGCATTGGTGCGCTGCCCCCCGAGGGGAGCGCACCAATGTTGTTGCCTGCTCACGGCCGGCGGCGCGGCGTCTGGGCTCGCAGCGGCAGAACAGCGACGTTCTGCCAGCCGCCCCCCGGCAGCGGACCCGTCCGCAGACTTCCGCCCATCGCCGCCGCACGCTCCCGCATCCCCTCGATGCCGAAGCCGCCGCCCTTGGCCCGCTCGGGCAGTGCCGCCGCGTTGCGCCCGTCGTCGACGATCTTCAGCTCCAGGCCGGAGTCGACCGTCGTCAGGGTGATGCGTACGTGCCGGGCATCGGCCGCGTGCTTGCGTACGTTGGTGAGTGCCTCGCGGACGATGCGGTGCACGCCCGCCGTCACGTCGGGCGGCAGACGGTCCTCGATGCCGGGCTCGATGTACAGGGAGATGTCCGGGCAGCCGTCACCGGTCACGTCGGCGACCAGCTTCCGCGTGTCGGCCAGGCTCGCCACCGGCGCCGTGGTCGCGGGCCTGCCCGGATCGGCGCGCCGCATGACGGCCACGAGGCGCCGCATCGCCCCGAGAGCCTCCGTCGCCTCCCGCTCGATGCGTTCCAGCATGGCCGCGGTCTCCTGGGGGTCCTGCGTGTTCGGCGCATCCCCGCCCGGGGCCTGGGCGGCGAAGCGCGCGGCCTTGGTCTGTACGACGATGCCGGTGACGTGATGCGCGACCACGTCGTGCAACTCGCGCGCCAGTTCCCTGCGTTCGGCGGCGCGCAGGGCGTCGAGGTCCCGAACGCGCTGCTCCGACTGCGTGCGCAACAGCAGTGAGAACGCCGCGACGATCACCGTGATGAGCGTGATCGCCAGCGTCCATTCGTGGGGGTCCGAGTCGCGGGCGGGAATCGCCATGCAGGCCACCGCCAGGGGCGGCCCCAGGATCGCCGCGGCATGGTCGGAGCCCCGCCACACCGTCCCCACCAGCAGCAACAGGAGCGCGACGAGCTCACCCACGCCCCAGGCGCCGGCGGCGTCATCGCTCGCGAGGAGGAAGAGCGTGGTCGTCCACGAGGCGACCACCGCGACACTCGCCCTGAGGGTGCGCGAGACGCTCTCCAGCGGAACCGCGCACAGGCTCGCCACGACCGCCGAACCAACGGCGAACGCGTTCTGCAGCGGCGGCAGGCGTTCCAGCAGAACGTCGTCGAGCACGGTCAGAGACAGCAGGAAAGCCGCCACCGCGCACTTCTGCGCCGTGGACCAGGGCGGGTGATCCGCCCCCCAGTCCGAGAGACGCTTCAGGAGCACGTGACGAGCGTAGGAAAGGTGCCGCCGGGCCGCTTCTTTTGCTGCGCCGGTCCTCACCCGAACGGCCGACACCGCGCGTCACCGTGACGTCGGCCGTCCTAGCGTTGCCGGAGTCGAAAGGGTGGTTCCGCATGGCGATCAGTGTGGTCATCGCCGACGACCAGGACATGGTCCGCATGGGCTTCCGGATGATCCTGGAGAGGAGTGGGGGCATCGACGTCCTCGCCGATGTGGCGGACGGCGAAGCGGCGCTGGAGACGGCACGCCGCCTGCGCCCGGACGTGCTGCTCGCCGACATCCGTATGCCGGGGATCGACGGCCTGGAGGTCACGCGCAGGCTGTGCGCGGATGCGGCGACCCCCGAGGACCGCAGGCCCCGCGTGCTGATCGTCACGACCTTCGACGACGACGAGTACGTCCGACAGGCCCTGCACCACGGCGCCAGCGGGTTCCTGCTCAAGGACGCGAGCCCCGAACTGCTCGTGGAGGCCGTGCGCGCGGCCGCGGCGGGCGACTCGCTGATCTCGCCGGCCATCACCGTACGGATGCTCAAGGACTGGACGTCCGCCGGGCCTACCGCGGGCCGGCAGCCGACGGAGGAACTCACCGACCGCGAGCGGGACGTCGTGCGGCTGCTGGCCAACGGCATGACGAACGCCGAGATCGCCGGCGAGCTGTTCGTCTCCCAGTCGACCGTCAAGGCGCACCTGGCGCACGTGCAGACGAAACTCGCCGCGCGCAACCGCGTCGAGATCGCCGTGTGGGCCTGGGAGAGCGGTCTGGCCCGCGGCTGAGGGCGTGTCGGTGGATGTTTGTGCCCCCGGGGTGGCCGTGTGCTTCCGGGGGCGGGTGGTGCCGAGGGGGCCGGAGGCCGGGGGCTCGGGGGTTACGCGGTCGTGTGGGCGAGTTCCTGGCCGAGGTGGTGGGCGAGCTGGGCCGGGGTCGGGTTCTCGACGATGGCGACCATCGCGATCTCCATGCCGGTCAGCGTCATCAGGGTCTTGGTGAGTTCCAGGGCGGTGAGGGAGTTGAGGCCGTTCTCCAGGAAGTTGCTGTCGTCCGACAGCGTGGTGTTCAGAAGGGTGCCGGCCTGCGTGCGGATGGTGTCGGTGAGGAGCTTCTCGCGCTCCTCGGGCGTGGCGGCGGCGAGCTGCTTCTCCAGCTCGGTGGCGTCCTGGCCGGGCGTGTTGTCGGTGCTGGTCATGAATGCTCCTGTGTGAGTGGGGTGTTGACGTGTCACACCGTGAGTCACGCCGCGGTGTGCGTGGTGTGGTCGTGCAGCCAGTGACGCGTGGCCTGGAAGGGGTACGTCGGGAGGTCGATGGTCCGCTGTCGCGGTGTGCGCCGGGTGAGCGGCGTCCAGTCGACCGTGCCGCCCGAGGTGTGCAGCCGGGCGAGCGCCGTCAGGACCGTGCGGGCGGCGGATGTCGAGGGGGAGAAGGCGCTCAGGTCGAGGACGGTGTGGGTCTCGGGGTCGAGGTCGGGGGAGGCGGGGTCGGCAGGGGCGAGGTGGTGGTGCCAGTAGCCGGGGGAGGACAGGGGGGTGTCGGCCGGGGCGGTGCCGGTCAGCGCGAGGGTCGCCGACCGGAACGTCAGCTCCTTCAGCACCGGTCCGTACGTCTCGGGGGTGGGTGATCCGCCGTCCGCGGTGGTCGTGAGGTGGGCCGCGGCCAGGCGGCACGCGTCGTCGAGGGTCAGGACGCCCGCCGTGTACGCGGCGGTGATGTGTCCGACGCCGGTTCCGCCGACCGTGTGGGCGTGCACCCCGGCTTCCAGCAGCACGCGGGCGAGTGAGGTGTGCACCGCGAAGTGCAGAGTCGCGGGCGTGGTGGTCGGGATGTGGGTGTCGAGGAGCGCCCGGGTCTCCTCGAAGGTCGCCGCGAAGAGGGGGAAAGCCCCGCCGAGGTCGGTGGCCGCTGCTTCGATGCCGGCAGCGGGTGTGCCGTCGAAGTGCCAGACGATCTTCTTGGGGGTGGCGTCCGCGGGCGTACGGGTCAGGTCGGGGTGGTCGTCGCCGGCGGCCAGCGCGCGGGCCGCGGCGACGAGACCCGTGATGTCCGTGCCGATGAGGACGGCGCGGTGCTCCAGGGGGCTGCGGGTGGCGGCGAGGGAGTGGGCGACCTCGGTGGTCGAGGGCGTGGGGTCGGCGGACGCCAGGTGCGTGACGAGGGCCTTCGCCAGTTCCTGGAGGGCTTCGGGGGTACGCGCGGACAGGGGCCAGGCCACCGGGAGTTCGGGGGCCGCGGCAGCGGCGAGGGTGTCCGGCGTCGGGGGTGCTTCGTCCGGTACGGGGGGCTCTTCGAGGATGAGGTGGGCGTTCGTGCCGGAGGTGGCGAAGGCGGAGATGCCGACCCGGCGCGGCTCGTCGCGGCGCGGCCAGTCGACGGCCTCGGTGAGGAGCCGGACCGTGCCCTTCTTCCAGGTGGCGAGCGGGGTGGGCCGGTCGATGTGGAGCGTCGGCGGCAGCGTGTCGTGCCGGAACGCCTGGATCATCTTGATGAGCGCCGCGGTACCGGCGGCGCCCTGCGTGTGCCCGGTGTTGGACTTGATGGAGCCGAGCCACAGGGGCCGCTCGGGCGAGCGGTCGGCGCCGTAGGTCGCGAGGAGAGCCTGCACCTCGATGGCGTCGCCGATGGGCGTGCCCGTCCCGTGCGCCTCGACGGCGTCGACCTGGCCGGGGGTGAGCCCGGCGTCGGCGAGCGCGGCACGGATCACGGCCTGCTGGGAGGGGCCGTTGGGCGCCGCGAGCCCGTAGCCCGCACCGTCCTGGTTCACCGCGGAGCCGCGGATGACGGCGAGTACGGGATGGCCGTTGCGCCGTGCGTCGCCGAGCCGTTCGAGGAGGACCAGGCCGACCCCCTCACCCAGTCCCATGCCGTCCGCCGCCGCCGCGAAGGGTTTGCAACGGCCGTCCTGTGCGAGGGACTTCTGGTGCGCGAAGGCGTGGAAGGTATGCGGCGTCGACATGACGGTGCCGCCGCCCGCCAGGGCAAGGCGGCACTCCCCGCGGCGCAGCGCCTGGCAGGCCAGGTGCAGGGCGACCAGGGAGGACGAGCAGGCGGTGTCCACGCTGATGGCGGGGCCTTCGAGGCCGAGGGCGTACGCGATGCGGCCGGAGACGAGACTGCCGGAGGTGCCGCCGCCCAGGTAGGGCAGCAGCTCGTCCGGGGCGGTCTCCAGGCGTGTCGCGTAGTCGTGGCCGGTGGCGCCGACGTAGACGCCGGTGAGCGTGGAGCGCAGGGTGTGGGGTGCGATGTGGCCGCGCTCGACGGTCTCCCAGGCGAGGTGGAGCATGAGCCGCTGCAGGGGCTCGGTCGCCACGGCCTCGGTCGCGCCGATGTCGAAGAAGCCCGCGTCGAAGCCGGCCGCGTCGTCGAGGAAACCGCCGAGTCGCGCGTACGGAAGGTCCTCGGGGAGTTCCCAGGTGCGGTCGTCGGGGAAACCGGTGACGGCGTCCCGCCCCTCCGACACCAGGTCCCACAGGTCGTCCGGGGTGCGGGTCTTGCCGGGGAGCCGGCAGGCCGTCGAGACGACGGCGATCGGCTCGTGCTGTGCGGCCTGGAGGTCCCGCAGCTGCTGCTGGGTCCGGTGCAGCTCGGCGGTCGTCCACTTGAGGTACTCGATGAGCTTCTCTTCGTTCGCCACGGGAATCGCCGGCCTTCCTCTTCTCGCGCGTGAAGCCTCAGGTGGGACGGTGTGGGCAGGCGGGAGCCGCACGCTGTCGTTGTCAGGGTTGCCGCGGCTGCTTAAGCGGGTCTAACTCCCGCCTTGCCGCCGGGACGCGGCTCTCTCGCGTACGCCGTGACCTCCGAGGGCGTCATCATGTCCGTGGGTGCCGTCGCTTCCGCGGACGCCGTCACCTCGCGGGCGAGCAGGAGCAGGTCCGCGGCGATCTCGTCGGGCGCTCCCGCGTGCAGATCGTGGTCGGAGCCCGGGTACCAGCGCACGCTCACCCGGTCCAGGGCTGCTTCCGCCGCGGCGACCCACGCGCGTACCTGGTCGGACAGCTGGGGTATCGCGGGGATGAGGGGGAGCAGCCGGACCGGCACGGTGATCCTCGGGTACCAGTCGGCGGGGGCCTCGCGCTGCAGGCTCTCGACGATCGACATGACCTGTTCCGATGTCATGCGCGGGATGAGCAGGCCGTCCGGGCCGACGCGGTAGTCCGCGAGGCGCGCCTCGACGGAGGTGGACGACCATTCGGGGTGCGTGGCCTTCAGGTAGGCGCGCATGTCGGCGGCGCTCGTGGTGCCCTGCTGCGCGCGCCGCACCACGTCGGCGGTGCGCTCCCAGAAGGCCCGCATCACCGGCCCGTCGAACTCGTACCAGCCGCCGTCGATGAGTGCCAGACCGGCCACCAGGTCGGGGTGTTCGGCCGTCAGGCGCAGCGCGAGGTGCGCGCCCCAGGAGTGCCCGGCCACCAGCGCGCCGGAGAGACCGAGGGCGGTGACGGCCTCGACCAGGTCCGTGACGACGGCCGCGTTCTCGTAGCCGTCCGGCGGCGCGTCCGACTCGCCGTGGCCGCGGTGGTCGACGGCGTAGACCGGGTGCCCGGCGGCGGCGAGCCGGGTGGCGACCTCGTCCCACATGCGGGCGTTCGACAGCATGCCGTGCAGCAGCAGGAACGGACGCCCCGTGGCTCCCGGTCCGCCCGCGGGCCGGTGCCGGACGTTGAGGGAGACGGTCTGCGACACGGGGATGCGGAGGTTCTTCACAGGCGGGCCCCAGGGGGAGTCGTCGAGTCGTCTGTTCGGCGGGTCAGGGGCGCTGCGCGGTGGCGAAGATGTAGCCGAGTTCGGGCATCTTGCCGAGGGCCGCCTGGTTGTGCAGGAAGAGTTCGTAGCCCTCGACGCCGATGATGTCGACGTATTCGTCACGGTGGGCGCGGATCCACTCCACGTACCCGTCGTACGTCTTGGCGGTCTCGCTGGTGATGTCGGTCAGTTCGAGGACCGTCCAGCCGGCGGCGCGGAAGATGTCGGGGTAGTCCCCGATGTCGGTGAGCGCGGCGTAGATCGTGGTGTCGCTGACCGTGGCGGTGCGCGGCTTGCTCGGGTCGGGGTTGAGGTAGACCATGTCGGCGATCGGCATGCGGGCGCCGGGCTTCACGACACGGAGCGCCTCGGAGAGGACCTGCTGCTTGTCGGGCATGTGGAGCATGGACTCCAGGGCCCAGCAGTGGTCGAACGACGCGTCGTCGAACGGCAGGTTCATCGCGTCGACCTGCTCGAACCTGACCCGGTCGGCGAGACCCGCCTCCCGTGCCCTGCGGTTGCCGCGCTCGACCTGGCGGGCGCTCACGGAGATGCCGACGACCTCGACGTCGCGAGCGCGGGCCAGCTGCATGGCGGGGGTGCCGTTGCCGCAGCCGATGTCGAGGACCCGGTCGCCGGGCGCGGGGTCGAGGCGACGGATCATCTCGTCGGTCATCTGGACCATGGCCTGGTCGAAGGTGGCTTCCTGCCTGCCGCCGTCGAACCAGTAGCCGTAGTGCAGATTGCCGTCTCCGAGCTGAGTCATCAGATCGAAGACCTTGTGGTCGTAGTAGTGCCCGATGTCGCTCGGCTCGGGTGCGACGGTCTTGTTCACCGTCGGGGGCTTCTTGGTCGTCGCGTTGTTCGTCACGACCTCAGCGTCACGGCGTGGCATGCGGTGTCACAACCCCACCCCTGCCCCTCAACAGCCCCTAGGGCGCACCCCGGCCCACCCCTAGGAGAGGTCTCCCGACGCGTCTTGACGCGTTCCATACGGAACTCCTGGTACCGAGAGATAAAAAATGAGAGTACGCTCCGACTAGATATTGAGCTCTCTTTAGGAGGTCGACTCTCGTGTCAGCAGATCTGGGTGCGCGGCGATGGTGGGCCGTCGGGGCTCTCGTGCTCGCGTCGATGGTCGTGGGCTTCGACGTGACGATCCTGAGCCTGGCGCTGCCCGCCATGGCCGACGATCTGGGTGCGAACAACGTCGAGCTGCAGTGGTTCGTGACCTCGTACACCCTCGTGTTCGCGGCCGGAATGATCCCCGCGGGCATGCTCGGCGACCGGTTCGGGCGCAAGAAGGTGCTGCTCGCCGCGCTGGTGATCTTCGGGATCAGCTCGCTGGGCTGCGCCTACGCCCAGGACTCCGGCACGTTCATCGGCGCGCGTGCGGTGCTCGGTCTGGGTGCCGCGCTGATCATGCCGACGACGCTGTCGCTCCTGCCGGTGATGTTCTCCGACGAGGAGCGGCCCAAGGCCATCGGCGCGGTGGCGGGCGCGGCGATGCTCGCCTATCCGCTCGGCCCGATCCTGGGCGGCTACCTCCTCAACCACTTCTGGTGGGGTTCCGTCTTCCTCATCAACGTGCCCGTGGTGATCCTCGCCTTCATGGCGGTGTCGGCCTGGCTGCCCGAGTCCAAGGCCAAGGAGGCCAAGCCGTTCGACGTGGGCGGCCTGGTGTTCTCCAGCGTGGGTCTCGCCGCGATGACGTACGGCGTGATCCAGGGTGGCGAGAAGGGCTGGACCGACGTCACCACGCTCGCGCCGACCCTCGGCGGCATGCTCGCCATCGTGATCTTCGTGTTCTGGGAGAAGCGGGTCGCCGATCCGCTCGTCGACCTCTCGCTGTTCCGCTCGGCCCGGTTCACCTCGGGCACCATGCTCGGCACCGTCATCAACTTCACGATGTTCGGCGTGCTGTTCACGATGCCGCAGTACTACCAGGCGGTCCTCGGCACCGACGCGATGGGCAGCGGCTTCCGGCTCCTGCCGATGGTCGGCGGCCTCCTCGTCGGTGTGACCGTCGCCAACAAGGTCGCCAAGGCGCTCGGCCCGAAGACCGCGGTCGGCATCGGCTTCGCGCTCCTCGCCGCCGCCCTCTTCTACGGCGCGACGACCGACATCGACAGCGGCACCGGCCTGGCGGCGGCATGGACGGCGGCGTACGGCCTGGGTCTCGGCATCGCCCTGCCCACCGCCATGGACGCGGCACTCGGCGCGCTCAACGAGGACGCCGCCGGCGTCGGCTCCGGCGTCAACCAGTCCATCCGTACCCTCGGCGGCAGCTTCGGCGCGGCGATCCTCGGCTCCGTCCTCAACTCCGGCTACCGCGGCAAGCTCGACCTCGACGGGGTCCCCGAGCAGGCGCACGGCGCCGTGAAGGACTCCGTGTTCGGCGGTCTCGCCGTGGCGCGGGCGATCAAGAGCAACGGTCTGGCCGAGTCGGTGCGGTCCGCGTACGTCCACGCCCTGGACGTGGTCCTCGTCGTCTCCGGCGGCCTGGGACTGCTCGGCGTGCTCCTCGCGGTGGTGTGGCTGCCCCGCAGTGTTGGTCAGAGCACCGCCAAGCCCGCAGAATCTGAGCATGAAGCAGCAGACGCAGTCTGACCAGGGCAGAACCGTGCCTGGACTGAGAGAACGCAAGAAAGCCAGGACCAAGGCCGCGATTCAGCGGGAGGCGGTGCGCTTGTTCAGGGAACAGGGCTACTCCGCCACGACCATCGAGCAGATCGCCGAAGCCGCCGAGGTCGCCCCCAGCACCGTCTTCCGCTACTTCGCGACCAAGCAGGACCTGGTCTTCTCACACGACTACGACCTGCCGTTCGCCATGATGTTCCAGGCCCAGTCGCCCGACCTGACGCCGATCCAGGCCGAACGACAAGCCATCCGTTCGATGCTGAACGACATCTCCGAGCAGGAACTGGCCCTGCAGCGCGAACGCTTCGTGCTCATCCTCTCCGAGCCGGAGCTCTGGGGGGCCAGCCTGGGCAACATCAGCCAGACCATGCAGCTCCTCGGCGAACAGGTCGCCAAGCGGGCGGGGCGCGACCCGGGGGACCCCGCGGTCCGCGCCTACACCGGGGCCCTGTTCGGCGTGATGCTGCAGGTCTCCCTGGACTGGGCGAACGACCCTGAGATGGACTTCGCGGCCACTCTGGACGAGGCGCTGTACTGCCTCGAAGACCTGCGTCCCTGATGTCGTACGCGGCAGCCCCCTGCGGGCCGCCGCGTACGGAATAGGACGACCGCGCGCGGCCACCGCCCCCCGGCTGCCGCGTCCGGTCCAACCTGGCGTGCTCCGGCTTCCCTCGACGGAGCACGCCAGGGGTCTTTCCCGGCCGGGCACGCTCTCGCCCCGCCGTCACGCCCCGGCAGCCGCTGCCAGCGCCGCGGTCACGATGGCCGCCACCTGCTCCTGACAGGTGTCGAGGTAGAAGTGCCCGCCGGGCAGCACCCGGAGATCGAACTCCGCACTGGTGCGCTCCCGCCACGTGCCGGCCTCCTCGGGCGACGTCCGCTCGTCGGCGTCACCGATCAGCGCCGTGACCGGGCAGACCAGACGCTCGGGACCCGGCGCCTCGTACGTGGCGACGGCCCGGTAGTCGGCCCGCAGCGCGGGCAGGATCAGCTCCTGCAGCTCAGGGCTCCGGAAGAACCGCTCGTCGGTCCCGCCCATCGCCCGCAGATGCGCCAGGATGTCCGCGTCGTCCAGGGCCCCGGACCGCCCGGCGGGACGGTAGGGGCGCGCGAGCCCACCGGATACGAACAGGTGTACGGGGCTGGTTTCCCCGGTGCCGGAATCCCGCAGGCGCCTCGCCACCTCGAACGCCACGATCGCGCCCAGGCTGTGCCCGAACAACGCGAACGGCTTCCCGTCCGACGGCAGTTGTCCCACGACACCGTCGGCGAGCGCGGCCACCGACTCCAGGCACCGCTCCTTGTGCCGGTCCTGCCGCCCCGGATACTGCACGGCCAGCACATCGATGCCCGGCGAGAGCAGCCCGGAGAGCCCGAACCAGTAACTCGCCGAGCCGCCCGCGAACGGGAAACAGACCAGCCTCACCGGCGCCGAAGCGGAGTCGTGGTACCGCCGCAGCCACACCCCGGCCCCCGTGTTCCGCGAAGCCTGCGCAGTGCCCCTGTCCATCGCTCTCCCTCTCGTGCCGCCGCTGTTGCCGCTGCCGTTCCGATGGTGTTCCGGTGACGTTCCGCCGTCGGGTTCGCCCCCTGTCTCCGCCCCCGATGCTGGCCGCGACCCATAGCGCCCGGCTAAAGCGGCGGACGGCTAGCCGGGGTTTGGTTCGCCTTTAGAGAGCCCGCTCACGATGAGCCCGGTACTCGAAGGGATCTCCGATTTCGGACCGGGAGCGCCGTTGATGTTTTCTGGCAGTCAGTTGTTCCGCGTCCGAACGCAGTCGACGTGATGGCCACGTCGCCGTCCGGCGCGAGCGCGGCTCCCGAACCGATCGCGGTCGTCGGGATGGCCTGCCGGCTGCCCGGAGCACCCGACCCGACGGCGTTCTGGCACCTGCTCGGCGAGGGCCGCGACGCCGTCCGCGACACCCCGCCCGAGCAGCGCCGCACCGATTCCGGCCTGCGCGGACCGGGCGGCTATCTGGACCGGATCGACGGCTTCGACGCCTCCTTCTTCCACGTCGGCCCGCGCGAGGCCGAGGCCATGGACCCGCAACAGCGGCTCCTCCTCGAACTGAGCTGGGAAGCGCTGGAGGACGCCCGCATCCTCCCGCCCACCCTGGCCCGCAGCCGCACCGGAGTCTTCGTCGGCGCCCTCTGGGACGACTACGCCGACCTCCTGGACCGCGCCGCACGCAACGCCGTCACCCGGCACACCATGACCGGCGTCCACCGCAGCATTCTGGCCAACCGCATCTCGTACGCGTACCACCTGGCGGGCCCGAGCCTCACGGTCGACACCGCACAGTCCTCCTCGCTCGTCGCCGTGCACCTGGCCTGCGAGAGCATCAGGCGCGGCGAGTGCGAGACCGCGTTCGCGGGCGGCGTCAACCTCATCTGCTCGCCCCGCTCCACCGCGCTGGCCGAGGCCCGCTTCGGCGGCCTCTCCGCCACGGGCCGCTGCCACACCTTCGACGCACGCGCCGACGGGTTCGTACGCGGTGAGGGCGGCGGACTCGTGGTGCTCAAGCCCCTGGGGGCGGCCCGGCGTGACGGCGACACGGTGTACTGCGTCATCAGCGGCAGCGCCGTCAACAGCGACGGAGCGACGGACGGACTCACGCTGCCCAGCGGGCAGGCGCAGCGCGACGTGGTCCGCACGGCCTGCGACCAGGCCGGAGTGACCCCCGAGCAGATCCAGTACGTAGAGCTCCACGGCACGGGCACGCCCGTCGGCGACCCGATCGAGGCGGGCGCGCTCGGCGCCGCGCTCGGCCGGGACGGGGCGCGCACCGTGCCGCTCGCCGTCGGCTCCGCGAAGACGAACGTCGGCCACCTGGAGGCGGCGTCCGGAATCGTCGGGCTGCTCAAGACGGCGCTGAGCATCCACCACCGCAAGCTCGCACCGAGCCTCAACTTCGACACACCCCATCCGGCCATCCCACTCGCGGAGCTCGGCCTGGCCGTCCAGCGGGAAACGGGGGACTGGCCGCGCCCCGGACAACGACTGATCGCCGGGGTGTCGTCGTTCGGCATGGGGGGCACGAACGGGCACGTCGTCGTGGCCGAGGAACCTGGGTGCGCCGGGTCCGTGTCACGGGGCCCTGCGGCTGCGGAGCGCGGTTCGACGAAGCCTGTGCCGATGGTGCGGACCGCCGTCGTCCCCTGGCCCGTGAGCGCCCACAGCGCTTCCGCGCTGCCCGCCCAGGCCGCACGGCTGCGCACCCACCTCGCCGGCCGCCCGGCAGCCCCCGATGCCACCCCCGACGCCGTCCGGATCGGTCACGCACTCGCCACCACCCGCGCCCCCCTCGCCCACCGCGCGGTCCTGCTCGGCGGCGACACCGCCGAACTGCTGGACGCCCTGGACGCGCTGGCCACCGACGAGCAGACCGCCGCGGTGGTGCGCGGCGAGGCGGACCCCGACGGCAAGGCGGCCTTCCTCTTCAGCGGGCAGGGAGCGCAACGCCCCGGCATGGGGCGCGAGTTGTACGCGGCCCATCCGGTCTTCGCCGACGCGCTCGACGAGGCGTTCGCGGCGCTGGACGTCCACCTGGACCGTCCGCTGCGGGAGATCGTCCTCGGCGAGGACGCCGAGCGGCGGGGGCTGCTCGACCGGACCGAGTACACCCAGCCCGCGCTCTTCGCGATCGAGACGGGCCTGTACCGGCTCGCCGTCGCGCACGGCCTCACCCCCGACTACGTCCTCGGCCACTCCGTCGGCGAGATCACCGCCGCACATGTGGCCGGTGTCCTCTCCCTGGCGGACGCGAGCGCCCTGGTCGCCGCACGCGGACGGCTCATGCAGGCGGTACGGGCACCCGGCGCGATGGCCGCGTGGCGGGCGACCGCGGACGAGGCGGCGGAACTGCTCGCCGGGCACGAGGAGCGGGCCGCGGTGGCCGCCGTCAACGGCCCTGAATCCGTTGTGGTCTCCGGCGACCGCGACACGGTCGAGGAGCTGACGCTCGCCTGGCAGGCGTACGGCCGCAAGGCCCACCGGCTCAAGGTCAGCCACGCCTTCCACTCCCCGCACATGGACTCCGTCCTCGACGAGCTGCGCGCCGTCGCCGCGGGACTGACGTTCCACGCGCCGGTCATCCCCGTCGTCTCCAACGTCACCGGCGAGCCCGTGTCGGCGGACGGCGCCGAGCAGGCCGACCCCGAGTACTGGGCACGGCATGCGCGCGAGCCCGTGCGGTTCCTCGACGGGGTGCGCGGGCTGTGCGAGCGCGGGGTGACGACGTTCGTCGAACTCGGCCCGGACGCGCCGCTGTCGGCGATGGCACGGGAGTGCTTCCCCGCCGAGGCCGGTGGCCCCGGCAGCGGTTCGAGTCGTCCCCGTCCCGCCGCGGTGGCCGCGTGCCGGCGCGGACGCGACGAGGCGCACACATTCATGACGGCCTTGGCACAGGCGTACGTGCGGGGCGCCGATGTCGACTTCACCGCCGCGTACGGTTCGCCCGGCGACGCGGAGCGCGTGAGCCTGCCCACGTACGCCTTCCAGCGGGAGCGGTACTGGCCCGAGACGGAATGGCCCGAGGGAGAACGGCCCGAGGCGGAACGGCCCGATGGGGAACCGGTGGCCGCGTACCGCGAGGTGCGGGACCACTCCGCGTCCGAGGCGAACGGGCCGCGTCCGGCCGGCGGTGCGCGGACCGTACTCGCCGAGCGGCTCGCCGCGCTCTCCGTCGCCGACCAGGAGCGCACCCTCCTCGGCCTGGTCGCCCAGCAGGTGGCCGTCGTGCTCGGCGGCACCTCGACGACCGTCGAAACGGCCCGTACGTTCAAGCAGTCGGGCTTCGACTCGGTGGCGGCGGCCGAGCTGAGCGAACGGCTCGGCGCGGTCACCGGGCTGCCGCTGCCCGCGACCCTCACCTTCGACCACCCGACACCACTGGCCGTCGCGGCGCACCTGCGCGCGCGGCTCGTGGGGGCGGGGGACGAGAGCCCCGTACGGTCCGCCGGTCCGGACAGCTCCGGCGGCCCGTCCGGACTTGCGGAGCACGACGACGACCCCATCGCCGTCGTCGCCATGAGCTGCCGCTACCCGGGCGGCGCCGGTACGCCGGAGGACCTGTGGCGGCTGGTCGCCGACGGCGCCGACGCCATCGGCGCGTTCCCGACCGACCGGGGCTGGGACCTGGAGCGGCTCTTCCACCCCGACGCCGACCGGTCGGGCACCAGCTATACGCGCGAGGGCGGCTTCCTGTACGACGCCGCCGACTTCGACGCCGAGTTCTTCGACATCAGCCCGCGGGAAGCGCTGGCCGTCGATCCGCAGCAGCGGCTGCTCCTCGAATGCGCCTGGGAGGCCTTCGAGCGGGCAGGCCTCGACCACCGGACGCTCAAGGGCAGCCTCACCGGCGTGTTCGTCGGCATGACGAACCAGGACTACGGCCCCCGGCTGCACGAACCGTCCCAGTCCACCGACGGCTACCTGCTCACCGGCAGCACCCCCAGCGTCGCCTCGGGCCGCCTCTCGTTCAGCTTCGGGCTGGAAGGGCCCGCGCTGACGGTCGACACGGCCTGCTCCTCGTCGCTGGTCACCCTCCACCTGGCGGCGCAGGCGCTGCGGCGCGGCGAGTGCGACCTGGCGCTGGCCGGGGGCGCCACCGTCCTCGCCACACCGGGCATGTTCACCGAGTTCTCGCGCCAGCGCGGCCTCGCCCCCGATGGGCGCTGCAAGCCGTTCGCGGAGAGGGCCGACGGCACGGGCTGGGCCGAGGGCGTCGGCCTCGTACTCCTGGAACGCCTCTCCGTGGCCCGGCGCAACGGGCATGAGGTCCTCGCGGTGATCCGCGGTTCAGCGGTGAACCAGGACGGCGCGAGCAACGGCCTGACCGCGCCCAACGGCCCCTCGCAGCAGCGTGTCATCCGGGCCGCTCTCGCGGACGCGCGCCTCACGGCCGACGAGGTCGACGCCGTGGAGGCACATGGCACCGGCACCACGCTGGGCGACCCGATCGAGGCTCAGGCACTCATCTCCACGTACGGTCAAGGGCGTTCGCCCGAAAGGCCGTTGTGGCTGGGCTCGGTGAAGTCGAACATCGGCCACACGCAGGCCGCCGCCGGAGTCGCCGGTGTGATCAAGATGGTGCTCGCGCTCCGGCATGACCTGCTGCCCGCCACCCTCCACGTCGACGAGCCGAGCGGACACGTCGACTGGTCGTCGGGCGCGGTACGGCTGCTCACCGAGCCGGTCGTCTGGCCACGCGGCGACCGTCCGCGCCGGGCGGCGGTGTCGTCCTTCGGTATCTCCGGGACGAACGCGCACCTGGTGCTCGAAGAGCCGCCATCCGAGACGTTCCAGGTCGAAGCTGAACGCGAGGTGGCGGATTCCGGTGCGGCGGGCGGCGTGCTGGTGCCGTGGGTGATATCCGGACGCAGCAGTGCGGCGTTGCGCGAACAGGCGCGCAGATTGGGCGAGTTCGTGATGGCGGACGGTCCTGGCGGGGCCGCGTCCGCCGCGGAGGTCGGCCGGGCGCTGGTCACGAGGCGGTCGGTGTTCGAGCACCGGGCCGTGGTGGTGGGCCGGGGTCGGGACGAACTGGTGGCCGGGGTCACGGCGTTGGCCGCGGGTGAGGCGTCGGCGGATGTGGTGTCCGGGGTGGCTTCCGGTGAGGTGGGTCCTGGACCGGTGTTGGTGTTTCCGGGACAGGGGTCGCAGTGGGTGGGGATGGGGGCTCGGTTGTTGGACGAGTCGCCTGTGTTCGCGGCACGGATCGGTGAGTGTGAGCAGGCCCTGTCCGCGTACGTGGGCTGGTCGTTGCGTGAGGTGTTGCGCGGGGACGGCGGTGAGCTGTCGCGCGTCGAGGTCGTGCAGCCCGTCTTGTGGGCGGTGATGGTGTCGCTCGCGGCGGTGTGGGCGGACCAGGGGATCGTCCCGGCCGCTGTCGTGGGCCACTCCCAGGGTGAGATCGCCGCGGCGGTCGTGGCGGGCGCGCTCACACTGGAGGACGGCGCCAAGATCGTGGCGCTGCGCAGCCGGGCGCTGCGGCAGCTGTCCGGTGAGGGCGCGATGGCCTCCCTCGGCGGGGGGCGGGAGCAGGCCGCCGAACTCGTCGAGGGGTACTCCGGGGTGGGTGTCGCGGCAGTCAACGGGCCGTCCTCCACGGTCATCTCGGGTCCGCCCGAACAGGTCGCCGCCGTCGTCGCGGACGCCGAGGCGCGCGGGCTCCGGGGCCGCGTCATCGACGTCGACTACGCCTCGCACAGCCCGCAGGTCGACACCATCACCGACGAACTGACCCGCATCCTGGCGGGTGTACGTCCCGTCGCGGCCCCCGTGGCGTTCTACTCGGCGGTGACCGGTACCCGTATCGACACGACCGGGCTCGACACGGACTACTGGGTCACGAACCTGCGCCGCCCCGTCCGGTTCGCCGACGCGGTCTCCGCGCTCCTCGCCGACGGGCACCGGGTATTCGTCGAATCCAGCAGTCATCCCGTGCTGACGCTCGGCCTCCAGGAGACGTTCGAGGAGGCCGGGGTCGACGCCGTCACCGTTCCCACGCTGCGGCGCGAGGACGGCGGCCTCAACCGGCTCGCCCTGTCGCTGGCCCAGGCCTTCGTGGCGGGGTGCGCGGTGAGGTGGGAGAACTGGTTTCCCGGGCGCGGAGCGGCCGGTGTCTCTCCGGCGGGTGGGACGGCGGACGTCCCTCTCGCGAGCGGGGCGGCGAATGGTTCCACCGCAGGTGCAGCGACCGGCCTGGCACTGCCCACGTACGCCTTCCAGCGGCGCCGCTACTGGCTGGAGGCCTCCGGCGGCAAGCAGGACGCGGCCGACCTGGGGCTCGCCGCGGTCGGACATCCGCTGCTCGGAGCGGCGGCGGAACTCGCCGAGGGCGGTGTACGGCTGCTCACCGGCCGCATCAGCAGGCACGGCCACCCCTGGCTGGCCCAGCACACGCTCTTCGGTGCCGCTGTCGTGCCCGCGTCCGTGCTCGCGGAATGGGTGCTGTGCGCCGCAGACGAGGTCGGTTGCGCGGGCATCGAGGACCTCACGCTCCAGGCGCCTCTGGTGCTTCCCGACGCGGGGGGTGTGCAGGTGCAGATCGTGGTGGGGGCTGCCGACGGGGACGCCGGGCACCGGGACGTCCACGTCTACGCCCGGCCCGACGACGAGGACGCCCCAGCCGGCGGCGGTGGGACGTGGACGTGTCATGCCTCGGGGCAACTTGTCGCCGAGTCCGTGGGTGCGGGTGCGGGTGCGGATGCGGGCGCGGTTGTGGGTGTGGGGGATGACGGGGGTGACCCGGGGGGCGCGTGGCCGCCTGTCGGTGCCGAGGCGGTCGACCTGAGCGACTTCTACGCGCGGGCCGCCGCGACCGGCGTCGGATACGGTCCGGTCTTCACGGGGCTGCGTGGCCTGTGGCGGCGGAGCGGTGAGCTGTATGCCGAGGCGGTACTGCCCCAAGAGGCCCCGGACGCGGCCGGGTTCGGCCTGCACCCGGCCCTCCTCGATGCCGCACTGCACCCCGCTGTCCTGGGCGAACCACCGGCCGGGGTCGGCCAGGTATGGCTGCCGTTCAGCCTGACCGGGGTGTCGCTGTGGGCCACCGGCGCGACATCCGTACGAGTCCGCCTCACGCCGTCGGGCGACGACGACGGATCTCTCTCCGAAGGGACGGGCCGGACCTGGCGGGTCGCGGTGAGCGACCCGACCGGGGCGAAGGTACTGGCCTGCGAGGGCCTGGCCGTGGTCGCGGCGGGACGCGAGGTGCTGCGGGATGTCGCCGGTCGGGATGCGGCATCCGATCTGTACGCGTTGCGGTGGGTGCCGGTGCCGGTGCCGGTGCCGGAGCGGGAGCGGGAATTGTGGTCGGCTGCTCCCGCGGTCTCGGCGGGCGAGCTTCCGTCGGGCTGGGTCCGTCTGGGCGACGGTGGGCACCGCGCTCTGGACGCTCTGGAGGCTCTGGACGCTCTGTGTGCTGCCGTCGATTCGGGGGACCAGGTTCCGTCTGTTGTCCTTGCCGACGCGGGGAGCCTGGAGGAGAGTGCGGCGCCGGTCGCGGTGGAGCGTATCGCCGCACTCCTGGACCGCTGGCTTGCCGACACACGCTTCGCCGACGCCCGTCTGGTGCTGCTCACGCACGGCGCGGTCGCCACGGAGGACGTGCTGCCCGACCCGTCGGCCGCCGCGGTGCGCGGCCTCGTCCACCAGGCGCAGGTCGGCCACCCGGGGCGTCTCCTCCACATCGACGTGGGTGCTGGGGGTGGGGTGGAAGAACCTGCCCTGGTACGTGCCGTGGCCGCGGCAGTGGACGGGGACGAACCGCAACTCGCCCTCCGGGGCGGCGAGGTTCTGGCCCCCCGGCTTCACGGCGCCACCGCGTCGGCCGCCTCCGACACGACGACCCGCGTACTCGATCCGGACGGCACGGTGCTCCTCGTAGGACCGGCCGGGGCACCGGTCGCCGCCCTCGCGGAACACTTGGTGCGCAGCGAACAGTGTGGGCAGCTGCTGATCCTCGCGGAGGGGCAACTGAGCTCAGTGGTCCCGGAGTTGGACGGTCCGAGTGACACCGTGCACCTCGGCTCCCTCGACCCCGCGGACCCCGCCGCACTGACCGACGCCGTCGCCGCCGTAGACGAGGACCACCCCCTTACCGGAGTCATCCACGTCACCGGTGCCTCGACAGGCGGCTCGTTCGCGGACCGGTGGGCGGCGAAGGCGGCCGTCACCGCGGCCCTGGACGCCGCGACGGCCCACCTTCCCCTCGCCCTCTTCGCCGTGCTGTCACCGGCCGGCGTGGACCTGGGCGTCCCGCAGTCCGCGGCGGACGCCGCAGCCGACGCGTTCCGCGAGGCACTCGCCCTGCGTCGGAACACCGCGGGAACGACGGGTGTCGCCCTCACCTACGCCCTGCCGGCCACCACCGACAAGAGCCCCGACCCGCCCCACCTTCCCGGCATCAACGGCCCCGAGCCCGAACAGCTCCCCGCCCTCCTGGACGCAGCCCGGGAGCGCGCAGGCACCCCCCTCGTCGCGGTCCGCGTGGCCCCCCGCTCACTGGCCTCCGCGGACCCGGACGCCCTGCCCGCGTCGCTCCGCCGACTCGCCGCATCGCGGGCCCCCGCCCGGCGTACCGCCGCCGACCGCACGCCGCCCACGGACTGGTCGGCGCGCCTGGCCCCGCTGTCCGCCGCCGAGCAGCTCCGGCTGCTCACCGAGGCCGTACGCACCCACGCCGCCGCCGTCCTCGGGCGCACCGACCCGGAGGCGCTGCGCGGTGATGCCACGTTCAAGCAGCTGGGCCTTGACTCGCTGACGGCCGTCGAACTGCGCAACCGGCTCGTGGCGGACACCGGGCTGCGCCTGCCCACGGCCCTCGTCTTCCGCCACCCCACCCCCGCCGCTGTCGCCGCCCATCTGCGCGAGCGCCTGACCGACAGCGCCCAGGGCCTGACCGGCAGCGGTGAGCGCGTGACCGGCAGCGGTGAGCGCGTGACCGGCGGCGGTGAGCGGACCGCAGGAGGCAAGGCGGGCGCCGCGGCACCTGCCCGGCCGCCCGCCCCGGGCGCCGTGCTGGGCGACCTCACCCGCATGGAGAACAGCCTCACCGCCCTGGCGACCCGGCTGCCCCACGGCGAGACGGACGAGATCACCGCTCGTCTGGAGGCACTCCTGGCCCGCTGGAAGACCGCGAACGTCACGACGGACGACACGACGGGCGCCGCGGGGAACGTCACGAGGAACGGCACGACGAGTGTCACCACGAACCTCACGACGGACGACGACAGTGCCGCCGACCGGCTCAAGGCCGCGTCCGCCGACCAGATCTTCGACTTCATCGACAACGAGCTGGGTGTCGGGCCCGACACCTCGCGCGCGACCCCCACTCCGAAGGCCGGGTGACCCCACATGGCGAGTGAAGAGCTACTGGTCGAGTATCTGCGCAGGGTGACCACCGAGCTCCACGACACGCGTCGGCGCCTGGCGCACGAGGAGGACCGCAGGCACGAGCCGATCGCCGTCGTCGGGATGGCCTGCCGCTTCCCGGGCGGCGTGTCCTCCCCGGAGGACCTCTGGGACCTCGTGGCCGCAGGGAAGGACGCCATCGAGGACTTCCCGACCGACCGGGGGTGGGATCTGGAGTCGCTCTACCACCCGGACCCGGCCCACTACGCCACCAGCTACGTGCGCCACGGCGGATTCGTGGACGACGCCTGCTCCTTCGACGCCGACTTCTTCGGCATCAGCCCGCGCGAGGCGCTGGCGATGGACCCGCAGCAGCGCCTGATGCTGGAGACGTCCTGGGAGCTCTTCGAGCGTGCCGGCATCGACCCCGTCTCCCTCAAGGGCAGTCTCACGGGTGTCTACGCGGGTGTGTCGAGCGAGGACTACATGTCCCAACTGCCCCGCATCCCCGAAGGGTTCGAGGGACACGCCACCACGGGCAGCCTCACCAGCGTCATCTCCGGCCGGGTGGCCTACCACTACGGTCTCGAAGGCCCCGCCGTCACCGTCGACACGGCCTGCTCGGCCTCGCTCGTCGCCATCCACCTGGCGAGCCAGGCGCTGCGCCAGGGCGACTGCGACCTGGCGCTCGCGGGCGGGGTGCTCGTGCTGTCGAGCCCGCTGATGTTCACCGAGTTCTGCCGCCAGCGCGGACTCGCGCCCGACGGGCGCTGCAAGCCGTTCGCCGCCGCGGCCGACGGCACCGGCTTCTCCGAGGGCATCGGCCTGATCCTGCTCGAACGCCTCTCGGACGCCCGCCGCAACGGCCACGACGTCCTGGCCGTCGTCCGCGGCTCGGCGGTGAACCAGGACGGCGCGAGCAACGGCCTCACCGCCCCCAACGACGCCGCGCAGGAACAGGTCATCCGAGCCGCCCTCGCGAGCGCCCGCCTCGCCCCGGCCGAGGTGGACGCGGTCGAGGCACACGGTACCGGCACCAAACTGGGCGACCCCATCGAAGCCGGCGCCCTGCTCGCCACCTATGGGCGGCACCGCGAGAGCCCCCTCCTGCTCGGCTCCCTCAAGTCCAACATCGGCCACACGCACGCCACGGCCGGTGTCGCCGGAGTCATCAAGACCGTGATGGCCATCCGCAACGGCCTGGTACCCGCAACACTCCACGTCGAGGAACTCAGCCCACATGTCGACTGGGACGAGGGCGCGATCGAGGTCGTCACCGAGCCCACCCCATGGCCCGACACCGGCCACCCGCGCCGGGCGGGCGTGTCCGCGTTCGGCATCTCGGGGACGAACGCGCATCTGATCCTGGAAGAGGCGCCGCGTGACGAGGCCGCGACGCGGGAGGCTGTCGCGGCCCCGCCGGGATCGGTGGTGCCGTGGGTGGTCTCCGGACGGACACCCGACGCGCTGCGCGAACAGGCCCGTCGTCTGAATGAGTTCGTCGCGGGAGACACGGAGGCGCTGCCGGGCGAGGTCGGCTGGTCCCTGGCCACTACGCGGTCGGTGTTCGAGCACCGGGCCGTGGTGGTCGGCCGCGACCGGGACGCTCTGACGGACGGTCTTGGGGCGCTGGCTTCCGGTGTGGTGTCTGCGGATGTGGTGTCAGGGGTGACGTCCGGTGATGTGGGTCCTGGACCGGTGTTGGTGTTTCCGGGGCAGGGGTCGCAGTGGGTCGGGATGGGCGCGCAGTTGCTGGAGGAGTCGCCCGTGTTCGCGGCCCGCATCGGTGAGTGTGAGCGGGCGCTGTCGGAGTATGTGGACTGGTCGTTGACGGAGGTGTTGCGCGGGGACGGCAGTGAGCTGTCGCGGGTGGAGGTCGTGCAGCCGGTGTTGTGGGCGGTGATGGTCTCGCTCGCCGCGGTGTGGGTGGATCAGGGGATTACGCCTGCGGCGGTGATCGGGCATTCGCAGGGTGAGATGGCCGCTGCGTGTGTCGCGGGTGCGCTGTCGCTGGAGGATGCGGCGCGGATCGTTGCGGTACGCAGCGACGCACTGCGGCAGTTGCAGGGGCATGGTGACATGGCGTCCGTCGGCACCAGTGCAGGGCGGGTCGTCGAGCTGATCGGGGACCGGCCGGGCGTCAGCGTCGCGGCCGTCAACGGGCCGTCTTCCACGGTGATTTCTGGTTCGCCCGAGCATGTGGCGGCTGTCGTTGCCGAGGCGGAAGAGTGTGGTCTTCGCGCCCGGGTGATCGATGTCGGCTACGCCTCCCATAACCCCCAGATCGACGCACTGCACGATCTGCTCTCCGAGCGCCTGGCCGACATCCGGCCCGTCTCGACTGACGTGGCGTTCTACTCCACCGTCACCGCCGAGCGGCTGGCAGACACCACCGCCCTGGACACCGCCTACTGGGTCACCAACCTCCGCCAGCCCGTCCGCTTTGCCGAGACGGTCGAAGCGCTCCTTGCCGACGGCTACCGGCTGTTCATCGAGGCCAGCGCCCACCCCGTCCTTGCCCTCGGCATGGAGGAGACCATCGAGCGGGCCGACGTGCCCGCCACCGTCGTCCCCACCCTGCGCCGCGACCACGGCGACACCGCCCAGCTCACCCGCGCCGCCGCCCAAGCCTTCGCGGCAGGCGCGGACATCGACTGGCGGCGCTGGTTCCCGGCCGACCCGACCCCTCGTACCGTCGACCTGCCCACGTACGCCTTCCAGCGCCGACGCTACTGGCTGGCCGACAGGGTGAGGCGGGACGACGTCGGACAACAGGGGACGGCCGGGTCCGGGCACGCGCAGTTGCCCACCGTCGTCGCGCTCGCCGACGGGGGAGTGGTGCTCGACGGGCGGGTCTCCGCCGAGCGTGGGGGCTGGCTGGGCGGGCACGTGGTCGCCGGGACCGTTCTGGTGCCGGGTGCCGCGATCGTGGAGTGGGTGCTGCGGGCCGCCGACGACGCGGGGTGCGGGACTCTCCAGGAGCTGACCCTCCAGGCGCCCTTGGTGCTGCCCGAGCGGGGCGGCTGCGAGGTCCAGGTCGTCGTGGGCGCGGCCGACGACCAGGGCAGGAGCGACGTACGCGTGTACTCGCGCCCTGAGCGGGATGCCGGTGCCGTGTGGGTGTGTCATGCCGTCGGCGAGCTCGGGCGGGAGCCGGGGGCGAGGCCTGCGCGGCAGGCCGGTGCGTGGCCTCCGGCGGGGGCGGAACCGGTGGACGTGAGCGACTTCTACGACCGGGTCGTCGCCGCCGGATACGAGTACGGGCCCGCGTTCCGTGGACTGCGTGCGATGTGGCGGCAAGGGGAGGAGCTGCTGGCGGAGGTGGAGCTGCCCGAGCAGGCCGGTTCACCCGCCGGGTTCGGCATGCATCCCGCGCTGCTGGACGCCGCTCTGCACCCGCTGCTCGCACAGCGGGGTCTCGACGCGGACGGTTCCGGGGCCGCGGCCGAGCAGGTGCTGTTGCCGTTCACCTGGAGCGGTGTCTCGCTGTGGGCCACCGATGCCACGACCGTGCGTGTGCGCATCGGCGGACTCCGTGGACCGGGTCGGCTGCTCGGGGGCGGCGAGGAGACGGTGTCGCTGGTCGTGACCGACCCCGCCGGGGCGCCCGTCCTCGACGTCTCCGAGCTGCGGCTGCGGTCCACCGGCGCCCAGCAGGTGCGGGCGGCGGTGGGATCGGTCGGGTCCGGTGCCGACGGGCTGTACGAACTGCGGTGGACACCGCTTCCCGTTCCGGCGACCGCGGACGGGCCGGGTGCGGTCGATGGCATCGGCTGTGTGACGCTCGGTGGGCTGGACGCCGAGGGCGTACGGGGACTCGCCGACGCCGATGGCGAACCGCCCTCGGTGGTGCTGGCCCCCGTGGACACTTCGGACGCGGTGACCGGAGGGGACGGACTCGACCTGACGGTACGTGTGTTGGGTGTCGTCCAGGAGTTTCTTGCCGAGCCCCGCCTTGAGCAGACGCAACTCGTCTTCGTCACTCGCGGTGCGACCGGTCCCCATGAGGGAGACGGGGAGTCGTACGCCCCTGACCCGGCGGGCGCGGCCGTGTGGGGTCTGGTGCGCAGCGCGCAGTCGGAGAATCCGGGCCGGTTCGTCCTGCTCGACCTGGATGTCGCGCTCGACCACGGCGGCCGTGAGGTTCTGCGCTCCGTCCGGCGCGCGACCGAGGCCGACGAGGCTCAAATCGCTGTTCGGGGTGAGCGGTTGCTGGTTCCCAGGTGGGCGCGGGCCGACAAGCCCGCCGAACTGTCCGGGCCGCCCGGGGTGCGGGCCTGGCGGCTCGTCGGCGGCGCGTCCGGAACGCTCGACGCCGTCCAGGCCGTGGGCTGCGAAGAGGTGCTGGGCTCGCTGGGGGCAGGGCAGGTCCGCATCGCCGTGCATACGGCAGGCGTCAACTTCCGTGACGTACTGATCGCGCTCGGCATGTATCCGGACGCCGACGCGCTGCCCGGCACCGAGGCGGCCGGTGTGGTGACGGAGGTCGGGCCGGGTGTCACCGGGTTGTCGGCGGGCGACCGGGTGATGGGCATGCTGGAGGGCGCCTTCGGGCCGTGGGCCGTCGCCGACGCGCGCATGCTGGCGCCGGTCCCGGCCGGCTGGGACATGCGGCAGGCGGCAGCCGCTCCGGCCGCGTTCCTCACCGCCTGGTACGGCCTGGTCGAACTGGCCGAGCTGAAGGCCGGTGAGCGGGTGTTGATCCATGCCGCCACGGGTGGTGTGGGGAGGGCGGCGGTGCAGATCGCGCGGCATCTCGGGGCCGAGGTGTTCGCCACGGCCAGTCCGGCCAAGCACGCCGTGCTGGAGGAGATGGGCATTGATGCCGCGCATCGTGCCTCCTCCCGGGACCTCGCCTTCGAGGGCGCGTTCCGGCAGGCCACCGACGGCCGGGGCATGGACGTCGTACTCAACAGTCTCACCGGCGAACTCCTCGACGCGTCCCTGCGGTTGCTCGGCGGCGGCACCGGTGCGGGTGGGCGTCTCGTCGAGATGGGCAAGAGCGATCCCCGAGACCCCGAACTGGTCGCGCTGGAACATCCCGGCGTGTCGTACGAGGCCTTCGACCTGGTCGCCGACGCCGGGCCCGAGCGGCTCGGGCGGATGCTCGACCTGCTCGGAGGCCTCTTCGCCGACGGGACGCTGGTGCCCCTGCCGGTCGCGGCACGGCCCCTGGGGCGGGCACCCGAGGTGTTCCGGCACATGAGCCAGGCGAAGCACACCGGCAAGCTCGTGCTCGACGTACCCGCTCCGCTCGACCCCGACGGCACCGTCCTCATCACCGGCGGCACCGGCACCATCGGCGCCGCCGTGGCCGAACACCTGGCACGCACGGGCGAGAGCAGGCACCTGCTCCTCGTCGGCCGCAACGGAGACGCGGCCGAGGGCGCGGACGAACTCGCCGCGCGGATGACCGAGTTGGGTGCCGACGTCACCTTCGCGGCCGTCGACGTGACCGAGCCCGGCGCCGTCGCCGGGCTGATCGCAGGAATTGATCCGGCGCACCCGCTGACCGGCGTCATACACGCCGCCGGCGTGCTCGACAACGCCATGATCGGCAGCCAGAGCCCCGAGAGCCTCGCCCGGGTGTGGGCGGCCAAGGCGGCGGCCGCGTACGAACTGCACGAAGCCACACGGGAGATGCGGCTCGGCATGTTCGTGACGTTCTCCTCCTTCGCCTCCACCATGGGCACCCCTGGCCAGGCCAACTACGCCTCCGCCAACGCCTACTGCGACGCGCTGGCCGCCCGCCGCCGCGCCGAGGGCCTCCCCGGGCTCTCCGTGGCATGGGGGCTGTGGGAGACCGCCAGCGGCCTCACCGGCACGCTGTCGGCGGCCGACCGGGCCCGCATCGACCGGTACGGCATCAAACCCACGGGCGCCGGACGCGGCTGCGCCCTGCTGGCCGCCGCACGCACCCACGGGCGCCCCGACCTGCTCGCGATGGACCTCGACCCGCGAGTCCCTGCCGCATCCGACGCCCCGGTCCCCGCCGTCCTGCGCACGCTTGCGGCCGCGGCGACATCCGCGACCGCGCGGCCCACCGCGGCCGCGGCGGGCGGGGCGACACACTGGTCCGACAGGCTCACCGGCCTCACCGCCGAGGAGCGACTCGACCTCCTCACCACCCTGGTGCGCACCCAGGCGGCCGGAGTGCTCGGTCACGCGGACCCGGACGCGGTGCAGGTCGACACGCCGTTCAAGGAACTCGGCCTCGACTCGCTCACCGCCGTGGAACTCCGCAACAGGCTCGCCGCCGCGACCGGCCTGAAACTGCCCGCCGCGCTCGTCTTCGACTACCCGCAGGCCCACGTGCTCGCCGCCCACCTGGCCGAACGGCTCGCCCCCGACGCGGCGGCGCAGGCGGGGCGGGCGGCGAGCGGCGACACGACCGCCCACGCCCTCCAGGAGGTGGCCCGGGTCGAGCACGCCTTGTCCGCCGCCGTCGCCCAGGGACTGGACCAGGCGGCCGTCGCGGCCCGCCTGGAGGCCCTCCTCGCCCGCTTCACGGCGAGTACGGCCGCCGCGGCGGACGGCGACGACGCGGTGGACCAGCTGGAGACGGCCACCGCCGAACAGGTACTGGACTTCATCGACAACGAACTCGGGGTGTGAGCCGCGTGCCGGCCGCACACCTCGCGTCGCGATCACGGGCGGGGAGTTGAAGCGCACATGGTGAGCGAAGAGAAACTGGTCGACTACCTCAAGCGTGTCTCCGCGGACCTGCACGCCACCCGGCAACGGCTGCGCGAGGCGGAGGAGCGCGACCAGGAACCGGTGGCCGTGGTCGAGATGGCCTGCCGCTACCCCGGCGGCGTCCGCACCCCCGAAGACCTGTGGGACCTGGTCTCCGCGGGCGGCAACGCGCTGGGCCCCTTCCCCGACAACCGCGGGTGGGACCTGGAGCGGCTCTTCCACCCCGACCCCGACCACCCCGGGACGAGCTACGCACGCGAGGGCGGATTCGTCCACGACGTCGACCGGTTCGACCCCGAGTTCTTCGGCATCAGCCCGCGCGAGGCCGCCGTCCTCGACCCGCAGCAGCGACTGCTCCTGGAGTGCGCCTGGGAGGCCCTCGAGCGCGCGGGCATCGACCCGCAGTCGCTGCGGGGCAGCAGCACCGGCGTGTACGCGGGCGCCGCACTGCCCGGCTTCGGCACGCCGCACATCGACGCGGCGGCGGAGGGCCACCTGGTCACGGGCAGCGCCCCGAGCGTCCTCTCGGGCCGCCTCGCCTACACCTTCGGCCTCGAAGGGCCCGCGGTGACGATCGACACCGCCTGCTCGTCGTCGCTCGTCGCCGTGCACCTCGCCGCGCACGCGCTGCGGCGGCGCGAGTGCGACCTGGCGCTCGCGGGCGGCGTCACCGTCATGCCCACGCCGTACGTCTTCACCGAGTTCTCCCGCCAGCGCGGCCTCGCCGCGGACGGCCGCTGCAAGCCGTTCGCGGCCGCCGCCGACGGCACCGCCTTCTCCGAGGGCGCCGGACTCCTCGTACTGGAACGCCTCGCCGACGCCCGCCGCGCCGGGCACCGGGTACTCGCCGTCATCCGCGGCTCGGCCGTCAACCAGGACGGAGCGAGCAACGGGCTCACCGCCCCCAACGGGCCCTCCCAGCAGCGCGTGATCCGTGCCGCCCTCGCCGGGGCACGGCTCTCGCCCTCGGAGGTCGACGCGGTCGAGGCGCACGGCACGGGCACGCGGCTCGGCGACCCCATCGAGGCCGACGCGCTCCTCGCCACGTACGGACAGGAGCGGCACGAGGGCCGGCCGCTGTGGCTCGGCTCGGTCAAGTCCAACATCGGCCACACGCAGGGTGCCGCCGGGGCGGCGGGCCTCATCAAGATGGTGCAGGCGCTGCGGCACCAGACGCTGCCCGCCACGCTGTACGCCGACGAGCCCACGCCGCACGCCGACTGGGAGTCGGGCGCGGTGCGGCTGCTCACGGAGCCCGTCGCGTGGCCCGCGGGCGAGCGGGTGCGCCGGGCGGGCATCTCGTCGTTCGGCATCTCCGGCACGAACGCCCACCTCATCCTGGAGGAGGCGCCTCCGGCCGACGCGGAGGCGGAGGGGGCCGCTGACGGGGCTCGTCCCTCGGGCGTGCGGGCTCCGTCGCCGTGGCTGCTGTCGGCGCGCACGCCTGAGGCGTTGCGGGCGCAGGCGGACGCGTTGGGAGGTTACGTCTCCGCGCAGGACGACGAAGCCGTCGATCAAGTCGACGTCGCCGGGACCCTGCTCCGCCGCTCCCTCTTCGAGCACCGTGCCGTCGTACTCGGTGACGGCCACGGCGAACGTGTCGCCGCTCTGGCCGCGCTCGCGGGAGGACGCGCGCACCCCGCCCTCGTCCGTGGCTCGGGCCCCGCCCGCAGCGGGGGCACCGCCTTCCTCTTCACCGGGCAGGGGAGCCAACGGCCAGGCATGGGTGCCCAGTTGTACGCCGCCTTCGACACGTTCGCGCAGTCCCTGGACGAGACCTGCGCCCACCTGGACCCGCTCCTCGAACAACCCCTGCGGGACACCCTGTTCGCCCCCGCTCACACCGCGCGGGCCGCCGCGCTGCACGGGACCGGCGTCACCCAGGCCGCCCTGTTCGCGCTCGAAGTCGCCCTGTACCGGCTGGTGACCTCCTTCGGGATCACGCCCAGCCATCTGACGGGTCACTCCGTCGGCGAGATCACCGCCGCGCACGTAGCCGGGGTCCTCACCCTGCCCGACGCCTGCACGCTGGTCGCCGCCCGCGGACGCCTCATGCAGGCCCTGCCGGCGGGCGGCGCGATGCTCGCCGTGCAGGCGGCCGAGGACGACATGCTGCCGCTGCTCGCCGGGCGCGAGGAGAGCCTCTCCCTCGCCGCAGTCAACGGCCCCGCCGCCGTCGTCGTGTCCGGTGACGCCGACGCCGTCGCGGACATCCAGCAGAACCTGCGCGGGCGCGGGCTCAAGACCAAACGGCTCAACGTCAGCCACGCCTTCCACTCACCGCTCATCGAGCCCATGCTCGACGACTTCCGTGCCGTGACCCGCAGTCTCACCTTCCACGCGCCGGCCCTGCCCGTCGTCTCCAACCTCACCGGCCGCCTCGCCGACGCGGAACTGCTCGCCGACCCCGAGTACTGGGCACGGCACGTACGGCAGCCCGTGCGGTTCCACGACGGACTGCGCGCCCTGGGCGACCAGGGCGTCGTGCGGTACCTGGAACTGGGGCCCGACCCGGTCCTCGCCACGATGGTCCAGGATTGCCTGCCGGCCCGGACGGGCGACGAGGAGGACGATGAGCCGGTCGTCGCCGCGGCACTCCGCTCCGGACACGAAGAGGCCCGCACGCTGCTCGGCGCCGTCGCCGCGCTCCACGTCGACGGACAGCCGGCCGACCTCGGTGCCCTCGTCGCCGACGCCGCACAACTCCCGCTGCCCACCTACCGGTTCCAACGCCGACGCTACTGGCGCCCCACCCCCGACGCCGCCGCCCCGGCCCGCGCCGCCGACCTCCAGGAAACCGGCCACCCCCTCCTGCCCGCCGTCATCCACCAGGCCGACGGCGGCCTCCTCCTCGCGGGACGCCTCTCCCTGCGTACGCACCCGTGGCTCGGCGACCACGCCATCGCGGGCGGCGTACCGCTGCCCGCCACCGCGTTCGTCGAACTCGCCCTGCTCGCGGGGCGGCACGGCGACTGCGACACCGTCGACGACCTGACGCTGGAGACGCCGCTGCTGCTCGACGACCCCGATGCGGGGGCAAGTGCGGATACGGCCATCGCTGATGGCGTGAAGGTTCAGGTCGCCCTCGGTGCCCCCGACGAGTCCGGCCGCCGCACCCTCACCATCCACTCCCGGCCCGCGGGCGCCGAAGGCGACGACGTGACGGGCGGGTACGGCGAGG
Source organism: Streptomyces venezuelae (assembly GCF_008642355.1). Lineage (NCBI taxonomy): Bacteria > Bacillati > Actinomycetota > Actinomycetes > Kitasatosporales > Streptomycetaceae > Streptomyces > Streptomyces venezuelae. Next base: position 7,323,278 of record NZ_CP029193.1, read on the forward strand.
ACGGTGACCCGTACGGGTGGCGCCGCCACGCAACCGGCGTCCTCACGACCGGTCGGGCCACCCGGCCGCCCACGCTCCCGGCGGCGCGCGAAGCCACCCCGTGGCCGCCGGCCGAGGCCACCGCCCTCGACGTGGACGCGCTGTACGCCCGCCTCGACGCCCAGGGCTACAGCTACGGGCCCGCCTTCCGCGCCGTACACGCCGCCTGGCGGCACGGCGACGACCTGTACGCGGAGGTCCGCCTCGCCGACGAACAGCGCGCCGACGCCGCCGCGTTCGCACTGCACCCGGCCCTCTTCGACGCGGCGCTGCACGTGGTGGACGAGCTGTACCGCGACGCCGGGAGCGGTTCGGATCTCGCCGACGCGCCGGTGCGGCTGCCCTTCTCCTTCAGCGACATACGCCACCACGCCACCGGCGCCACGCGCCTGCGCGTCCGGCTCGGCCCGCGGGGCGACGACCAGTTGCGACTGACGCTGACCGACGCCGAGGGCGCCCCCGTGGCCACGGTCGACTCCCTCCAACTGCGCGTCGTCGCCGCCGACCGCTGGCGGACCGCCCTCCCGGCGACCGCGCTCCCGCTCCACCACGTGGACTGGCGGCAACTTCTCCTGCCCGACACGGCGCCGACGACGTCCGCCTCCTGGGCCGTGCTCGGCCCCGACGACGCGGGCCTCGGCCCGACCGTGAGCCGCTATCCGGACCTGACCGCCCTGACGGACGCCGTGGCGAACGGCGAACCCGTACCGGACATCGTGTTCGCCCCGATGCCCGTCGAGGGCACGGTGGACGATCTCCCCACCCGCGTACGAGCACACGCCCGGCACGCCCTCGACCTGCTGCGCGCCTGGTACGCCTCGGACACGCTGTCCTCCGCCCGCCTCGTCGTCCTCACCACGGGCGCCGTCACCGCCCGTGCGGACGACAGCCCCGCCGACCTGGCCACCGCACCCCTCTGGGGCCTGGTCCGCGCCGCCCAGGCCGAACAGCCCGACCGCGTCCTGCTCGTCGACACGGACCGCACTCCGGCATCACGCCACGCCCTGCCCACGGCCCTGGCCGCGGCGACCACGCACGTGTCGGAAACGGAACTGGTGCTGCGCACAGGCACGGCACTGGTACCGCGCCTCACCGCGACCGCACGCCTGCCCCGAACACCCGCCCCCACGACCCCGACCTCGGCCCCAGCACCCATCCCCCCGACCGGCACCACCCTCATCACCGGCGGTACCGGCGGCCTCGGCCGCGCCGTTGCCCGGCACCTCGCCACCTCTCACGGCGTACGCCACCTGCTCCTCGTGAGCCGGCGCGGCGAGGCCGCCGACGGCGTCGCCGAGTTGCGGGACGACCTCGCGGACGTCGACGTCGACATACGCGTCGCCGCCTGCGACATCACCGACCCCGACGCGCTGGCCCGGCTCATCGCGGACATCCCCACCGCCCACCCCCTCACCGCCGTCGTCCACACCGCGGGCGTCATCGACGACAGCCTCATCGCGACCATGACCCCCGAACGGCTCGACGCCGTCCTCGCGCCCAAGGCCGACGCCGCCTGGACCCTGCACGCACTCACACGCGACATGAATCTGTCCGCGTTCGTCCTGTTCTCCTCCGGCGCCTCCGTCCTCGGCAACGGCGGCCAGTCCAACTACGCCGCGGCCAACACCTTCCTCAACACCCTCGCCGAACACCGCCGCGCCGAAGGCCTCGCCGCCACCTCCCTGGCCTGGGGCCTGTGGGAGTCCGCGTCCGGTGGCATGGCCGCCCGGCTCGGCGACGCCGACCGCGCCCGCATCCACCGCACCGGCGTCGCCGCCCTCACCGACGAGCAGGCGCTCGCCCTCTTCGACGCCGCTCTGACCACCCCGCACCCCACGGTCCTCGCCACCCGCTTCGACCGAGCCGTCCTGCGCGCCCAGGCAGCCGACCACACCCTCCAGCCCGCCCTGCGCGGCCTCGTCCGCACCCCCCGCCCCACCGCGGCCGCCACCACCACCGAACAGAACAGCGCGGCACCCACCTCCTGGACCGCACGCCTGGCGCGGCTCTCCGCCGCCGACCGCGACCGCGCCCTGAGCGACCTCGTCCGCGAACAGATCGCGACCGTCCTCGCCCACCCCGCACCCGAGACCCTCGAACTGGGACGCGCATTCCAGGAGTTGGGCTTCGACTCACTCACCGCCCTGGAACTCCGCAACCGCCTCTCCACCGCAACCGGCATCCGCCTCCCCGCCACCCTCATCTTCGACCACCCCAGCCCCACCGCCCTCGTACGCCACCTCCGCAGCCACCTCCCCGACACCGACACGTCCACCTCCCCGGCCGCCCTCGCCCCGGCACCCCGCGCGACCGCCACCGCCGACGACCCCATCGCCATCGTCGGCATGGCCTGCCACTACCCGGGCGGCGTGACCTCCCCCGAGCAGTTGTGGCGCCTCGTCGCCACCGGCACCGATGCCATCGGACCGTTCCCCGAGGACCGCGGCTGGGACACGGCCGCCCTCTTCGACCCCGACCCCGACCAGGTCGGCCACAGCTACACCCGCGAAGGCGGCTTCCTCTACGACGCCGCCCGGTTCGACGCGGGCTTCTTCGGCATCAGCCCGCGCGAGGCCGCCGCCACCGACCCGCAACAACGCCTGCTCCTCGAAACCGCCTGGCAGGCCTTCGAACACGCGGGCATCGACCCGGCCACGCTCCGCGGCACCTCGTGCGGAGTCATCACCGGGATCATGTACGACGACTACGGCTCCCGCTTCCTCGCCCGCAAGCCGGACGGCTTCGAGGGCCGCATCATGACCGGCAGCACCCCGAGCGTCGCCTCCGGCCGCGTCGCGTACACCTTCGGCCTGGAAGGCCCCGCCATCACGGTGGACACGGCCTGCTCCTCCTCGCTCGTCGCCATGCACCTGGCCTCCCAGGCGCTGCGTCAGGGCGATTGCGGGCTCGCCCTCGCGGGCGGCGTGACCGTCATGGCCACCCCGAACACCTTCGTCGAGTTCTCCCGCCAGCGCGGCCTGGCCCCCGACGGCCGCTGCAAGCCGTTCGCCGCCACCGCCGACGGGACCGGCTGGGGCGAGGGCGCCGGACTCGTCGTCCTGGAGCGCCTCTCCGACGCGCGCCGGAACGGTCACAAGGTTCTCGCGGTCATACGTGGCTCCGCGGTGAACCAGGACGGCGCGAGCAACGGTCTGACCGCGCCGAACGGCCCCTCGCAGGAGCGTGTCATCCGCGCCGCCCTGGCCGGGGCGGGCCGCAGCCCCGACGAGGTGGACGTCGTGGAGGCCCACGGCACGGGCACGACCCTGGGCGACCCCATCGAGGCACAGGCCCTGCTCGCCACGTACGGCCAAGGCCGCTCCGAGGAGCGACCGCTGTGGCTGGGCTCGGTGAAGTCGAACATCGGGCACACGCAGGCCGCCGCCGGTGTGGCGGGCGTCATCAAGATGGTCATGGCGCTCCAGAACGACCTGCTGCCGGCGACCCTCCACGCCGACGAGCCGACTCCGCACGTGGAGTGGGACGGCGGCGGTGTACGCCTGCTCACCGACCCCGTCCCCTGGACGCGTGGCGAACGCGCGCGGCGCGCCGGGGTGTCCTCCTTCGGTATCTCCGGGACGAATGCGCATCTGATTCTGGAGGAGGCTCCAGAGGTAGCGGCTGATGTTGTCGCTCCGGTGCCCGATGGTGCGGTGGTGCCGTGGGTGGTTTCGGGGCGGACGCGGGATGCGTTGCGGGCGCAGGCGCGGCGGCTGGGTGAGTTCGTGGCGGATGGCGTGGGGGCGGCTGCGGGTGAGGTGGGGTGGTCGCTGGTCACGACGCGGTCTGTGTTCGAGCATCGGGCCGTGGTCGTGGGCCGGGACCGCGACGCGCTCCTCACCGGACTGCGCTCCCTGGCAGCGGGCGAGCCCTCCCCGGACGTCGTGCAGGGCGCCGTGCGGGGGGCTTCCGGCGCGGGGCCGGTGCTCGTGTTCCCGGGGCAGGGCTCGCAGTGGGTCGGGATGGGCGCGCAGTTGCTGGAGGAGTCGCCCGTGTTCGCGGCCCGCATCGGTGAGTGTGAGCGGGCGCTGTCCGCGTATGTGGACTGGTCGCTGACGGAGGTGTTGCGCGGGGACGGCAGCGAGCTGGCCCGCGTCGAGGTCGTGCAGCCCGTGCTGTGGGCGGTGATGGTCTCGCTCGCCGCCGTGTGGGCGGATCAGGGGATTACGCCTGCGGCTGTGATCGGGCATTCGCAGGGCGAGATGGCTGCCGCGTGTGTCGCGGGTGCGCTGTCGCTGGAGGATGCGGCACGGATCGTTGCGGTACGCAGTGACGCACTGCGGCAGTTGCAGGGGCACGGTGACATGGCGTCCGTCGGCACCAGCGCCGAGCAAGTCGTCGAGCTGATCGGCGACCGGCCGGGCGTCAGCGTCGCAGCCGTCAACGGCCCCTCATCCACGGTCATTTCTGGTTCGCCCGAGGATGTGGCGGCCGTCGTCGCGGACGCGGAAGCGGCCGGACTGCGGGCTCGGGTGATCGACGTCGGCTACGCCTCCCACAACCCCCAGATCGACGCACTGCACGACCTGCTCACCGAGCGCCTGGCCGACATCCGACCCACCCCCACCGACATCGCCTTCTACTCCACCGTCACCGCCGAACGACTCGACGACACCGCCGCCCTCGACACCGCCTACTGGATCACCAACCTCCGCCAACCCGTCCGCTTCGCCGACACCGTCGAAGCGCTCCTCGCCGACGGCTACCGCCTCTTCATCGAAGCCAGCCCCCACCCCGTCCTCAACCTCGGCATCCAGGAGACCATCGAGCAGGCCGACGCGAGCGCCACCGTCGTCCCCACCCTGCGCCGCGACCACGGCGACACCGCCCAGCTCACCCGCGCCGCCGCCCAAGCCTTCGCGGCAGGCGCGGACATCGACTGGCGGCGCTGGTTCCCGGCCGACCCGACTCCTCGTACCGTCGATCTGCCCACGTACGCCTTCCAGCACCAGCACTACTGGCTGGAGGAGCCCGCCGGGACGACCGGTGATGCCGCCGATCTGGGCATGGTCTCGGCCGGACATCCGTTGCTCGGTGCCTGTGTGGAACTCGCCGAGGCCGACTCGTACTTGCTCACCGGCCGGCTCTCCCGTACGGCTCCGCCCTGGCTCGCCGAGCATGGGGTGGCGGGAACCGCCCTCGTGCCGGGTGCCGCGATCGTGGAGTGGGTGCTGCGGGCCGCCGACGAGGCCGGGTGCACGACGGTCGACGAGCTCATGCTGCAGGCGCCGCTCGTGCTGCCGGACAACGGAGGCCTTCAGGTTCAGGTGTCCGTGGGCGCGGCCGACGAGCAGGGCGGCCGGCGTGACGTACGCGTGTATTCACGTCCTGATCAGTCGGGTCGGGGCGGCGGAGCCGAGTGGCTGTGTCACGCGGTCGGTGTGGTGAGCCCGGAAGTCGTGGTGGAGCCGCCCACCTTGGGCGGGCAGTGGCCGCCCGCCGGAGCTGAATCCGTGGACATGAAGGGTTTCTACTCGCGGGCCGCGGAGGCGGGTTACGAGTACGGGCCCGCGTTCCAGGGGCTCAGCGCGCTGTGGCGGCACGGGACGGAGCTGCTCGCCGAGGTGGAGCTGCGCGAACCGGCCGGGCCGCCCGCCGGGTTCGGCATGCACCCGGCGCTGCTGGACGCCGCCCTGCATGCGCTGATGTTTCTCGACCGGCCCGAAGACGGGCAGATGTGGCTGCCGTACGCCTGGAACGGCGTGTCGTTGCACGCGGACGGCGCGACGCGGCTCCGCGTCCGGCTCTCCCCGCAGGGAGAGTCCGCCGAGCGCGACCTGAAGGTGGTCATCGCCGACGGGACGGGCGCGCCCGTCCTGAACGTCGACGCGCTGACGCTCCGCGCGGCCGACCCCGCCCGGCTCGTGTCGGCGGCCGCCCGCGGTGGCGTCGACGGGCTCTACACCGTGGAGTGGACTCCCCTCCCCGTCCCTGCCTCCGGAGTATCTGCCTCCGGAGCCCCGGCCTCCGGCGCCGCGGAGGGTGGGGAGTGGGTCACTCTTCCGGGACGCGCCGGGATGACCGACCTGGTGACGGCGGCTGTTGCCGGGGGGACGGTGCCGTGGGCGGTCATGGCTCGCGTCGAGAGTGACGCGGGCGACGGTCTGCGGGTCGCCGAGCGTGTGCTGTCCGTGGTGCAGGACTTCCTGGCCGCCCCAGAGCTGGCGGAGTCCCGTCTCCTCGTGGTGACACGCGGTGCAATGGCCGTCGGGGGCGCCGAAGGCGTCGAGGGCGATGAGGGCGACGACAGCGTGGACCCGTCGGCCGCGGTCGCGTGGGGCCTCGTGCGGAGCGCCCAGTCGGAGAACCCCGGCCGCTTCGCCCTGCTCGACACGGATATCGGCACCGATATCGGCACGGATACCGGCACCGACATCGGAACGGACCTCGACACCGTCACCGACACAGCTCTGGAAGTACTGCCTCAAGCCGTCATACGCCACGCCGTCACCGTCCTCGACGAGCCGCAACTTGCCCTCCGCGCCGGGCGTTTGTACGTACCGCGTCTCACTCCCTCCGGCGCCCCCGAGGAGCTCGTCCCGCCCGTCGGGTCGGCCGCCTGGCGGCTCGGCACCTCCGGTACCGCCACCCTGGAGAACCTGTCGGTCATCGACGCCCCGGAGGCGCTCGCGCCGCTGGCGGCCGGGCAGGTGCGGGTCTCCGTGCGGGCCGCGGGGATGAACTTCCGCGACGTGCTGATCGCGGTCGGCATGTATCCCGACAAGGGCACCTTCGCGGGGAGCGAGGGCGCCGGGTATGTGACGGAGGTCGGGCCCGGCGTCACGCGTCTCGGGGTCGGCGACCGCGTGATGGGGCTGTTCGAGGGGGCGTTCGCGCCGTTGGCGGTCGCGGACGCACGGATGGTCGTGCCGGTGCCGGAGGGGTGGAGCCTCCAGGAGGCCGCGGCGGTGCCCGTCGTGTTCCTGACCGCCTGGTACGGGCTCGTGGACCTCGGACGCCTCAAGGCGGGCGAGACCCTGCTCATCCATGCGGGCACCGGCGGCGTGGGCATGGCCGCCACGCAGATCGCCCGCCACCTCGGTGCCGAGGTGTACGCCACCGCGAGCCCCGCCAAGCACGGCGTCCTCGACGGCATGGGCATCGACGCGGACCATCGTGCCTCGTCCCGCGACCTCGACTTCGAGAGGACCCTGCGGGAGGCGACGGGTGGGCGCGGCGTGGATGTCGTACTCAACAGCCTGGCCGGGGAGTTCACCGACGCGTCGCTGCGTCTGCTCGCGCCCGGCGGGCGGATGGTCGACATGGGCAAGACCGACAAGCGCGATCCCGAGCGTGTCGCCGCCGATCACGGGGGCGCGTGGTACCGGGCGTTCGATCTCGTACCGCACGCGGGCCCCGACCGGATCGGGGACATGCTGGCGGAGATGGGCGAGTTGTTCACCTCCGGGGTGCTGGCGCCGCCGCCGGTGAAGGCGTGGCCGCTGGGCCGGGCGCGGCAGGCGTTCCGGTTCATGAGCCAGGCGAAGCACACGGGCAAACTGGTGCTTGAGATCCCGCCCTCCCTCGACCCGGACGGCACGGTCCTCATCACCGGCGGAACCGGGGTGCTGGCCGCCGCGGTGGCCGAGCACATGGTCGGGGAGTGGGGTGTACGACACCTGCTGCTGGCCGGGAGGCGCGGCTCGGACGCGCCCGGGTGCGGCGAACTCGTGGCACGGCTCCAGGGGTTGGGGGCCGAGGTGAGTGTCGTCGCGGCCGACGTCGGTGACGCGGACGCGGTCGCTGAACTCGTCGGCAAGACGGATCCCGCCCATCCGTTGACCGGCGTGATCCACGCGGCCGGTGTCCTGGACGACGCCGTCGTCACCGCGCAGACGCCCGAGAGCCTCGCACGCGTGTGGGCGGCGAAGGCCACCGCCGCGCGGCACCTGCACGAAGCGACGCGGGAGACGCGGCTCGGACTGTTCGCCGTGTTCTCGTCGGCAGCGGCGACACTCGGCAGCCCCGGGCAGGCCAACTACGCCGCGGCGAACGCCTATTGTGACGCACTCGTCCGACGTCGCTGTGCCGAGGGGCTCACCGGACTCGCGGTCGGCTGGGGGCTGTGGCAGACGGCCAGCAGTATGACCGGGCATCTCGGCGAGGCGGACCTGGCGCGCATGAAGCGCACCGGGTTCACCCCGCTGACCACGGAGAAGGGCTTGACCCTGCTGGACGTGGCGCGCGCCCACGGCCGGCCCCATGTGGTCGCGGTGGACCTCGACGCGCGCGTCGTCGCCGCGCAGCCCGCCGCGTCCCGGCCCGCGCTCCTGCGCGCCCTGGCCGGCGCGGCACCGGGGACGCGGAGCGCGCGGCGTACCGCGGCTGCGGACGCCGCGGTGTCGGCGGACGGGCCGGCCGCGCGGCTCGCCGGGCTCCCGCCCGCCGAACGGCGCCGCGTGCTGCTCGACGTGGTCCGGAGCAACGTCGCGGGCGTCCTCGGGCACACCGATCACGACGCGGTCCGCCCGGACACGTCGTTCAAGGAGCTCGGCTTCGACTCCCTGACCGCCGTGGAACTCCGCAACCGCCTGGCGGCGGCAACCGGCCTCAAACTGCCCGCGGCGCTCGTCTTCGACTACCCGGAGTCCGCCACCCTCGTCGAGCACCTCTTGGAGCGGCTGTCTCCCGACGGCGCCCCGCAGCCGCTCAAGGACGCCGCCGACCCGGTGCTCAACGAACTCGGCAGGATCGAGTCCTCCCTGGACGCTCTCGCCCTCGACGACGCGGCGCGGGGCCGCGTCACCAGGCGCCTCAACACGCTCCTGACCAAGCTGAACGGCTCCGGCCCCGATGGGGGCGCCGTGGCCGGCGTGACCGACCTGGACACGCTCGACGACGTGTCCGACGACGAGATGTTCGAGTTCATCGACCGTGAGTTGTGACCTGAGCTGATGGAGAAGTGACGTTCGATGTCGAGTGCCGAAGAGTCGAGTGCCGGAACGCCGAGCACCGAGGCGAAGCTCCGTCAGTACCTGAAGAGGGTCACCGTGGACCTCGGCCAGGCCCGCCAGCGCCTGCGCGAGGTCGAGGGGCGCGCCCAGGAGCCCATCGCCATCGTCTCCATGGCGTGCCGCTTCCCCGGCGACACGCGTACACCCGAAGCCCTGTGGGACCTCGTCGCGGCGGGCGGCGACGCCGTCGGCGACTTCCCGGCCAACCGCGGCTGGGACCTGGAGAACCTCTACCACCCGGACCCCGAGCACCCCGGGACCAGCTACGTGCGCCGCGGCGGCTTCCTCCACGACGCCCCCGGCTTCGACGCGTCGTTCTTCGGGATCTCCCCGCGCGAGGCCCTGGCGATGGACCCGCAGCAACGGGTGCTCATGGAGACGGCCTGGCAGCTCCTTGAGCGGGCCGGCATCGACCCGGCGTCCCTGAAGCTGACGCCCACCGGCGTCTACATCGGCGCGGGCGTCCTCGGCTTCGGCGGCGCGCAGCCCGACAAGGCGGTGGAGGGCCACCTCCTGACCGGCAACGCGCTGAGCGTCCTCTCGGGCCGCATCTCCTTCACGCTGGGTCTCGAAGGCCCGTCGGTCAGCGTCGACACGGCGTGCTCGTCCTCGCTGGTGTCGATGCACCTGGCCGCCCAGGCACTGCGGCAGGGCGAGTGCGACCTGGCCATGGCGGGCGGCGTGACCATCATGTCGACGCCGGGCGCGTTCACGGAGTTCTCCCGCCAGGGCGCGCTGTCCCCCGACGGGCGCTCCAAGGCCTTCGCGGCGTCCGCCGACGGCACCGGCTTCTCCGAGGGCGCGGGCCTGCTCCTCCTGGAGCGCCTCTCCGACGCCCGCCGCAACGGTCACAAGGTCCTCGCGGTCATCCGCGGTTCGGCCGTCAACCAGGACGGCGCGAGCAACGGCCTGACCGCCCCCAACGGCCCCTCCCAGGAGCGCGTCATCCGCGCCGCCCTCGCCAACGCGGGCCTGGGCGCCGCCGAAGTCGACGCGGTCGAGGCCCACGGCACCGGTACGAGGCTCGGCGACCCCATCGAGGCGGGCGCCCTGCACGCCACCTACGGCCGCGAACGCGACGACGACCACCCGCTGTGGCTCGGCTCGGTCAAGTCGAACATCGGGCACCCGCAGGGCGCCGCGGGCGTCGCGGGTGTCATCAAGATGGTCATGGCCCTGCAGCGCGAACTGCTGCCCGCCACGCTGTACGTCGACGAGCCGACCCCGCACGTCGACTGGTCCTCCGGCACGGTCAGGCTCCTCACCGAACCGGTCGAGTGGAAGCGCGGCGAACACCCGCGCCGCGCGGGCGTGTCCGCCTTCGGCATGTCGGGGACGAACGCGCACGTGATCCTGGAGGAGGCGCCCGAGGAGCCGGCGCCCGAGGCCGCGACCCGGGAGCCGTCCGGGACAACGGCCGTCGTCCCGTGGGTCGTCTCCGGCCGCGGCGAGGACGCGCTGCGCGCGCAGGCCGCGCTGCTCGCCGAGCACGTCGGCGACCACGGGGCATCGTCGTCGCCCATTGAGACGGGATGGTCGCTCGCCACGACCCGCTCGGTGTTCGAGAACCGGGCCGTCGTCATCGGCACGGACCGGGCCGCACTCCTCGACGGACTGCGCACGCTGGCCGACGGCGAGGCCTCGCCGGACGTCGTGTCGGGAGCGGCCGGTGCCACGGGCCCCGGGCCGGTCATGGTGTTCCCCGGGCAGGGCGGCCAGTGGGTGGGCATGGGCGCCCGGCTCCTGGAGGAGTCCCCGGTGTTCGCGGCCCGCATCACCGAGTGCGAGCAGGCCCTGTCCGCGTACGTCGACTGGTCCCTGACCGACGTGCTGCGCGGGGACGGAGCCGAACTGTCCCGCATCGACGTCGTCCAGCCCGTGCTGTGGGCCGTCATGGTCGCCCTCGCCGCCGTCTGGGCCGACCAGGGCATCGAACCCGCCGCGGTCGTCGGCCACTCGCAGGGCGAGATCGCCGCCGCGTGCGTCGTCGGCGCCATCTCCCTGGACGAGGCGGCGCGCATCGTGTCCGTCCGCAGTGTCCTGCTGCGCACGCTGTCCGGGCGCGGCGGCATGGCGTCCCTCGGCATGAGCCGGGAGCAGGCCGCCGAGCTGATCGACGGGCACCCGGGTGTGGTGGTCGCGGCCGTCAACGGCCCGTCGTCGACGGTCATCTCGGGCCCGCCGGAGGGCATCGAGGCCGTCGTCGCAGACGCCCAGGAGCGCGGGCTGCGCGCCCGCGCCGTCGCCTCCGACGTGGCGGGTCACGGCCCGCAACTGGACGCGATCCTGGACGAGCTCACCGTCAGGCTCGACGGCATCCGCCCCGCCGCGACCGACGTCGCGTTCTACTCGACCGTCACCGCGGAACACCTCACCGACACCACTGTCCTCGACACCGCGTACTGGGTGCGCAACGTCCGCCGTACCGTGCGCTTCGCCGACACCATCGACGCGCTGCTCGCCGACGGCTACCGCCTGTTCATCGAGGCCAGCCCGCACCCCGTCCTCAACCTCGCCCTGGAGAGCATCGTCGAACGGGCGGACGTGTCCGCCTCCGTGATCCCCACCCTGCGCCGCGACCACGGCGACACCGCCCAGCTCGCGCGCGCCGCCGCCCAGGCGTTCGCGGCGGGCGCGGACGTCGACTGGCGCCGCTGGTTCCCGGCCGACCCCGCCCCCCGTACCGTCGACCTTCCCACCTACGCCTTCCAGCGCCAGGACTTCTGGCTCGCCCCCACCACCGCCCGCTCCGGCGACCCGGCCGGTCTGGGTCTCGCCGCGTCCGGGCACCCGCTCCTCGGCGCCTCCGTGGGCCTCGCGAGCGGTGACGTACACCTGCTGAGCGGCCGGGTGTCGCGGCAGTCGGCCGCGTGGCTGGACGACCACGTCGTGGCGGGCCACGCCCTGGTGCCGGGCGCCGCGCAGGTGGAGTGGGTGCTGCGCGCCGCCGACGAGGTGGGGTGCCCCGCCCTGGAGGAACTGACGCTCCAGACCCCGGTGGTCCTGCCCGACACCGGAGGCCTGCAGATCCAGGTCGTCGTGGACGCGGCCGACACGCACGGCCGACGCGACGTACGGTTGTTCTCCCGCCCCGACGACGCCGACACCGACGACGCCTTCGCATCGGAACGTCCGTGGACCTGCCACGCGACGGGCGTCCTGGGCCCCGAGTCGGTCTACGGCCCAACGGAACCCGAACCCCTGGACGGAGCCTGGCCCCCGCCCGGCGCCGAGTCCGTGGACCCCGCCGACCTCTACGCGCAGGCCGACCGCACCGGCTACGGCTACGGACCCGCTTTCCGCGGCGTACGCGCGCTGTGGCGACACGGCAGCGACGTCCTCGCCGAGGTGGCGCTGCCCGAGGAAGCCGGCGACCCGGACGGCTTCGGCATCCACCCGGCGCTCCTCGACGCGGTCCTGCAGCCCGCGGCCCTCCTGCTGCCGCCCACCGACGCCGCACAGGTGTGGCTGCCGTTCGCCTGGAACGACGTGGCCCTGCACGCCGTGCGGGCCACCACGGTCCGGGTACGTCTCACCCTGCTCGGCGAACGCGTCGACCAAGGCCTCCGGATCGATGTCGCCGACGCCGTGGGCGCACCGGTGCTCACCGTCCGCGACCTGCGCTCGCGCCCGACCGACACGGACCGCCTGGCCGCGGCGGGGACCCGGGAACGGCACGGGCTGTTCGACTTGAAGTGGCTCGCGCCGGAACACGCGGGTGACCTCCGGGCAGGCGGCTCTCCTGAGGGCGGCTGGGTGACCCTGGGGGAGGACGTCCCCGACCTCGCCACTCTCCTGGAGACCATCGAGTCCGGCGCCCCCACGCCGCAGCTGGTCGCCGCCCCCGTCGAGCCCGCCTCGGCCGACGACGGCCTCGCCACCGCCACCCGCGTACTCGACCTCGTACAGACCTGGCTCGCCGGGCCCCTGCACGACAGCCGCCTGGTGCTGGTGACACGGGGAGCGGTGGCATTCGACGGCGAGGGCGACGGCAGCGGGAAGGGGGATGTGGACGTCGCCGCCGCGGCCGTGTGGGGCCTTGTCCGCAGCGCCCAGTCGGAGCACCCCGACCGGTTCACGCTGATCGACCTGGGGCCCGAGGACACACTCGCGGACGCCATGGACGCGGCGCGGCTGGACGAACCCCAACTCGCCCTGCGCGACGGAGAGATACGGGTCCCGAGGCTGACCCGAGCCACACAGGAACGGGCGGGCGAGCAGGCGGACGGCGGCGCGCGGATCGACCCCGAGGGCACGGTCCTCATCACGGGCGGCTCCGGCGTGCTCGGCCGCCTGGTCGCCGAACACCTCGTCCGCGAGTGGGGCGTACGCCACGTGCTGCTCGCGAGCCGACGCGGCGACCGGACACCGGGCAGCGACGAACTACGTTCCCACCTGGTCGAGTTGGGTGCTACCGCTGTCGATATCGCCACGGCCGACGTCGGTGACGCGGAAGCGGTGGCGGCGCTCATCGCCTCGGTCGACCCGGCGCACCCGCTGACCGGTGTGATCCACGCGGCCGGTGTCCTGGACGACGCCGTGGTCACCGCGCAGACCCCCGAGAGCCTCGCCCGGGTGTGGGCGGCGAAGGCGACGGCGGCACGCCTGCTCCACGAGGCGACACGGGAGATCCCCCTCGGCCTCTTCATGGTCTTCTCCTCGGCGGCCGCCTCGCTCGGCAGCCCCGGCCAGGCCAACTACGCGGCTGCCAACGCCTACTGCGACGCCCTCGTGCAACACCGCCGCGCCCAGGGACTCGCGGGCCTGTCCATCGCCTGGGGCCTGTGGCAGGCGACCAGCGGCATGACCGGGCAGCTGAGCGACACCGACCTGGCGCGCATGAAGCGCACCGGCTTCGCCGCGCTCACCGACGAAGGCGGACTGGCCCTGCTCGACGCGGCCCGCGCCCACGACCACGCGTACGTGGTCGCCGCCGACCTCGACCCGCGTGCCGTGACCGACGGCCTCTCCCCGCTCCTGCGCACGCTCACCGCCCCCACCACCCGGCGGCGGGTGGCCTCCGAGGGCCTCGCCGACGGAGCGCTGGCCGCGCGCCTCGCGGGCCTCGACGAGGAAGGACGCCTGGCGCTTCTCACCGACGTCGTACGCGAGTACGTCGCCGCCGTCCTCGGCCACGGGTCCGCGTCCCGTGTGAGCGTCGACGTCGCGTTCAAGGACCTGGGGTTCGACTCGCTGACCGCGGTGGAGCTCCGCAACCGGCTCTCGGCCGCCTGCGACGTACGGCTGCCCGCCACCCTCATCTTCGACCACCCCACGCCCCAGGCCCTCGCCACCCACCTGGTCCACCGCCTCGCAGGCACATCGGCGCCCGCACCGACGCCCGTCGTCCCGCGCCGCCGCCCCACGACGACCGGCTCCCCGGACGCGGCCACGGACGACCCGGTGGCGATCGTCGCCATGACCTGCCGGTTCCCCGGCGGCGTCAGTTCCGCCGACGACCTGTGGGACCTGCTCGACGCCCGCACGGACGCGATGGGCGGATTCCCCACGGACCGCGGTTGGGACCTCGGCCGTCTCTTCCACCCGGACCCCGAACACCCCGGCACCACCTATGCCGACCAGGGCGGATTCCTGCCCGACGCGGGTGACTTCGACGCGGCGTTCTTCGGGATCAATCCGCGGGAGGCGTTGGCGATGGATCCGCAGCAGCGTCTGCTGTTGGAGGCGTCGTGGGAGGTGTTCGAGCGTGCGGGGATCGACCCGACGACGCTCAAGGGCAGCCTCACCGGCACGTACGTCGGCCTGATGAACCACGACTACGGCAAGTCGTTCCCCGAGGCCGACGCCCAACTGGAGGGCTACGCCTACCTCGCGAGCACCGGAAGCATGGTGTCCGGCCGCGTCGCCTACACCTTCGGCCTGGAAGGTCCGGCGGTGACGGTCGACACGGCGTGTTCGTCGTCGCTGGTCTCGATCCACTTGGCGGCTCAGGCGCTGCGTCAGGGCGAGTGCGACTTGGCTCTGGCGGGCGGCGTCACCGTCATGGCCGACCCGGACATGTTCGCGGGCTTCGCCCGCCAACGGGGCCTGTCACCCGACGGCCGCTGCAAGCCGTACGCCGCCGCGGCCGACGGCGTCGGGTTCTCCGAGGGTGTAGGTGTGCTGTTGTTGGAGCGGTTGTCGGATGCGCGTCGCCGTGGTCGTCGGGTGCTTGGGGTGGTGCGGGGTTCGGCGGTGAATCAGGACGGTGCGAGCAATGGTTTGACGGCGCCGAATGGTCCGTCGCAGGAGCGGGTGATTCGGCAGGCGTTGGCGAGTGGTGGTCTTTCGGTTGGGGACGTCGATGTGGTGGAGGGGCATGGGACGGGGACGACGTTGGGTGATCCGATTGAGGCGCAGGCTTTGTTGGCGACGTATGGGCAGGGGCGTTCGGTGGATCGGCCGGTGTGGTTGGGGTCGGTGAAGTCGAATATTGGTCATACGCAGGCGGCTGCGGGTGTTGCGGGTGTCATCAAGATGGTGATGGCGATGCGGCGTGGTGTGGTGCCGGCGAGTTTGCATGTGGATGTGCCGACGCCGCATGTGGATTGGGAGTCGGGTGGGGTGCGGTTGGCGGTGGAGGCGGTGCCGTGGCCGGGGGTGAGGGATGGGGGTGTGCGTCGTGCGGGGGTGTCGTCGTTTGGTGCGTCGGGGACGAATGCGCATGTGATTGTGGAGTATGTTCCCGAGCCGGTCGCTGTGGCTGCTGTTGAGCCGGGGGATGGGGCGGTTGGTGGTGGTGTGCTGGTGCCGTGGGTGGTGTCGGCGCGGAGTGCGCAGGCGCTGCGCGACCAGGCACGCCGACTGAGCACGTTCGCCCAGGACCCGTCACGCGCGCCGCTTGTTGAGGTGGGCTGGTCGCTGCTTCGTACGCGTGCGCTGCATGAGCGCCGAGCCGTGGTGCTGGGCGCGGACCGAACCGAAATCGTGGCCGGGCTCGATGCGGTGGCGGCCGGAGAACCGCATCCGGCACTGATCGGCCCGTCCTCACCGCAGCTGCCGGCGGGTGATGACGTGGTCTGGTTGTTCAGTGGTCAGGGCAGTCAGGTGGTGGGGATGGGGGCCGGGTTGTATGAGCGGTTCCCTGTGTTTGCTGCCGCCTTTGATGAGGTGTGTGGACTCCTTGATGTGGAGTTGGGTGGTTCGGTTCGGGAGGTTGTGTTCGGGGGGCCGCGGGAGCGGCTTGATCACACGATGTGGGCGCAGGCCGGGTTGTTCGCGTTGCAGGTGGGGTTGGCCCGGTTGTGGGAGTCGGTGGGGGTGCGGCCGGATGTGGTGGTCGGGCATTCCGTCGGGGAGATCGCGGCGGCGTATGTCGCGGGGGTGTTCGGGCTGGCGGATGCGTGCAAGGTGGTGGGTGCGCGGGCGCGGTTGATGGGTGGGTTGCCCGAGGGTGGTGCGATGTGCGCGGTGCAGGCCGCACCCGAGGAGCTGGCAGCGGACCTCGAAGGTTCGGGTGTGAGCATAGCGGCGGTCAACACGACCGATTCCACCGTCATTTCAGGCCCGGCTGATGAGGTCGAGAAGGTCACCGGACTCTGGCGGGGGAGGGGTCGTAAGACCAAGGCGCTCGCCGTCAGTCACGCGTTCCATTCCGTCTTGATGGAGCCGATGCTCGCCGACTTCACCGAAGCGATACGTGACGTGACGTTCGCGGCGCCCAGGGTCCCGCTGATGAGCAACGTCACCGGTCGGGAAGCCGGGGCGGAGATCACCGCTCCGGAGTACTGGGCCGAACACGTACGCCAGGCCGTCCTCTTCCAGCCCGCCGTCGCCGAAGTCGCTGCTCGTGCACGTGCGTTCGTAGAGCTGGGCCCTGCTCCCGTGCTGTCCACCGCCGCGCAGCGCACGCTCGATGACGTCGCCGACCCGCGAGAGGGCGAGCCCGTGGTCACGGCGTCCCTGCACTCGGGCAGGCCGGACGACGTCGCGTTCGCGCAGGCCATGGCGCGCCTGCATGCGGTAGGCGTCGATGTGGACTGGTCGGTGTTGTTCCCGGCCGATCCGGTGCCGTGCATGGTTGAGCTGCCTACGTATGCGTTTCAGCGGGAGCGGTTCTGGTTGGCGGGGCGTGTGGGGGGTGGGGATGCGGCGGGGCTGGGTCTGGTGGCTGCGGGGCATCCGTTGTTGGGTGCGGCGGTGGAGTTCGCCGATCGGGGTGGCTGCCTCCTGACCGGGCGTTTGTCGCGTTCGGGGGTCTCGTGGCTTGTTGATCATGAGGTTGGCGGGGCGGTGTTGGTGCCGGGTGCGGCGTTGGTGGAGTGGGCGTTGCGGGCCGGTGATGAGGTCGGTTGTGCGGTTGTGGATGAGTTGATGTTGCAGGTGCCTGTGGTGGTGCCCGAGGGGTCCGGGTTGCGGGTGCAGGTGGTGGTGGGCGAGGCGGGGAAGGACGGGCGTCGCGGCATTGACGTCTACAGCCGTCCCGATGCCGGTGCCGACACCTCCACCGGCGTGGGTGGTGATGACTCGTGGGTCTGCCACGCCACCGGCGTACTCGCCCCCGAGAACGCCCTGGCCGTGGACGAGACGATGTCGGGAGCCTGGCCTCCGGTCGACGCCGAGCCGTTGTCCGTCGAGGGCTTCTACGCGACGGCGGCGGAGGACGGGTACGGGTACGGCCCGGCGTTCCAGGGGCTGCGAGCCGCCTGGCGGCACGGCGAGGATCTGCTGGCCGAGGTCGCCCTGCCCGAGGCCGCAGGCACGCACGACGGCTACGGCATCCACCCCGCCCTCCTCGACGCCACCCTTCACCCTCTCCTCGTTACGCGCCTCCAGGAGAGTTCCGGTGACGATCAGCTCCACGTGCCGTTCGCCTGGACCGGGGTGTCTCTGCGGGCCGTCGGTGCCACGACTGTGCGGGTGCGCCTGCGCCCGGTCGGAGAGAGCGCCGGGCGCGGAGTGAGCGTGACGGTCACCGATGCGACCGGTGGTCTCGTCCTTAGTGCTGACGCCCTGCAGACGCGTCCGGTACAGCGGGGGCAGCTGGTCGCCGCTCAACAGCGCGATGTGCGCGGCCTGTTCGCGGTGGAGTGGACCCCGCTTCCCGCACCGCAGGCAGCGGCAGAGGTGTCCGGTGCCGGGGGCTGGGTTGCCCTTGCGGGCGGCGACGCTGGTGGTGGGCTGGCTGATGTGGTGTCGGCGGTGGGTGATGTGGTGCCGTGGGCGGTGTTGGCGCCTGTTGATGCCTCCGGGGGTGACCCGTTGCGGGTTGCGGAGGGTGTGCTGTCGCTGGTGCAGGAGTTCCTGGCCGCGCCGGAGCTGGGTGAGTCCCGTCTTCTTGTGGTGACGCGCTCCGCTGTCGCCACGGATGACGGCGTCGATGTGGATGTGTCCGCGGCTGCGGTGTGGGGGCTGGTGCGCAGTGCGCAGTCGGAGAACCCGGGCCGCTTCGTCCTGCTCGACATTGATGGAGACCTGCGGACGGATGACGGTGAGGGTGCGCTGCCGCAGGCTCGCATACGCCGAGCCGTGGAGGGCCTCGACGAATCCCAACTCGCCCTCCGGGACGGGAAGCTCCACATCCCCCGTCTCACTCAGGCACGCCACTCCGCCGACATCGTCGCTCCGCCCCACGAGGCGGCCTGGCGTCTGCGGATGGTCGACGGTGGTTCGCTGGACGACCTTGCCGCGGTTGCTTGCCCGGAGGTGCTCGAACCCCTGGCGACCGGGCAGGTCCGACTTTCCGTGCACGCGGCCGGCATCAACTTCCGTGACGTGCTCGTGGCGTTGGGCATGGTCCCCGCGTACGGAGCCATGGGCGGTGAAGGTGCCGGTGTCGTGACGCAGGTCGGCCCCGGCGTGACGCACCTGTCGGTCGGTGACCGGGTGATGGGTGTGTTCGAGGGCGCGTACGGACCCGTGGCGATCGCCGACGCGCGGATGGTCGCGCCGGTGCCGCGTGGCTGGGACATGCGGGAGGCGGCCGCGATGCCCGCGGCCTTCCTCACCGCCTGGTACGGGCTGGTCGAGTTGGCCGGGTTGAGGGCGGGCGAGCGGGTGTTGATCCATGCCGCCACGGGTGGTGTGGGGATGGCGGCGGTGCAGATCGCCCGCCATCTCGGGGCGGAGGTGTTCGCCACGGCGAGCCCGGCGAAGCATGGCGTGCTGGAGGAGATGGGCGTCGACGCCGCGCACCGTGCGTCCTCGCGGGACCTCGCCTTCGAGGACGCGTTCCGGCGGGCCACCGACGGGCGAGGTGTGGATGTCGTGCTGAACAGCCTCACCGGAGAGTTCATCGATGCCTCTCTGCGGTTGCTGGGTGAGGGCGGTGGCCGGTTCCTGGAGATGGGCAAGACGGACCTGCGGGAGCCGGTGGAGGTGGGCACGGAGCACCCGGGCGTCACGTACACCGTCTACGACCTGGTGGGCGATGCCGGGCCCGAACGCATCGGCCGGATGCTGGACCAGCTCGGCGCGTTGTTCGCCTCAGACCGGCTTAAGGCCCTCCCGGTACGTTCCTGGCCGCTGGGCAAGGCGCAGGAGGCGTTCCGGTTCATGAGTCAGGCGAAGCACACGGGCAAGCTGGTGCTGGAGGTCCCGCCTGCCCTCGACCCCGAGGGCACGGTGCTGATCACCGGTGGCACCGGCGCGCTCGGGCGGGTCGTGGCGGAGCACCTGGTGCGGGAGTGGGGGGTACGGCACCTGCTGCTCGCCAGTCGGCGCGGTCCCGATGCCGCAGGCAGCGGTGAACTGGTCAGGTGGCTGGCGGAACTGGGTGCCTCGGTCGATGTCGTCGCGGCGGATGTGAGTGATCCGGCGTCGGTGGCGGAGTTGGTGGGCAAGACGGATCCCTCGCATCCGCTGACCGGTGTCGTGCATGCGGCGGGTGTGCTGGAGGACGCGGTGGTGACCGCGCAGACCCGGGAAGGGTTGGCGAAGGTGTGGGCGGCGAAGGCGACTGCCGCGGTGAACCTGGACGCGGCGACGCGGGACATGCGTCTGGGTCTGTTCGTGGTGTTCTCGTCCGCCGCTGCGACGCTGGGCAGTCCGGGGCAGGCCAACTACGCGGCGGCGAACGCGTACTGCGACGCGCTGATGCGGCACCGCAGGGCCCGGGGTCTGGCGGGACTCTCGGTCGGATGGGGCCTTTGGGATTCCTCGGACGACAGGCAGAGCAACGAGGAACCCGACGGCACATCGGGCGACGCGACAAGCGGAACGACACACGGCAGGCCGGACGGAACGACAGGCGGAACATCAGACGGCAGGCCTGACGGAACGACAGGCGGAACGTCAGGTGACAGGCCGGGCGGAATGACGGGCGGGCTCACCGGCACCGACATCGCCCGCATGAGCCGCATCGGCGTCAAGGCCATGACCAAAGCCCACGGCCTCGCCCTCCTGGACGCCGCACACCGCCACGGCCACCCCCACCTGGTGGCCTTCAACCTCGACCTGCGCACCCTCGCCACACACCCCGTGGACACCCGGCCGGCCCTGCTGCGTGGTCTCGCCGCACCCACGACCCGCGGCGCGGCGACCAGGTCGGCCGCAGCAGCGGGCGGGCAGCCCGCGGACCTGGCGGGTCGGCTCGCCGCCCTGCCCCCGTCCGACCGCCACCACACACTGGTGCGGCTCATCAGGGAGCAGGCCGCCACCGTCCTCGGGCACCACCCCGACAGCCTCACCCCGGGCAGCACCTTCAAGGAACTCGGTTTCGACTCCCTCACCGCGGTCGAACTGCGCAACAGGCTGTCCGCCGCGACCGGCCTCCGGCTGCCCTCCGGGCTCGTCTTCGACCATCCGGACGCCGACAACCTCGCCGAACACCTCGGCGCGCAACTCGCCCCCGACGGCGACACGCCCGCCGCCGGGCAGGAGGCCACCGAACCACTCCTGCGCGACCTCGCGAAACTCGAACACGCCCTGTCCTCCGCCCACGTCGAACACCTCGACGCCGACGCGGTCACGTCCCGCCTCGAGTCGCTGCTGTCGAAGTGGAAGTCGGCCAGTGCGGCGCCCGGCACGGGCAGCACGAAGGAGCAGCTCAAGGTTGCCACGACCGACCAGGTCCTCGACTTCATCGACAAAGAACTGGGTGTGTGAAACGACCGTGCACGGCGCGACAACCACGCTGAAGGCTGGGTGAACTCTCATGGCGAGTGAAGAGGAACTGGTCGACTACCTCAAGCGGGTCGCCGCCGAACTGCACGACACCCGGCAGCGCCTGCGCGAGGTGGAGGACCGCAGGCAGGAACCGGTGGCCGTCGTCGGCATGGCCTGCCGTTTCCCCGGCGGCATCGAGACCCCCGAAGGCCTGTGGGACCTCGTCGCCGCCGGTGACGACGCCATCGAGCCCTTCCCCACCGACCGCGGCTGGGACCTGGAGGGCATCTACCACCCCGACCCCGACCACCCGGGCACCTGCTATGTCCGCGAAGGCGGTTTCCTCACCGCCGCCGACCGCTTCGACTCCGACTTCTTCGGCTTCAGCCCCCGCGAGGCACTGGCCAGCAGCCCGCAGCTGCGGCTGCTCCTCGAAACGTCCTGGGAGGCGCTCGAACGGGCGGGCATCGACCCGGCCACCCTCAAGGGCAGCCCCACGGGCGTCTACGTCGGTGCCGCCACCACCGGCAACCAGACCCAGGGCGACGCGGGCGGCAAGGCGACGGAGGGGTACGCGGGCACCGCGCCCAGCGTCCTCTCGGGCCGCGTCTCCTTCACGCTCGGCCTGGAGGGCCCGGCGGTGACCGTCGAGACCGCATGCTCCTCCTCGCTGGTCGCGATGCACTTGGCCGCCAACGCGCTGCGCCAGGGCGAATGCGACCTGGCCCTGGCGGGCGGCGTCACCATCATGTCCACGCCGGAGGTGTTCACCGGTTTCTCCCGCCAGCGCGGCCTGGCACCCAACGGCCGCTGCAAGCCGTTCGCTGCCTCGGCCGACGGTACGGGCTGGGGCGAGGGCGCGGGCCTGATCCTCCTGGAACGCCTCTCCGACGCCCGCCGCAACGGCCACGACATCCTCGCCGTCATCCGCGGCTCCGCCATCAACCAGGACGGCGCCAGCAACGGCTTCACCGCCCCCAACGGCCCCTCGCAGCGGCGCGTCATCCGCCAGGCACTGGCCGGAGCCAACCTGTCCACGTCGGAGATCGACGTCGTCGAGGCGCACGGCACCGGTACGAAACTGGGCGACCCCATCGAGGCCGAGGCGCTCATCGCCACGTACGGCAAGGAGCGCGAGGACGACCGCCCGTTGTGGCTCGGCTCGGTCAAGTCCAACATCGGGCACACGCAGGCCGCGGCCGGCGTGGCGGGTGTCATCAAGATGGTGATGGCCCTGCGGCGCGAGCTGCTGCCCGCGACGCTGAACGTCGACGAGCCGACCCCGCACGTCCAGTGGGAGGGCGGAGGAGTACGTCTCCTCACCGAGCCGGTCCCGTGGGCCCGCGGCGACCGCCCGCGCCGCGCGGGCGTCTCCTCCTTCGGCATCTCGGGCACGAACGCGCACGTGATTCTTGAGGAAGCACCTGAAGCGTCAGCACTTCCGGTCGAGGAGGCGTCGCCGGGTGCGGTGGTGCCGTGGGTCCTCTCCGGGCGGTCCGAGGAAGCGCTGCGGGAACAGGCGCACAGGTTGCACGAGTTCGCGGCCGGGGACGGCGCGGAGGCGCTGCCGGGCGAGGTCGGCTGGTCCCTGGCCACTACGCGGTCGGTGTTCGAGCACCGGGCCGTGGTGGTGGGCCGGGACCGGGACGAGCTGGTGACCGGGGTGGCGACGCTGGCCGCGGGGGAGGCGTCTCCGGATGTCGTGTCGGGGGTGGCGTCCGGTGATGTGGGTCCTGGACCGGTGTTGGTGTTTCCGGGGCAGGGGTCGCAGTGGGTCGGGATGGGGGCGCAGCTCCTGGAGGAGTCACCCGTGTTCGCGGCCCGGATCGGTGAGTGTGAGCGGGCGCTGTCGGAGTATGTGGACTGGTCGTTGACGGAGGTGTTGCGCGGGGACGGCGGTGAGCTGTCGCGGGTGGAGGTCGTGCAGCCGGTGTTGTGGGCGGTGATGGTGTCGCTCGCGGCGGTGTGGGCGGATCAGGGGATCGTCCCGGCTGCGGTGATCGGGCATTCGCAGGGTGAGATGGCTGCCGCGTGTGTCGCGGGTGCGCTGTCGCTGGAGGATGCGGCGCGGATCGTTGCGGTACGCAGCGACGCACTGCGGCAGTTGCAGGGGCATGGTGACATGGCGTCCGTCGGCACCAGTGCAGAGCGGGTCGTCGAGCTGATCGGGGACCGGCCCGGCGTCAGCGTCGCAGCCGTCAACGGCCCCTCATCCACGGTCATTTCTGGTTCACCTGAGCATGTGGCGGCTGTCGTCGCCGAGGCGGAAGAGTGTGGTCTTCGCGCCCGGGTGATCGATGTCGGCTACGCCTCCCACAACCCCCAGATCGACGCACTGCACGATCTGCTCTCCGAGCGCCTGGCCGACATCCGGCCCGTCTCGACTGACGTGGCGTTCTACTCGACCGTCACCGCCGAGCGGCTGGCAGACACCACCGCCCTGGATACCGCCTACTGGATCACCAACCTCCGCCAGCCCGTCCGCTTCGCCGAAACAGTCGAAGCGCTCCTTGCCGACGGCTACCGCCTGTTCATCGAGGCCAGCGCCCACCCCGTCCTTGCCCTCGGCATGGAGGAGACCATCGAGCGGGCCGATGTGCCCGCCACCGTCGTCCCGACCCTGCGCCGTGATCACGGCGACACCGCCCAGCTCACCCGCGCCGCCGCCCAGGCCTTCGCCGCGGGCGCCTACATCGACTGGCGGCGCTGGTTCCCGGCCGACCCGGCCCCTCGTACCGTCGACCTCCCCACCTATGCCTTCCAGCGTCGACGCTACTGGCTGCCGGTGGACGGCGTCGGCGACGTGCGCTCCGCGGGGCTGCGGCGGCTGGAACACACGCTGCTGCCCGCCGCGCTGGGGCTGGCCGACGGTGCGCTGGTGCTGACGGGACGGCTCTCGGCGTCCGGCGGCGGCGACTGGCTGGCCGACCACGCGGTGGCGGGCACGACGCTCGTCCCGGGCGCCGCGCTGGTCGAGTGGGCGTTGCAGGCCGCCGACGAGGCGGGCTGCACCACGCTGGAGGAGCTGACGCTCCAGGCGCCCCTGGTGCTGCCGGGCAACGGAGGCCTTCAGGTTCAGGTGGTCGTGGGCGCGGCCGACGAGCAGGGCGGCCGACGTGAGGTGCGCGTCTTCTCGCGCGCCGAAGCCGAGTCGGCGACCGAGCCCGGGACCGAGCCCGGGACCGAACCCGGGACGGAGCCCGGCGGCGGGCAGGGGCGGGACGAGGACTGGCTGTGTCACGCGACCGGCGTGCTGAGCCCCGACGCCGGTGACGTACCGGAGGGACTGAGCGGACAGTGGCCGCCGACGGATGCCGAGCCGGTGCAGATCGGCGATCTATACGAGCGGGCCGCGTCGGCAGGGTACGAGTACGGGCCTTCGTTCCGAGGCCTGCGTGCCGTATGGCGGCAAGGGCGGGACCTGCTCGCCGAGGTGCGGTTGCCGGAAGAGGCGGGGTCCGGGGACGGCTTCGGCATCCACCCCGTACTGCTCGACGCCGCACTGCACCCGGCGCTGCTCCTTGCCGACGACACCTCCGGCGAACACGAGAACGGGAACCCCAACCTCCCGTTCGCGTGGAACGGGGTGTCCCTCTGGGCCACGGGCGCCGCCACGGTACGGGTCCGACTGACGCCGTACGAGGACGGGGGCGAGGATGAGGGCGAAGGCGGTGGCGGTGGCGGTGGCGGTGGCGCGCTGCGCGTGACCGTCGCCGACGCCATGGGCGCGCCCGTGCTCAGCGTGGACTCCCTGGCTCTGCGCCCCGCCGACCCGGAACTGCTGCGCTCGGCGGGCCGGACGGGCGGCGTCACCCCCAACCTGTTCACCGTGGAGTGGACCGCGCTGCCGTCGGCAGCAGCCGTGGGGGCCAACAGCAACGCCTGGGCGGTGCTCGGTCGGCAGACGCCTGCTTGGGCGGATCCGGACACCCCCCACTACCTCGACCTGCCCGCACTGCTGGCCTTCCTCGACGAGGGGGCACAGGCTCCCGCGACGGTCTTGGTCGAGACCGCCACCCCCTCCTCCGGGACGGTCGACGCCCGAGGGCGGGCAGCCGCCGAACACATCCTGGGCCTGCTCCGGGACTGGCTCGCCGAACCGCGTCTCACCGAGACCCGCCTCGTGCTGGTCACTCATGGCGCGGTGCCGGTGGCGACGGCCGCCCCCGATGACGACCGCAATCCCGGCTGCATCGACGTCCCCGCCTCCGCGCTATGGGGCCTCATACGTGCCGCGCAGGCCGAACACCCCGACCGCTTCGTCCTGTTGGACATCGTGGACGCGGTGGACGCGGACGCATCAGCGGCCGCCGTCGCCGCGGCCCTCGCGACCGACGAGCCTCAGTTGGCCGTCCGCCGCGGAGTGGCCCTGGCCCCCCGCCTGGCCCGCGCCACCGCCCAAACCGGAACCACCGCCAACGCAAACTCCAACACTGAAACCAACACCAACACCGACACCGAAACCGACGCCAAAACCGACACCGAAGCCGAAAGCACCCTCACCCCCAACGGCACCGTCCTCATAGCCGGCGGCACCGGCATGATGGGCGCCCTCGTCGCCGAGCACCTGGTCAGCACCTGGGCCGTACGACACCTCCTGCTCGTCAGCCGCCAAGGCCCCGACGCCCCGGGCGCCCGCGAACTCACCGACCGCCTCACGGGTCTGGGCGCCGCCGTCCGCATCGTCGCGGCCGACCTGACGGACGCACGGGCCACCGCCGACCTGGTCGCGTCGGTCGACCCCGCGCACCCGCTGACCGGTGTGATCCACGCGGCCGGTGTCCTGGACGACGCCGTGGTCACCGCGCAGACCGACGAGCAGCTGGCGAGGGTATGGGCGGCCAAGGCCTCCGTCGCCGCCAACCTCGACGCGGCGACGACGGATCTCCCGCTCGGCCTGTTCCTCATGTTCTCCTCCGCGGCCGGTGTCCTCGGCAACGCGGGCCAGGCCGGCTACGCCGCTGCCAACGCCTTCGTCGACGCCCTGGTCGCCCGCCGCCGCGCCACAGGACTGCCGGGCCTGTCGATCGCCTGGGGCCTGTGGGCACGCGGCAGCGCCATGACCCGGCACCTGGACGACGCCGACCTCGCGCGGCTGCGCGCCGGCGGCGTCAAACCACTCCTCGACGAGCAGGGCCTCGCCCTCCTCGACGCGGCACGCGCGGCCGCGACGCACACCTCGCTCCTCGTCGCGGCGGGTATCGACGTACGCGAACTGTCCGCGGACGACGTACCGGCGATCCTGCGCAACCTCGCGGGCCGGACCCGCCGAAGGGCGGCGGCCGACACCGCCGTGGAGCAGGGCGCGCTGGAACGACGGCTCGCGGGCTTGGACCAGACCGAGCGCAGGGCTGCCGTCACGGACGTCGTACGCGAGTGCGTGGCGGCAGTGCTGGGTCACCGGTCCGCCTCCGACGTACGCACCGAGGCCAACTTCAAGGACCTCGGCTTCGACTCGCTCACGGCCGTCCAGCTCCGCAACCGCCTCTCCGCGGCCAGCGGCCTCCGCCTGCCCGCCACTCTGGCCTTCGACCACCCCACCCCCCAGGCCCTCGCGGCCCACCTCTGCACCCGCCTCGGCGGAGCGACCGCGGCCCCCGCCACGCCTTCGTCCGCCGCCCCGCCTGTCCCCACGACGGACGACCCGGTGGCCATTGTCGCCATGGCCTGCAAGTACCCGGGCGGAGTGACAACGCCCGAAGGGCTCTGGGACCTGGTCGAGGCGGGTGTCGACACGGTCGGCGCATTCCCGACCACACGCGGCTGGGACCTGGAACGCCTCTTCCACCCCGACCCGGACCACCCCGGCACCAGCTACGCGGACGAAGGCGCCTTCCTGCCCGACGCGGGTGACTTCGACGCGGCGTTCTTCGGGATCAATCCGCGGGAGGCGTTGGCGATGGATCCGCAGCAGCGTCTGCTGTTGGAGGCGTCGTGGGAGGTGTTCGAGCGTGCGGGGATCGACCCGACGACGCTCAAGGGCAGCCTCACCGGCACGTACGTCGGTGTCATGTACCACGACTACGCTGCCGGCCTCGCCCAGGACGCCCAGTTGGAGGGCTACTCCATGCTCGCCGGTTCCGGCAGCGTGGTCTCCGGCCGGGTCTCCTACACCCTGGGCCTGGAAGGTCCGGCGGTGACGGTCGACACGGCGTGTTCGTCGTCGCTGGTCTCGATCCACTTGGCGGCTCAGGCGCTGCGTCAGGGCGAGTGCGACTTGGCTCTCGCGGGCGGTGTCACCGTCATGGCGACCCCCGAGGTCTTCACCGGCTTCTCGCGCCAGCGCGGCCTGGCCCCCGACGGCCGCTGCAAGCCGTTCGCGGCGGCTGCGGACGGCACAGGCTGGGGCGAGGGTGTAGGTGTGCTGTTGTTGGAGCGGTTGTCGGATGCGCGTCGCCGTGGTCGTCGGGTGCTTGGGGTGGTGCGGGGTTCGGCGGTGAATCAGGACGGTGCGAGCAATGGTTTGACGGCGCCGAATGGTCCGTCGCAGGAGCGGGTGATTCGGCAGGCGTTGGCGAGTGGTGGTCTTTCGGTTGGGGACGTCGATGTGGTGGAGGGGCATGGGACGGGGACGACGTTGGGTGATCCGATTGAGGCGCAGGCTTTGTTGGCGACGTATGGGCAGGGGCGTTCGGTGGATCGGCCGGTGTGGTTGGGGTCGGTGAAGTCGAATATTGGTCATACGCAGGCGGCTGCGGGTGTTGCGGGTGTCATCAAGATGGTGATGGCGATGCGGCGTGGTGTGGTGCCGGCGAGTTTGCATGTGGATGTGCCGACGCCGCATGTGGATTGGGAGTCGGGTGGGGTGCGGTTGGCGGTGGAGGCGGTGCCGTGGCCGGGGGTGAGGGATGGGGGTGTGCGTCGTGCGGGGGTGTCGTCGTTTGGTGCGTCGGGGACGAATGCGCATGTGATTGTGGAGTATGTTCCCGAGCCGGTCGCTGAGGTTGCTGTTGAGCCGGAGGGTGGGGCGGTTGGTGATGGTGTGCTGGTGCCGTGGGTGGTGTCGGCGCGGAGTGCGCGGGCGCTGCGCGACCAAGCACGCCGACTGAGCGAGGCGGTGACGCGCGACTCGGCCGTGGCGATACGTGACGTGGGCTGGTCCCTGCTGCGTTCGCGCTCGCTCTTCGATCACCGTGCGGTGGTGATCGGTTCCGACCGCTCCGAACTGGTTGCGGGAATCGAGGCGTTGGCCACTGACGAGGCACATCCGGCGTTGACCCAGTCCGGTGAGAGCGCAGCCGCCCAGCGCGGAGACATGGTCTGGTTGTTCAGTGGTCAGGGCAGTCAGGTGGTGGGGATGGGGGCCGGGTTGTATGAGCGGTTCCCTGTGTTTGCCGAAGCCTTTGATGAGGTGTGCGGGCTGCTTGACGCGGAGTTGGGTGGTTCGGTTCGGGGGGTTGTGTTCGGGGGGCCGCGGGAGCGGCTTGATCACACGATGTGGGCGCAGGCCGGGTTGTTCGCGTTGCAGGTGGGGTTGGCCCGGTTGTGGGAGTCGGTGGGGGTGCGGCCGGATGTGGTGGTCGGGCATTCCGTCGGGGAGATCGCGGCGGCGTATGTCGCGGGGGTGTTCGGGCTTGCGGATGCGTGCAAGGTGGTGGGTGCGCGGGCGCGGTTGATGGGTGGGTTGCCCGAGGGTGGTGCGATGTGCGCGGTGCAGGCCGCACCCGAGGAGCTGGCAGCGGATCTGGAGGGTTCCGCGGTGAGTATCGCAGCGGTCAACACTCCCGATTCCACGGTCATTTCAGGCCCGGCTGATGAGGTCGAGAAGGTCACCGGACTCTGGCGGGGGAGGGGCCGTAAGACCAAGGCGCTCGCCGTCAGTCACGCGTTCCATTCCGTCTTGATGGAGCCGATGCTCGCGGACTTCACCGAAGCGATACGTGACGTGAAGTTCGCGGCGCCCAGGGTCCCGCTGATGAGCAACGTCACCGGTCGGGAAGCCGGGGCGGAGATCACCGCTCCGGAGTACTGGGCCGAACACGTACGCCAGGCCGTTCTCTTCCAGCCCGCCATCACCGAAGTCGCCCACCGAGCAGACGCGTTCGTCGAGCTGGGGCCCGCCCCGGTCCTGAGCACTGCCGCCCAGCACACCCTGGACGACCTCGCCGATCCGCAATCCCCCGAGGCCGTACTTGTCTCCTCGCTCGCCGGTGAGCGTTCCGATGAACGGGCGTTCCTGGCCGCCATGGCCCGTCTCCATACAGCCGGTGTGGATGTGGACTGGTCGGTGTTGTTCCCGGCCGATCCGGTGCCGTGCATGGTTGAGCTGCCTACGTATGCGTTTCAGCGGGAGCGTTTCTGGTTGGCGGGGCGTGTGGGGGGTGGGGATGCGGCGGGGCTGGGTCTGGTGGCTGCGGGGCATCCGTTGTTGGGTGCGGCGGTGGAGTTCGCCGATCGGGGTGGCTGCCTCCTGACCGGGCGTTTGTCGCGTTCGGGGGTCTCGTGGCTTGTTGATCATGAGGTTGGCGGGGCGGTGTTGGTGCCGGGTGCGGCGTTGGTGGAGTGGGCGTTGCGGGCCGGTGATGAGGTCGGTTGTGCGGTTGTGGATGAGTTGATGTTGCAGGTGCCTGTGGTGGTGCCCGAGGGGTCCGGGTTGCGGGTGCAGGTGGTGGTGGGTGAGGCGGGGGAGGACGGGCGTCGCGGCATTCATGTCTACAGCCGTCCCGATGCCGGTGCCGAGACCTCCGCAGGCGTGGGTGGTGACGACTCGTGGGTCTGCCACGCCACCGGCGTACTCGCCCCCGAAGCCGAGGCCCGAACGGTCGAAGCGCCGACCGGAGCATGGCCCGGAGCGGGTGCTGTGCCCGTGGATCTGGAGGGCTTCTACGAGCGCGTGGCCGACGCGGGCTACGCGTACGGCCCGGCATTCCAGGGGCTGCGGGCCGCCTGGCGGGACGGTCAGGACGTGCTGGCCGAGGTCGCCCTGCCCGAGGCCGCAGGCACGCACGACGGCTACGGCATCCACCCCGCCCTCCTCGACGCCACCCTTCACCCCGCCCTGCTGCTCGACTGGTCCGACGGGGGACCCGAGGACGACGGCAAGGTCTGGCTGCCGTTCACCTGGAACCAGGTTTCCTTGTGGGCTGCGGGGGCCGGCACCGTACGTGTGCGGCTGTCGCCCGGAGCGCATGACGAGACCGAGCGGGAAGTGCGAGTTCTGGTCACTGACACCACCGGGGCGAACGTCCTGAGTGTGGCATCCGTGACGATGCGGCCCGCCGACCTCGAGCAACTGCAGTCCGCGCCGACGCAGGACGACGGTCTGTTCGCGGTGGAGTGGACCCCGCTTCCCGCTCCGCAGGGGGCAGAGGTGTCCGGTGCCGGGGGCTGGGTTGCCCTTGCGGGCGGCGGCGGTGGTGGCGGGCTGGCTGATGTGGTGTCGGCGGTGGGTGATGTGGTGCCGTGGGCGGTGTTGGCGCCCGTTGATGCCTCCGGGGCTGACCCGTTGCGGGTTGCGGAGGGTGTGCTGTCGCTGGTGCAGGAGTTCCTGGCCGCGCCGGAGCTGGGCGAGTCCCGTCTTCTTGTGGTGACGCGCTCCGCTGTCGCCACGGATGGCGACGGTGATGTGGATGTGTCCGCGGCTGCGGTGTGGGGGCTGGTGCGCAGTGCGCAGTCGGAGAACCCGGGCCGCTTCGTCCTGCTCGACATTGATGGAGACCTGCGGACGGATGACGGTGAGGGTGCGCTGCCGCAGGCCCGCATACGCCACGCCGTGGAAGACCTCGACGAACCCCAACTCGCCCTACGCGACCACACATTGCTGCTCCCGCGGCTCGTCCGCGCAAGCGGTGGCGCCAGGATCGCCATGCCCCATGACCGCGCCTGGCGCCTGGACAAGGGGAGCGCCGAGACGCTGGAGAGTGTGGCGCCGGTCGCGTACCCCGAGGTGCTGGAGCCTTTGGGGCCGGGGCAGGTACGGCTCGGCATCCACGCCGCGGGCATCAACTTCCGCGACGTCCTGGTCAGCCTCGGCATGGTGCCGGGGCAGATCGGCCTGGGCGGCGAAGGTGCGGGTGTCGTGACGGAGGTCGGCCCCGGCGTGACGCACCGGTCGGTGGGCGACCGCGTCATGGGAGTGCTCCACGGGTCCTTCGGCCCGACGGCCGTCGCGGACACGCGGATGGTCGCGCCGGTGCCGCGGGGCTGGGACATGCGGGAGGCGGCCGGTATGCCGGTCGCGTACCTGACGGCTTGGTATGGGCTGGTCGAGTTGGCCGGGTTGAGGGCGGGCGAGCGGGTGTTGATCCATGCCGCGACGGGTGGTGTGGGGATGGCGGCGGTGCAGATCGCGCGGCATCTCGGGGCGGAGGTGTTCGCCACGGCGAGCCCGGCGAAGCATGGCGTGCTGGAGGAGATGGGCGTCGACGCCGCGCACCGTGCGTCCTCGCGGGATCTCGTCTTCGAGGATGTGTTCCGGCGGGCCACGGATGGGCGAGGTGTGGATGTCGTGCTGAACAGCCTCACCGGAGAGTTCATCGATGCCTCTCTGCGGTTGCTGGGTGAGGGTGGTGGCCGGTTCCTGGAGATGGGCAAGACCGACGTACGCGCTGCCGGGGAGGTGGGCGCGGAGCACCCGGGCGTCACGTACACCGTCTACGACCTCGTCACCGACGCCGGGCCGGACCTGATCGAGGCGATGATGCGGGACCTCGGCGAGCGGTTCGCGTCAGGGTCCCTGGCTCCCCTTCCCGTACGTTCCTGGCCGCTGGACCGGGCACGCGAGGCGTTCCGGTTCATGAGCCAGGCCAAGCACACGGGCAAGCTCGTGCTCGACGTACCCGCCCCGCTCGACCCCGACGGTACGGTGCTGATCACCGGTGGCACCGGCGCGCTCGGGCAGGTCGTGGCGGAGCACCTGGTGCGGGAGTGGGGCGTACGACATGTGTTGTTGGCGAGCCGACGGGGCCCCGACGCGCCGGGGGCGCACGAACTGGTGGCGCACATCGCTGAGTTGGGCGCCGAAGTGACCCTTGTCGCGGCGGATGTGAGTGATCCGGCGTCGGTGGCGGAGTTGGTGGGCAAGACGGATCCCTCGCATCCGCTGACCGGTGTCGTGCATGCGGCGGGTGTGCTGGAGGACGCGGTGGTGACCGCGCAGACCCGGGAAGGGTTGGCGAAGGTGTGGGCGGCGAAGGCGGCTGCCGCGGTGAACCTGGACGCGGCGACGCGGGACATGCGTCTGGGTCTGTTCGTGGTGTTCTCGTCCGCCGCTGCGACGCTGGGCAGTCCGGGGCAGGCCAACTACGCGGCGGCGAACGCGTACTGCGACGCGCTGATGCGGCACCGCAGGGTCCGGGGTCTGGCGGGACTCTCGGTCGGATGGGGCCTTTGGGATTCCTCGGACGACAGGCAGAGCAACGAGGAATCCGACGGCACATCGGGCGACGCGACAAGCGGAACGACACACGGCAGGCCGGACGGAACGACAGGCGGAACATCAGACGGCAGGCCAGGCGGTATGGCGGGCGGAACGTCAGACGGCAGGCCGGGCGGAATGACGGGCGGGCTCACCGGCACCGACATCGCCCGCATGAGCCGCATCGGCGTCAAGGCCATGACCAAAGCCCACGGCCTCGCCCTCCTGGACGCCGCACACCGCCACGGCCACCCCCACCTCGTGGCCGCCGACCTCAACCCCCGGGTCCTCTCCGGTAAACCGGCCGCCGCCCTCCCCCCGCTCCTCCGCGCCTTCGCCGGTGGCCGGGGATCCGCGCGGCCGACCGCCGCCACGGCGGCCCGGCAGAGCACCGACTGGGCGGGCAAGCTGTCCGCGCTCACCGCCGAGGAACAGCACCGCACCCTGCTCGACCTGGTGCGGACGCACGCGGCGGCCGTCCTCGGGCACGCCGGTACCGACGCGGTCCGCGCCGACGCCCCCTTCCAGGACCTCGGCTTCGACTCCCTCACCGCGGTCGAACTGCGCAACAGGCTGTCCGCCGCCACCGGCCTGCGCCTGCCCGCCACGTTCATCTTCCGGCACCCCACGCCGTCGGCCATCGCCGAAGAACTGCGCACGCAGCTGTGCCCCGTGGGGGCCGACCCGTCCGCCCCGCTCTTCGGCGAGCTGGACAAGCTGGAGACGGTGATCGCGGGGCACACGCACGACGAGGACACGCGCGGGCGCCTCGTGGCGCGCCTGCAGAGCCTGCTGTGGCGCCTGGACGACACCGCGAGCGGGGCGGGTGACACCGACGGGGACGCGGCCGACAGCGAGGACCGTGACCTCGAATCCGCGTCGGACGACGAGCTCTTCGAGCTGATCGACCGAGAACTGCCCTCTTGAACCTGGACCAGGAGTTGACCAGGAGGGCCGGGAGTGGACCTGACCAGGAGCGGAGAAGACATGCCGGGTGGGAAAGACATGCCGGGTACGGAGGACAAGCTCCGCCACTACCTGAAGCGCGTGACGGCGGATCTCGGACAGACCCGCCAGCGCCTGCGTGACATGGAGGAGCGGCAGCGGGAACCGATCGCCGTCGTCGCGATGGCCTGCCGGTACCCGGGCGGCGTCGCCTCGCCGGAACAGCTCTGGGACCTCGTGGCCTCGCAGGGCGACGCCATCGAGGAGTTCCCCACCGACCGCGGCTGGGACGTGGCCGGCCTCTACCACCCGGACCCGGACCACCCGGGCACCACCTACGTACGCGAAGCCGGGTTCCTCCGGGACGCCGCCCGCTTCGACGCCGACTTCTTCGGCGTCAACCCGCGCGAGGCGCTCGCCGCCGACCCGCAGCAGCGCGTACTCCTCGAAGTCGCCTGGGAGCTGTTCGAGCGGGCGGGCATCGACCCCGGCACACTCAGGGACACGCTCACCGGCGTGTACGCGGGAGTGTCCAGCCAGGACCACATGTCGGGGGAGCAGGTCCCGCCGGAGGTCGAGGGGTACGCGACCACGGGCACCTTGGCCAGCGTCATCTCCGGCCGCATCGCGTACACCTTCGGCCTGGCGGGCCCGGCGGTGACGCTCGACACGGCGTGCTCGGCGTCGCTGGTGGCCATCCACCTGGCATGCCAGGCTCTCCGCCAAGGTGACTGCAACCTGGCTCTCGCGGGCGGAGTGACCGTACTCTCCACGCCCACGGCGTTCGTGGAGTTCTCGCGGCAGCGGGGCCTGGCACCGGACGGACGCTGCAAGCCGTTCGCGGCGGCCGCCGACGGCACCGGATTCTCCGAGGGCGTCGGCCTGATCCTCCTGGAACGCCTCTCCGACGCCCGCCGCAACGGCCACCGCGTACTCGGTGTCGTACGCGGATCAGCCGTCAACCAGGACGGCGCGAGCAACGGTCTCACCGCGCCCAACGACGTCGCCCAGGAACGGGTGATCCGCCAGGCCCTCACCCACGCCCGCGTCACGCACGACGCCGTCGACGCCGTGGAGGCACACGGCACCGGCACGACGCTCGGCGACCCCATCGAGGGCAACGCCCTCCTCGCCACGTACGGAAAGGGCCGCCCGGCGGACCGCCCACTGTGGCTCGGCTCGGTGAAGTCGAACATCGGCCACACGCAGGCCGCCGCGGGCGTCGCAGGTGTCATCAAAATGGTGATGGCGATGCGCCATGGGCAACTGCCCGCCTCCCTGCACATCGACCGCCCCACGCCCCACGTGGACTGGGAGGGCGGGGGAGTGCAGCTCCTCACCGACCCCGTGCCGTGGCCCGAGACGGACCGTCCTCGGCGGGCGGGCGTCTCCTCCTTCGGCATCAGCGGCACCAACGCCCACCTGATCCTGGAACAGGCCCCCGCGCCGTCCGCCCCCGAAGGCTCCGAGACGCGGCGTGATCTCGTGGTGCCGTGGGTGGTCTCGGCACGCAGCCCAGAAGCACTGCGAGCCCAGGCTCGCGCCCTCGCTCTCGCCTTCGCCGGGCGGGCCACCGAAACAGACCGCATGGACACCCCCGTCGACATCGGCTGGTCGCTGCTTCGTACGCGTGCGCTGCACGAGCGCCGCGCCGTCGTGGTGGGCACGGACCGCGCCGAGCTGGTGGCCGGACTGGAGGCACTCGCGGCGGAAGAGCCGCACCCGGCCCTGGTGACCCCGCCTCCGGCGCCACTCGGTGCCGGAAAGCACATGGTCTGGTTGTTCAGTGGTCAGGGCAGTCAGGTGGTGGGGATGGGGGCCGGGTTGTATGAGCGGTTCCCTGTGTTTGCTGCCGCCTTTGACGAGGTGTGTGGGCTGCTTGACGCGGAGTTGGGTGGTTCGGTTCGGGAGGTTGTGTTCGGGGGGCCGCGGGAGCGGCTTGATCACACGATGTGGGCGCAGGCCGGGTTGTTCGCGTTGCAGGTGGGGTTGGCCCGGTTGTGGGAGTCGGTGGGGGTGCGGCCGGATGTGGTGGTCGGGCATTCCGTCGGGGAGATCGCGGCGGCGTATGTCGCGGGGGTGTTCGGGCTTGCGGATGCGTGCAAGGTGGTGGGTGCGCGGGCGCGGTTGATGGGTGGGTTGCCCGAGGGTGGTGCGATGTGCGCGGTGCAGGCCACGCCCGAGGAGCTGGCAGCGGACCTCGAAGGTTCGGGTGTGAGCATAGCGGCGGTCAACACGACTGACTCGACGGTGATTTCGGGTCCGGCTGATGAGGTCGAGAGGGTTGTCGCGCTGTGGCGGGGGAGGGGTCGTAAGACCAAGGCGCTCGCCGTCAGTCACGCGTTCCATTCCGTCGTGATGGAGCCGATGCTCGCGGACTTCACCGAAGCGATACGTGACGTGACGTTCGCGGCGCCCAGGGTCCCGCTGATGAGCAACGTCACCGGTCGGGAAGCCGGGGCGGAGATCACCGCTCCGGAGTACTGGGCCGAACACGTACGCCAGGCCGTCCTCTTCCAGCCCGCCATCACCGAAGTCGCCGACCGAGCAGGCGCGTTCGTCGAGCTGGGCCCCGCTCCCGTCCTCGCCACCGCCACCCAGCACACCCTCGACGCCGTGGCCGACCCGCACGGAGAATTCGAGCCCGTCGTCACCGCCTCCCTACGTCACTCCGACCTGCCGGACGACGTCGCCTTCGCGCAGGCCATGGCCCGGCTCCACACAGCCGGAATCGCCGTCGACTGGTCCGGGTGGTTCCCGGCCGACGCTTCGCCCCGCACCGTCGACCTGCCCACTTACCCTTTCCAGGGACGGCGCTTCTGGCTGGCGGACGTCGCGGTGCCCGGCGTCGCACCCGTGGCGGACGGGAAAGAGGCCGGGTTCTGGGCGGCCGTGGAAGGCGCGGATGTCCAGGCCCTCTGCGACACCCTGCACCTGAAGGACGATGCACACCGGACCGCCCTGGAGACGGTGTTCCCTGCGCTGTCCGCGTGGCGCCGCGAGCGGCTGGACCGGTCGACCGTCGACGCCTGGCGGTACCGCGTCGACTGGCGACGCGTGGAGCTGCCGACGCCCGCACCGGGCACCGGGTCCTGGCTGGTTCTGGCCCCCAAGGGTGGCGCGGAGGCATGGTCGCGTACGTGTGTCCGGGCGCTGGAGGAGGCAGGTGCGCCGGTACGTCTCGTCGAGGTCGGGACGGGCGCCGAACGCGCCGAACTGACCGACCTGATCCGTTCGTGGCGGTCGACGTGCGCGGACGACGACATACCGCTCACGGGAGTGCTGTCACTGCTGGCGCTCGACGACGGAACCGGCGCCGACACCGACACCGACACCGGAGCTCGTCCCGGGTTCACCGGCGCCTCGGCCACCCTCGCCCTGCTGCAAGGCCTGCTCGAAGCCGAAGCCGAAGCCGAAGCCGAAGCCGAAGCCGGAGCCGGAGCCGATGTTGCCCTCTGGTGCGCCACCCGGGGCGCCGTGTCGTGCGGCGACACCGACCCGGTCGTCTCCCCGGAACAGGCCCCCGTCTGGGGGATCGGCCGCGTGGCCGCCCTGGAACACCCGGAGCTGTGGGGCGGACTGCTGGACCTGCCCGGCGATCCGGACACACTCGACCCCGCCGCGCTGTACGCGGTGCTGTGCGGGGACAGTGGCGAGGACCAGGTGGCGCTGCGGCGCGGTGGGGTCCTCGGCCGACGTCTGGTGCCCGACGCGCCGACCGGCGACGAGACGGCCCCGACGGCCGGAAGGTGGCGGCCTGAAGGCGCCGTCCTGGTGACGGGTGGCGTCGGGAGGCTGACGGAGCAGGTCGTGCGCTGGCTCGCCGCATCCGGTGCCGAACACGTCGTCCTCCTGGACACGGCCCCGGAGGACGGTCGCGGCAGTGACCGGGCCGAACGGGACAGCGGGCTCGCCGCCGAAGTCGCGTCCCACGGAGCCCGGTTCACGGTTCTTGCGCCCCCGTACGGAAGTCGAGGCCGGGCCGGGGGCCACGACCGCACACTCGCCCAGCTCACGGACGTGGACATACGCACCGTCATCCACACCTCCCTCCCCGGCGAGCTCGCCCCCCTCGCCGAGGTCACGCCCGACGCGCTCGACGCGGCCACGGCCGCGGCCGGGGAGCTGGGCGATCTGGTGGCAGCCGACACGGTTCTCTACTTCTCCTCCGTCGCCGCCACGCTCGGCAGCAGGGAGCACGGCGCGTACGCCGCCGCCAACGCCTACCTCGACGCGCTCGCCCAGCGGCACGGCGACGGGGGAGCAGGCCCCCGGACCGTCTCCGTGGGGTGGGGCATCTGGGATCTGCCGGAGGACGGCGACCTGGCCCGCGGCGCGGCCGGGCTGTCCCGGCGCCAAGGACTGCCGCCTCTGGAGCCCCGGCTGGCACTCAGCGCGTTGCACACCGTGCTCGACGCGGGACGGGGACACGGCCTGGTCGCCGACATCGAATGGGACCGGTTCGCGCCGCTGTTCACCCTCGCCCGTCCGACTCGTCTGCTCGACGAGGTCCCCGCGGCCCGCCGCGTCCTCGACGCCTCCTCGGACAGTGCCGGCAGCGCCGAGGTCGCCGTGAAAGCCGCCGCGCTGCGACGCGAGCTGGCCGCCCTGCCCGTGCGGGAGCGGAGCGGAAGGCTGCTCGACGTGGTGCGCGAGCAGGTCTCCGGCGTGCTGCGGTACGAGCCGGGGCAGGAGGTGGAGCCGGAGAAGGCCTTCAAGGACCTGGGCTTCGACTCCCTCGTCGTGGTGGAGCTGCGCAACCGGCTGCGCGCCGCGACGGGGCTGCGGCTGCCCGCCACGCTGGTCTACGACTACCCGACGCCCCGCGCCCTCGCCGAACACCTGCTGGACAAGGTCCTGCCCGACGGCGGGGCGGGCGAACTCCCCGTCGCCGGGCACCTGGCCGACCTGGAGGAGGCCCTCGCCGGACTCGCGGTGGACGACCCCCGCCGCAGAGGCCTGGTCCGGCGCCTGCAGACCCTGCTGTGGAAGCAGCCGGACTTTGCGGCGGCCCCGCTCCCCGCCGACGGCGAGGACGGGCAGGGCGGGACGGACGACCTGTCGGCCGCGAGCGCCGACGACATGTTCGCGCTGATCGACCGCGAGTGGGGCACCCAGTGACGCGCACCGTCGGTCGGCACGGCGCGGACGGCCTGGTGGAACGGGACGCGGAACTGGCCGCCCTGCGGAGCGCGTACGAGGAGGAGGCGGACACCCGCGGCAGCCTGGTGGTGCTCGGCGGGGCGGTCGGCACCGGCAAAACGGCGCTGCTGCGGGCCTGGACGGAGCGGGTCGCGCCCGACGCGCTGGTGCTGACCGCCACGGCCTGCCGGGCCGAACGTGAACTGCCCCTGGGCATCCTGGAGCAACTGGTGCGCGGCTGCCCGGAACTGCCGACCGCGACAGCCGAACGCACGCTGGCGTGGTGCGACGAAGCAGCCTGCGCGACCGCGACCGCGACCTTAACCGCACCCGCACCCGCACCCGCACCCGCACCCGCGCCGACGCTGCCCGCTCCCCTTCGGAGCACGAACACACCCGCGCTGCGCGGACTCTGCGAGGCGCTGCGCGCCCTGGTCGCCGAGCGGCCCGTTCTGATCGCCGTCGACGACGCGCACCACGCCGACGCGGCCTCACTGCAATGCCTGCTGTACATGGTGCGCAGGCTGCGCCCGGCGCGCCTCCACTTGCTGTTCACCGAGTACATCCATCAGACGGCGGGCAACGCGCTGCTCCACAGCGAGTTTCCGCACGAGCCCGCGCTGCGGCGGATCCGTCTCGAGCCGTTGTCGAAGGCCGGGGTGGAAGCCGTGCTCGCGAGGCGACTCGACGAGGAGACGGCGCGGAACCTCACTCCTCTCGTCCACGGCATGAGCGCGGGCCACCCGCTCCTCGTCCACGCGCTGGCCGAGGACCACCGGTCGGCGGGCCGCGCCGGGGAGGCGTACGGGCGGGCGGTGCTCGGCTTCCTCCACCGACACGAGGCACCGGCGACCGAAGTCGCCCGTGCCGTCGCCGTGTTGGGAGCCCAGGCGGCCCCCGCGCTGGTCGGTCGGCTTCTCGATGTGGACGCCGCTTCCGTGGCCCGCGCCGTGCACCGGCTCACCGTCGCGGACGTGCTGCACGAGGGACGCCTGTGCCATCCGGCGTTCGGGGCGGCGATCCTGGACGGGATGCCCACGGAGGAGCGTCGCAGGCTGCACGGGCGGGTGGCCGCGCTCCTGCACGAGGCAGGCGCCCCGGCCGACGATGTGGCCGCCCACCTCGTCGCCGCGGACCGGACGGACACGCCGTGGGCGGTTCCCGTGTTCGAGGAAGCGGCCCAACTCGCCCTGGACGATGACCGGGTGGAGACGGCGGTGGACTACCTGCGGGCCGCGTACCGGAGGTGCCGGGGCGTCGCGCAGCGGGCCGCGGTCATGGGCGCGCTCGCCGACGCGGAATGGCGCCTGGACCCCGCGAAGGTCCTCCACCACCTCCCCGACCGGTCCCCGGCCCCGGACGCGCCCCTCCCACCCCACATTCCCGTCACCCTCCCCACCCACCTCCTCTGGCATGGACGCGTCGACGAAGGACTGGATGCCATCTGTGCGCTAGCCGGTCCGAATCCGGCCGGCGCACCGCCCATGAACGCCGCGGACCTCGACACCCCGTGGCTCTGGGGCGCCTACCTCTACCCCGGGCACGTCAAGGACCGGCTCGGCTCCGGCGTGCTGGCCGCGCAGCGTTCGGCACCGCCCGCCGCCACCCCCGAACTGCAGGGCGCGGGCACCCTGATGCAGGACCTGCTGCACGGCAGTGAGAGCGACCCGGTCGACGCCGTCGACGCGGCGGAACGCGCCCTCGACCGCTACCGCCTCGGCCCCCGCACCGTCGCCGCCCAGACCGCCGCCCTGGCCACGCTCACCTACCGCGACCGGCCGCACCGGGCCGCCGCCTGGTGCGACGGGCTCGTCGCGCAGGCCGGAGAACGCAACAGCCCCACCTGGCAGGCCTGGTTCACCGCGTGGCGTGCCCTCATCCATCTGCGCCAGGGCGACCCGGCTGCGGCACGACAGCGCGCCGCCACCGCACTGGACATGCTCGGCGCCAAGGGCTGGGGAGCCGCGATCGGCCTCCCGCTCGCCGCCGCCGTACAGGCCCACGCGGCCACCGGAGACGTCGACGGCGCGGCGTCCCTCCTCGAACGGCCCGTGCCCCAGGCGGTGTTCCAGTCCCGCACGGGGTTGCACTATCTGGCGGCTCGTGGCCGCTACCACCTGGCCACCGGATGTCATTACGCCGCCCTGGGCGACTTCTACGCCTGCGGTACGCGCATGAGCGGCTGGGGCGTCGACCTGCCCGCGCTGGAATCGTGGCGGCTCGGTGCCGCCGAGGCGTACCTGGCCCTCGGTGAGTCCCTCCTGGCCCGCCGGCTCGTCGACGACCAGATGACGTTGCCCGCTCCGGCCGACGGCCGCACCTGGGGCATGACGCTGCGGCTGCGGGCCGCCACATCCCCCGTACCGGACCGCATCGAGCTGCTCGACGAGGCCGTCGCCGTGCTCAGGAGTGCCGGTGACGTGTTCGAGCTGGCGCGGGCCGTGGGAGAGCAGAGTGAGGCCGTACGGGAGGCGGGAGAGACGGAACGCGCGCGGCTGCTCGCCCGCAAGGCCGAGCTCCTGGCCCGTCGCTGGGACACCACGCCCCCGCCCGCGGTCGGCCCCTCGCCCGCTGCCGGGCCGCCCCCGGCCGGTCCCGTGTCGCCGCACCCGACCGGCCACCCCGAACCGGACGCCGAGCTGACCGAGGCCGAACGCCGCGTGGCCGAACTGGCCGCCGACGGGTTCACCAACCGGGAGATCTCCCGCAAGCTGTACGTCACGGTCAGCACCGTCGAACAGCACCTGACCAGGATCTACCGGAAGCTCGACGTCAAACGGCTGGACCTGCAGGCAGTGCTGCGGTAGCGGGCCCGCTCACCGGGCACCGGCCGGTGTGCCGTGCAACCTTTCCGTCGATGCGGCCGTCTTCCAGTCATGATCCTCGCGTCCGATGACCCAGGCCTGTGGGTCCTGCCCGTACTGCTCCTGCTGGGGGCGGCCGTCGTCGCGCCCCTCGCCGGCGCGGT
This sequence comes from Streptomyces venezuelae, assembly GCF_008642355.1. Lineage (NCBI taxonomy): Bacteria > Bacillati > Actinomycetota > Actinomycetes > Kitasatosporales > Streptomycetaceae > Streptomyces > Streptomyces venezuelae. The sequence continues at coordinate 7,364,727 of NZ_CP029193.1, forward strand.
GCTCGCCGGACGCGTCGTCCTGCGCATCGCGCGCTCCGCCGCCTCCGGCGACCTCTGGAGCGCGCTCACCCCCGGCACGTGGCTGCTCGCCGCCGGGGCGGGCGCGCTCGGCGCGGCGGTCCGTCTCTCCGCCGCCGTGTTCGACAGGCCCGCCGCATGGGTGGGGGACGTCAGTCTCGTCTGCTGCTGCTTCGCCCTGGCCGCCGTGACGATGGCGGGGCTCACCGCGGTCCTCCACCGGCACCTCGGGACGGTGCGTGTCATGCCCCGGTCTTCTTCCGCGCGCGGTACGCGGCGGCCTTGATCTTGTTGCCGCAGGACTCCATGCCGCACCACTGGCGCCGCATGCCGCGGGAGCGGTCGATGTAGACCCGGGTGCACTCGGGGTTGCCGCACTCCTTGAGCAGCGGTATGTCCGGGCCGCCGAGCAGTTCGACGGCCTGGCGGGCCACGGTCGCGAGAGCCTGGTCGGGGGTCGCCTCGTTGTGCCGCCCGGCCAGTGCGAGCTGGGGTGTCACGGGGGTCCGGCGGGCGGCGGCGTTGAGCACGGCGAGCGCCTCGCGGTCGAAGCCGTCGCCGAGACGGCGGTCGGTGAGGAGCCGGTAGACCGCCTCGCGTACGGTCGTCGCCGCCCGGACGTCGCTCTCCTCCGCGGGCGTGATCGCGTCCACGAGCCCGGACTCCAGATACCAGGCGTTGAGCCGCTCCGGCGTCACGAACATCTCGAACCGCGTGGAGCGTCGCGCGCGGAGCGTGGCCGCGAAGTCGAGGGCAGGGTGTCCGCAGACGAAGACGTGGTCGAGATGCACGTCACCATCCTGACAGGTGACCTTCGCGCGCCGCAACGAAGGCCACCGACGCGCCCTCACCCGTCCTGTGCTTCCCGCGCGCCCCTATCTCGGCAGCCGGAGCGTGTGCCCCTCCCACCGCCGCCGCAGCCAGCGGTCGTGGCTCGCGATGACGATGGCCCCGGTGCCGTCCTCCGGACCGGAGCCGGGGTTCATCGCCTCCTCCAGTTCGTCGCACAGGCGCGGCGAGAGGTGGTTGGTCGGCTCGTCGAGCAGGAGCAGCTGGGGCGGACGGGCCACCAGGAGGGCGAGCGCGAGCCGTCGACGCTGACCTACAGACAGGGTGCCGACGGGTTTGTCCAGGTCGGCCGCGTGGACCAGGCCGAGCGACACCAGCGGAACCGCCTCGGCCCGCTCCGGCCCCAGCCCCCGTGCATACGTGTCCCGGGCCGTACGTTCGGGCCGCGCGAACACCGTGTCCTGGGCGAGCAGCCCCACCGTCAGGTGCTCCCGTCGACGTACCTCCCCCTCGGCGGCGAGGCGCCCGGCGAGCACGGCGAGCAACGTCGACTTGCCCGCCCCGTTCGCACCCGTCACCAGCAGCCGCTCGCCCGCCGCCACGTCAAGCGCGTCCAGCGCGAGCCGACCGGGCACCCGCACGTCACGCAACGAGACCAACGGCTCCGGGTCGTCCTCCGCACGCCCGATGGACTCAACTTGGGCAGTCGTCCGCGCACTCAGCACTTCCGCAGCGAACCGCAGTGGCCGCGGCGGCGCGGGCACCTGGACGCGCTCCAACTCGTCCAGGCGCCGCGTGGCGTTGCGCAACCGGCGGGAGATCTGGCTCTGCACCCGGCCCGCCCGATGGCCGTAGCCCATCTTCTCGCTGTCGCGCGGCCCGCGGTCAGGGGCCACCCGGCGGGCGGTGACACCCGCCGAGTGCCGCAACGCCCGCAGTTCTTCCTGCTCATCGGCGTGACGCTGTTCCCAGCGCGCCCGCTCGGCGCGCTTCGCGCCCACGTACGCCGAGTAGTTGCCGCCGTGGCGGACCGGCCCTCCGACCGCCGGGTCGAGGTCGATCAGGTCGGTGCAGACGGCGTCGAGGAACGCGCGGTCGTGACTGGCGGCCACCACCGTGCCGGGCAGGTCGCGCAGCTGCTCCTCCAGGAAGGCGGCGGCGCCGTCGTCGAGGTGGTTGGTCGGCTCGTCGAGGAGCAGCGCCGTCGGCCGCCGTACGAGCAGCGCGGCCAGCGCGAGCCGGCCGCGCTGCCCGCCGGACAGCGAGCCGAGCGTACGGTCGTGCGTGAGGGAGCCCAGGCCGAGCCCTTCGAGGACCAGCGCGGCCCGGCGGTCGGCGTCCCAGGACTCGCGGTCCTGCGCCTGTTCGAGCCGTCGGCCGTAGACGTCGAGGAGCTCCCGGTGGGCGGGCGTGTCCTCGGGTACGCGGGCGATCTCCTCACTCAGCCGTCCGAGCTCCGCCAAGTCCTCACGGGCCTCGCGCAACGCGTCGTCGAGGACGGCCGCGATGGTCGAGTCGGTGTCGAAGGGCATCTCCTGGTGCAGGAAGCCGAGCTCGGCGGGCCGGACGACGCTGCCGGTGTCGGGCTCGTCCACACCGGCGAGGATCCGCAGCAGCGTGGACTTGCCGACGCCGTTCTCGCCGATCAGGCCGATGCGATGGCCCGGGGAGGCGGTCAGGGAGACGCCGTCGAGTACGCGACGGCCCCCGAAGTCGCGCACGACGTCGTGGGCGAGCAGGGCGTGTTGGGGCCGGGCCGAGGGCTGGTGCTGGTGCTGCGACTGGGGCTGAGACATGGGAGACCGTTCTCCGGTGTCGGTGTCGGTGTCAGTTGCGGTTGCGGTGTCGGAGTCGTGGCGGTGGCGGTGTGGTGCCGAGTGGTTGCCGAGCGGTCGGCCCGGCCCGGCGAGTCGCCCCGCACGGGCCAGGCCGCACACTGACCGACGGCTCACACCGCGGGTGCTCCGGTCTCCCTCAGCGCACCGTCCGCCAGCCGCAGCCGACGGTTCACCCCGATCTCGGCGAGGAAGCGCTCGTCATGGCTGATCACGACGAAGGCGCCCTGATACGAGTCGAGTGCGCTCTCCAACTGACCCGCGCTGACCAGGTCGAGGTTGTTCGTCGGCTCGTCGAGCAGCAGCAACTGCGGTGCCGGTTCGGCGCAGAGCACGCACGCGAGGGTGGCGCGCAGCCGCTCACCACCGGAGAGGACGCCGACGGGCAGATGGGCCCGTTGGCCCCGGAAGAGGAAACGGGCGAGCAGGTTCATCCGCTCCGCCTCGGGCCGCTCGGGAGCGGACGCGGCGAAGTTCTGCGCCACGGTGCGCTCCGGGTCCAGCAGGTCGAGACGCTGCGAGAGGTACGCGATCCGGCCGTCGTTGCGCTTGATCTCGCCCTCGTCCGGCGCGAGGTCACCGGTGACGAGCCGCAGCAGGGTGGTCTTGCCGGAGCCGTTGGGCCCGGTCAGCGCGATGCGCTCGGGTCCGCGGATGGTCAGGTCGACGCCCCCTTCGGCGAACACCGCCCGGCCTGCGTGCCGCACCTGCATGCCCTCGCCGAGGAAGAGATTGCGTCCGGCAGGGACCCGGGTGTCGGGCAGTTCGAGGGTGATGCGCTGCTCGTCACGGAGCGCGCGTCCGGCCTCGTCGAGACGGGCCTTGGCCTCGCTGACCCGCGTCGCGTGCATCTGACCCGCACGGCCCGCGGACTCCTGCGCGCCCCGCTTCATGTTGCCGGCGAAGATGCGGGGCAGCCCGGCGTTCTTGAGGTTGCGGGCGGCGTTGCTCTGCCGGCGATCGGCCCGCTCGCGGGCCTGCTGCGCCTCGCGCTTCTCGCGCTTCAGTTCCTGCTCCGCGTTGCGGACGTTCTTCTCGGCGACCTCCTGCTCGGCCCGCACGGCCTCCTCGTACGCGCTGAAGTTGCCGCCGTAGAAGCGCAGTTCGTCGCCGCCGAGTTCGGCGATGCGCTCCATGCGGTCGAGCAGCGGGCGGTCGTGGCTGACCAGGAGCAGGCAGCCGGTGAAGTTCTCCAGTACGGCGTAGAGCTTGTGCCGGGCGTCCAGGTCGAGGTTGTTGGTCGGCTCGTCGAGGAGCAGTACGTCGGGGCGCCTGAGGAGTTGGGCGGCGAGGCCGAGGGAGACGATCTGGCCGCCGCTGAGCGTGCTCAGCCGACGGTCGAGGTCGAGACCGGCGAGCCCGAGACGGTCGAGTTGGGCGCGGGTGCGCTCCTCGATGTCCCAGTCGTCGCCGATGGTGGTGAAGTGCGCTTCGCTCACGTCGCCCGACTCGACGGCGTTCAGCGCCTGGATCACGGGAGCGACGCCCAGGACTTCGGCGACCGTGAGGGTGCCGGTCAGGGGGAGGCTCTGCGGGAGGTGGCCGAGCGTGCCGCTGACCGACACCGAGCCGGCGGTGGGCCTGAGCTCACCCGCGATCAGCTTGAGCAGGGTGCTCTTGCCGGAGCCGTTGGGGGCGACCAGGCCGGTGCGCCCGGAGGTCAGCGTGAACGACAGGGCGCTGAGGACCGGGGTGTCGTCGGGCCAGGCGAAGGAGAGGTTCGAGCAGGTGATGGCGGCGTCGGACATGGAGGAAACCTCGAGGTGTCGACAGGGCAGACAGACCTCTGCCCTGGGCAGGGTGGGGAAGGACGGGACGACGAACAGGGCCACGGCAGCAGCGCACCTACGGCGCCGGCCGGTGGCCTGTCACTTCCGGATCTCATCCGGAGATGTCGTCTTCACCCACCACGTCTGTGACTCCTCGGTCAATCAGGTCCAGGTCTTTCGGAGCGTAGCAGGTGCCCGCCCTGCCACGTGTGACCCGGCCGCACTCCTGGCCTTCGCGGTCCGTCACCGGTTAAAGTGGTGACGTATTCATACGGCGAAGTCGAAGTGGAGACCCCCATGGCCAAGGAACTCACCAGCACGACCACTGCCGTCGGTACTGCCGCCGCGGCACGCCACGAGCGCTTCGGCCGCCTCCCCGAGCGCATCCGCTTCGAGGACATGACCGAGGGGGCGTCGACCGGCCGGAGCGGTACGGAGCCCGGCGCCTACCACCCCGAGGGCTCGTGGAAGTACTACTCGTGCCTGGCGCTCGACCTGGGGTTTTGACCGTCGCAGCGGAAGGAACGCCCCTCAGGCGGGCCACTCCCACTCCATCCCGTACACCCCGGGCCTGCAGTGCGTGGGCAGCAGGTGGGTCGTGTGGAAGGCGTCGAGAGCGGTGCGGCGGCGATGGCGGGGCTCGGCGCCGATCTGCTCGCGCTGGTAGCTCCAGCAGCCGGCGGGCAGCGCCAGGGGATGGAAGCGCACGTGCAGCAGGTAGGCCCGCAGGGGCGTGGTGACGCGGCGCTCGTGCTGGTAGGAGACGTCCGAAGCGGCCCGGAGCGTGTACGCGACCACCGCGGTCTCCGTCCTGGCCAGTTGCCGCCCCAGCGGAATGTCGGCCGCCACGCACCCGAGCTCCGGCAGGAAACGGCTGCGCGGCGGCGGCCCGTAGGGGACGGAGAGCTCGACCGTCCCCGCCTTCGGGGAGTCGAGGAAGTGCACGACGGTGAGGTGCTCGACCGCGTCCCGGACGGCCTGCACCACGGTCGTGATCGACGTCTCGTGGATGGACCGGTGCTCGTCCAGGCACACCGTCTCCTGGACGGTCAGCGGCCGCAGTCCCTCGTTGAACTGCGGGAACGCGTCACCGAGAGCCTGTTCCACGTCCGAGTTCTCGCCGTAGACCGTGCGGGCGACGGTCGGGTCGACCGGTGGGGGACCGCCGCGCGGCCGGTGCGGGCCCACCAGCGAGCGGAGCGTTCCGGCGGGCAGGTTGAGGAGCGGCTCCAACGCGTCGACGGCACGCAGGGACTGGGCGCGCTCCGGCTGGCTGCGTCCGCGCTGCCAGTGGCTCAGCGTGGCGAGGCTGACGGTGATCTGCTGGGCCCTGAGGTGGTCGCGTATGCGCTCCAGCGGCAGCCCGCGTTGTTGCAGGGCCCGGCGGAACACGGTCGCGAAGGTCGTATCGGGCCCTTCGGTGTGGGGGATGTTCGGCATGGCGTCTTTCGGGGGCGCGGGAGTCCCTCGCCCCGATGAGGGTGGCTCGACGGCGATTTCAAGCCACACAGGCGACCAGGGGCCGCCCACCATAGCCGGTGGGCGGCCCCTGGTCTTCCTTCGAAGGCCGGTCAGTTGGTGTTCAGAGTCAGCCCGTAGTACGAGAGGGCGTCGTCGAGTGGCTGGAAGTAGGACGAACCGCGCGAGTTCACACCCCCGGTGCACCGCTGGCTCACCGGGCCGCCGGAGGTCATGCCCTGGGCCTGGTTGCCGGAGATGTACGCGCCGCCGCTGTCGCCGCCCTGGGTGCAGACGCTGGAGGTGGCGAGACCCCTGACGACCGTGTCGGGGCCGCCGTTCTGGTCGACGTAGGTGACGGAGACGTTGTACGAACCGACCGTGCCGCACGTCCACCCGGTGGTCGCGCCGGACTTGCAGAGCGCGGCACCGGACGCGGCGCGGCGGCTGCCGTTCACGGCGATGTTGCCGGCCTGGCCCCAGGTGCCGACCTGGGTCGTGATCGAGTGCCCGGAGTTGATGGCGGCGACGCCCATGTCGACGCTGTCGGTGCCGACCCCGAAGCGGGTGTGGGTGCCCTTGGCGAACGCGGTGCCGCCGTAGCGCAGGGTGGGCAGCCCCTCGACGCAGTGGCCCGCGGTGACGAGGTACTGCTTGCCGGACCGGTCGCGGGCGCCGTAGCCGACGGAACACCAGCCGGTGGTGTCGTTGATCGTCATCTTGCTGCCGGGGGCGATCGCGGCCTGCGGGGCGCTCTTCTCCTGACCCCGGACGATCTTGACGGCGGAGCCGTACGTCTTGGCCTTGGCGAGGAACGCCTTCGCGGCCGCCCCGCGGTCGTTGTTCACCTTGACGGTGACCTTGTCCGCTGCCAGGTCCACGGACCAGTCGACGACACCGGCGGGGGCGCGCCGGGTGGCGGCGGCGTCGAGCCCCGCCTTGATCTCGTCGAGCTCGTCCTCGCCGCGGGCCGGGACACGGGCGTCGAGGCCGGCCTTCTCGATGGCGGCGACATCGGCCTTGTCGTCGGCGTTGACGGTCAGCCTGCCGGACGCGTCGAAGAACGCCCCGTCCTCGGATATCCCGCTCTCCCTCAGCCCGGTGAGCCGGGCCTGCTGGGCGTCCTGCCGGTCGAGCCGATCGACGGCGGCTTTCTCGCTCACACCGAGCGACGCGGCGAGCGCCCGCACCATCTCGGGCTGGTAGCGCGCGGCGGGGGTGGTGTCCTTCACCGGGGCCTGAGCCTGCGCGGTGGCCTGGGTTCCCACAACCACTGACGCCGAGAGCAGAGCGGCCACGGCGGCGAATCTGTATCTACGAGATTGCGACACACTGATTCCTTCCGGATGGCAGGCAGGAACTCTCCGTCATACGGGAAAAAGGGGGGTGGGTTCCTGCCTGTCGGCGAGCGTGGGGCTCGCCGCGGCATGAACTCTGGCCCAGTGCTCAGCTCTTCAACAAGGTCTGTGACGAGGGCAGCTTTTAACAGAACATCAAGGGATCTGTTAAAACGGCACGCTTCGGCGTGCGCTGTCAGGGGGCGGGGACGGAAAGGGCCGACGGCCCCCGTCCGCGGTCGGACAGGGGCCGTCGGTGGCGGCGAGCCGGAGGCGTCAGGTGCGTACGGCCGCAGGTGTGATCTTGGCCGGATCCAGCTGCACGACGGCCAGCTCCTCCGGGTGCAGCGGGGGAGCCGTCAGCTCCGGCAGACGCTCGTCGGCGCGCATCGCGATGAGGAAGCGGTTGGAGCCCAGTTCGGTCTGCGGCGCGTTGAGGCTCATCACGTCCGTGACGATCTCGGATGCCTTGGGGGAGCGGATCGACGCGGCCGTGATGGCCTCCGCGAACCGCAGACGCTGCTCGGTGTCCACTCCGATGAGGCGCGGATCCGTCGCCGAGACGCGGCAGTTGACGTAGTCGATGTCCTTGGTCGCGGCCAGGATCCACGGGTCGTCGACCGCCGCGCCGATCGCCTTCTGGAGACGGAGGGCGGCCCCCGCGCCGACCTGCGGCTCCTTCCGGAACTCGCGGTCGATCGTGTCGGCGCAGCGCGCGGCCGAGCTCATCCCGTGCCCGTAGATCGGGTTGAACGCGGTCAGTGAGTCGCCGATGACGAGCAGCCCGTCGGGCCACTCGGCGAGCCGCTCCGGATACAGGCGGCGGTTCGCGCCGGAACGGGAGCCGAAGACCGGCGTGAGCGGCTCCGCGTCGCGCAGGAGCTCGGCGAGGATCGGATGGCTCAGGTTCTCCGCGAAGGGCAGGAACTCGTCTTCGTTGGACGGCAGTTGCGCGCCCCGCGTGCAGGAGAGCGTCGCGAGCCAGCGCCCGCCCTCGATGGGGTAGACCACGCCGAAGCGTCCCGGTTCGCGGACGCGGTCGTCGGCGGCGATGTTGACGGCGGGGAAGTGGGTCGTCGCGCCGGGCGGGGCCTCGAAGAGACGGGTGGCGTAGGCGACGCCCGCGTCCACCACGTCTTCTTCGAGTGCGGGCACGCCCAGCGCCGACAGCCACTGCTTCAGGCGGGAGCCGCGACCGGTGGCGTCGATCACCAGGTCGGCTTCGAGGGTCTCCCGCGTACCGCCGTCCACGTCACGCACGACGACACCGGTGACCCGGCTCCCGTCGCCCGAGAGCTCGACCGCCTCGGTGCGCTGCCGGACGCGGATGCCGGCGGACGCCAGCGCCTCTTGACGTACTGTCAGGTCGAGCAGCGGTCGGCTGGCGACCAGCGCGAACTGGGTGGCCGGAAAGCGGTGCTGCCACCCCTGCCCGGTCAGGGTCACCAGGTCCTCGGGGAAGCCGAGACGGCGCGCGCCGGCCGCGAGGAGGCGGTCGGTGGTGCCCGGCAGCATCTCCTCGATGAGGCGGGCGCCGTTGGACCACAGCAGGTGGGCGTGGCGGCCCTGCGGAACCCCCTTGCGATGCCGGGGCTCCTCGGGCAGGGCGTCACGTTCCACGACGGTGACGGCGTCGACGTGGCGGGCCAGGACATGGGCCGCGAGGGTGCCTGCCATGCTGGCGCCCAGCACGACGGCGTGTGCGGGTCGGGTGGTGGTCACGCGCGGGTCCCTTCGGGGTGGGTGGCGTCGGCGGGCCCGTCCATGGTCACGTCGGTGACTCCCCAGAACGCCTGGACCCGGCGGCCCAGCCCGTTCTCGTCGAGTTCGACGATGCCGACGATGCGGAACGTCATCGGCCGCGGCCGCTGCACCGTGACGGTGGTCGGCGTCACCACGAAACGGTCGTCCATCGAGGTCATCGGCGGCTCGGGCACCTCGTGCGTACCGCAGGACACGGCCAGTTCGAGATGCCTGCGGAGGTCGTCCTTGCCCACCATCGGGGGCCGCCCCACCGGGTCCTCGAAGACGATGTCGTCCGTGAACAGGTCGAGGACGCCCTCGATGTCACCGGCGTTGATCCGCCGGGCGTAGTCGATGGCCATCTGCTTGCGCGCGGCCTCGTCGGGCATGGCACCTCCAGGAAGGGTGGGCAGACCTTGAGCAAGTCGTCGCGGTCCCGGGACTCAGCCGAGGACCGTGAGGTCGGACGTGCCCCAGTACGACTTCAGGTGCCGGACGAGACCGGCCGCGTCCATGCGGATCACGAGCATCGCGGTGCGCCGGATGCGCGCCGCCTGCGGGGCGTCGGGTGCCTTGAGCCAGCCGCGCTCCGCGTACCGCGGGCCCAGCGGCAGGTAGTCCATGACGGAGGTGATCTGGATCAGCGCGTGCGCGGCGTCCTGACCGGCCACGGGCTCGGCCGCCTCCTCGCGCAGGTGCGCGGAGAAGAGCGGTCCGTAGTGGGCGCGCAGCGCGTCGTGCCCGGTGAGGGGCGGCAGGCCGACCGGGTCCTCGACCACGGCGTCGGGCGCGTACAACTCGACGAGCGCGTCCAGATCCCCGGCGTTGATCCGCCGACTGTGCTCCAGGGCACGCTTCTTGCGGGCGAACTCGTTCATCGCTGTCCCTCCACTGCCTGTCCGTTGCCCTGTCCGTCGCTCTGCCCGGTGCCGTCGCCCCTGCCCAGGTCCCGGTCGATGAACGCGAAGATCTCGTCGGCCGACGCGTCCTGGATCCGGGCCACCACGGTCGCCTCCTCGGCCACCTGTCCGGCCGTCTCCCGCGGCACGTCGAGCCGCGCCAGCGTGGCCCGCAGCCGCCCGGCGAGCTCGGCCCTCGCCGTGCCGTCCTTCGCCGAGACCGACAGGAGCGAGTTCTCCAGTCGCTCGAACTCGGCGAGGACATCGGCGAGCGGATCGACCGCGCGCGGCGCCAGCTCCTGCCGTAGTTGCGCGGCCAGTTCCGCCGGGTTCGGGTGGTCGAACACGAACGTGGCGGGCAGCTTCAGCCCCGTCGCGGTCGACAGCCTGTTGCGCAGCTCCACCGCCGTCAGCGAATCGAAGCCGAGCTCCCGCAGTCCCTGCGTCGCGTTGACGGGCGTCGTCGCGTCGTATCCCAGGACGGCCGCGATGTGCGTGCACACCAGGTCGAGCAGCGCCTCCTCGCGCTCCGCGTCGGACATCGCGCCGAGCGACCTGCGCAGCGCGGACGCACCCGCCGACCCGGCGGACCCGCCGCCGCTTCTGCTCCCGGCGCCGCGCACCAGGTCCTGGAGGAGCGCCGGCGCGGGGCGGCTCTCGGCCTGCCGGCGCATCCGGGTCAGGTCGAGGCGGACCGGCGCGTACAGCGGGAGCCCGCCGGCCCAGGCCGTGTCGAGCAGGGCGAGACCTTCGTCGGCGCCGAGCCCGACCACACCGGCGCGGGCGTGACGTGCCCGGTCGGCGTCGGTGAGCCGCCCCGACATGCCGCTCTCCAGGTCCCAGTAACCCCACGCCAAGGACGTCGCCGCGGCCCCGCGGTCCTGCCGGTGCCGGGCCAGCGCGTCCAGGAACGCGTTGGCGGCGGTGTAGCTGCCCTGCCCCGGGCCGCCGAGGAGCCCGGCGACCGACGAGTACAGGACGAACGCGGACAGGTCGGCGTCGCGCGTCAGCTCGTGCAGGTTCCATGCCGCGTCGGCCTTGACCCGCATCACCTCCTCGACCTGTCCGGCCGTGAGGTTCTGCACCACCGCGTCGTTCACGGTGCCCGCGCAGTGGAAGACGGCCGTCAGCGGGTGCCCCGCGGGCACCGACTCCAGGAGGGCGACGGCCGCGTCCCGGTCGCCGGGGTCGCAGGCCGCGAACGTGATGTGCGCGCCGAGCGCGGCGAGGTCCGCGGCCAGTTCGAGCGCGCCCGGCGCGTCGGCGCCGCGCCTGCTCGACAGGAGCAGATGCCTGGCTCCGTGACGTTCCACCAGGTGACGGGCGGTCAGGGCGCCGAGGGCTCCGGTTCCGCCGGTGATGAGTACGGTGCCTTCCGGGTCGAAGGCGACGGGCAGGGTGTACACGGTCGTGCCCGCGGTGGGCGGCGCGGCCACGGCGGCGGGCGCCTGCCGGACGTCCCATGCCGTGACGTCGAGCGGTATGAGGGGGCCGCCGTCACGTACGTCGCCGTCCTCCGCCGATCCCGTGGGCGGCATCAGCTCCGCCAGCGCGGCCAGGATGTCCCGTACGCGGCCGGGCTCGGGCGGAGCGACGCCCCGGCCCTCGTCCGCGGCGTCCGCCCGACGGATGACCAAGGCCCCGTCACGGTCGAGGGTGAAGTCTGCCGCACCGTCCACGATGTCCACGCCCAGGTGCGGCGCGAGCCGCGGCACCGCACGCCCCACGGAGCCGGTCCCCTCCGCGACGAGAAGTGTGGCCGCGCCGCTCGGTGCGACGACATCCGCCAAGACGTGGTACGCCGCCACATAGGCGCCCAACGACCCGGCCGCCCGAGTCCAACTCCAGCCGCCCGGAACGGCTGTCAGCAGCGCCGCGTCGGTGACCGCCACCGGCCCCACCGCATCGAACAGCCCCATCACCCGGTCACCCACGCCCACCGGCCCGGCCGCGTCGCCGACCTCCGTCACGACACCGGCACCCACGACCCGGCCCGGCCCGAGCGGTTCCGGGTCCGGCGCGGCGGCCCGCAGCGCGACCCGCACCTCGTGCGGTTCCAGCGCCCGCCGGGCCTCCGGAGCATCCACCAGAGCGTCCCCGGAGAGGCGCCACGTGGTCGCCCCGACCGGCGGCGCGAGCCGGGCCGAGGCGTCATCACGTACGAGCCGCGGCACGAAGGCCCGCCCGCCCCGCAGCGCCAACTCCGGTTCCCCGAGCGCCAGTACGCCCGGCAGCGCGGCCAGAGACTCCTCCGACTCGTCCACGTCCAGCAGCGTGAGACGCCCCGGGTTCTCGGCCTGCGCGCTGCGCACCAGACCCCACAGCGACGCACCCGGCAGATCACCGACGGCCTCACCCGGCCGTGCCGCGACCGCACCCCGTGTGACGACGACGAGGCGGCTCGCCGCGAACGCGGGATCGTCGACCCACTCCTTGAGCAGCGACAGAAGCGTCACGGTGGCGAGCCGCGCGTATGCGGCCGCGCCCTCGACATCATCGGCCCCGCGATGACCAGGCGTGGCGCACACGGCGAGCACCACGTCGGGCGCCTCGCCCCCGGCCGCCACACCCTCCCGCAGCGCGGCGAACGTCTCCCGCACGGGAGCACCGGACAGCGCGTCGGCGAGCGTGGCACCCAGCGGCACCCCGGCAGGCGCGACGACAGCGGGACGCACAACCCCGCCGCCCTCGACGTGCTCGTCGGCCCGCGCGGCAGCCTCCGCCCACACCAGCCGGAACAGGGCGTCCCGGTCGGCCGTGCGCGCACCGGCGATCTGATGGGCGGCGACCGGCCGCACCGTGAGCGACTCCAGCGTCAGGACCGGCGCCCCACCGTCGTCCACGGCCGTCAGGGCCAGCTGGTCCGGCGCGGTGCGTGCGATACGTACGCGCAGACTGTCCGTGCCCGGCGCGTGCACCCGCAACCCGCTCCAGGAGAACGGCAGCAACACCTGGTCGGTGTCGGCGGACGAGGTGACGGCGTCCAGGATCAGTGCGTGCAGGGTGGCGTCGAGCAGCACCGGATGGACCCGGTAGCGGTCGGCGCCGCCGCTCTCCGCCTCGGGCAGCCGCACCTCGGCGAAGAGGTCGTCCCCGAGCCGCCACGCGGTCACGAGACCCTGCGAGCCGGGCCCGAAGTCGTAACCGTACGAGGCCAGTTCGGCGTACGGGTCAGGTCCGCCCACGGGGGTGGCCCCGGGCGGCGGCCAGGCACCCCCCAGTGAACCGTCCACGGCGACGGGCCCGGCGGGGGCCACCGTGCCCGCTGCGTGCCGGGTCCACACGGCGTCGTCGCCCTCACCCGTGGGCCGCGAGTGGACGGACACGGGACGCCGCCCGTCCTCGGTCACGGCACCGACCGCCACCTGCAGATCCACCGCACCCGCACCCTCGTCCCCGAACGCGAGCGGCGTGTGCAACGTCAGCTCCGCCAGCTCTTCGCAGCCGGCGCGCACCGCGGCCTGCAACGCGAGCTCCACGAAGGCGGAGCCCGGCAGCAGCACCGTGTCCATGACCCGGTGCTCGGCGAGCCACGCCTGGTCCCGCGGCGAGATCCGCCCGGTCAGCAGATGACTGCCGCCGTCCGCGAGCTCCACGGCGGCCCCGAGCAGCGGGTGCCCCGCCGAGGCGAGCCCGAGGCCCGCCGGATCCCCCGCCAGCCCCCGACGCCCCTCCAGCCAGAACCGCTCCCGCTGGAAGGCGTACGTCGGCAGATCCACCACCCGGGGCAGCGGAACAGCGGGGAACCACCCCGTCCAATCGACTTCGGCGCCGGCGGTGAAGGCCTGGGCGGCGGCGCGGGTGAGCTGGGCGGTGTCGCCGTGGTCGCGGCGCAGGGTGGGGACGACGGTGGCGGGCATGTCGGCCTGCTCGATGGTCTCTTCCATGCCGAGGGCAAGGACGGGGTGGGGGCTGGCTTCGATGAACAGGCGGTAGCCGTCGGCGAGGAGCGCTTCGACCGTCTCGGCGAAGCGGACGGGTTGGCGGAGGTTGGTGATCCAGTAGGCGGTGTCGAGGGCGGTGGTGTCTGCAAGCCGCTCGGCGGTGACGGTGGAGTAGAAGGCGATGTCGGTGGGGGTGGGTCGGATGTCGGCCAAGCGGTCGGTGAGCAGGTCGTGCAGTGCGTCGATCTGGGGGTTGTGGGAGGCGTAGCCGACGTCGATGACGCGAGCGCGGAGTCCACGCGCTTCCGCCTCGGCGACGACAGCGGCCACATGCTCAGGTGACCCAGAAATGACCGTGGATGAGGGGCCGTTGACGGCTGCGACGCTGACGCCCGGCCGGTCTCCGATCAGCTCGGCGGTCTGCTCGGCGCTGGTGCCGACGGACGCCATGTCGCCGTGTCCCTGAAGCTGCCGCAGTGCGTCGCTGCGTACCGCAACGATCCGTGCCGCATCGTCCAGCGACAGCGCACCCGCGACACACGCGGCAGCCATCTCGCCCTGCGAATGCCCGATCACCGCAGCCGGGACGATCCCCTGATCCGCCCACACGGCGGCGAGTGAGACCATGACCGCCCACAGCACGGGCTGCACGACCTCCACCCGCGACAGCTCATTGCCGTCCCCGCGCAACACCTCCGTCAGCGACCAGTCCACATACGCGGACAGCGCCCGCTCACACTCACCGATGCGGGCCGCGAACACGGGCGACTCCTCCAGCAGCTGCGCCCCCATCCCGACCCACTGCGAGCCCTGCCCCGGGAACACGAGCACCGGCCCCGCGCCGGAAGCCCCCTGTACGGCGCCCTGCACGACGTCCGGGGAGGGCTCGCCCGCTGCCAGGGAGCGCAGTCCGGTGAGGAGCGCGTCGCGGTCCCGGCCCACCACCACGGCACGGTTCTCGAAGACCGAGCGGCTCTTGACGAGAGACCAGCCCACGTCCAGGGGCGACGCCGGCCGAGGGTCGGCCGTCGCGCGCTCGGCCAGCAGCGCGGCCTGCGCCCGCAGCGCTTCCTCACCGCGCGCCGACACCACCCACGGCACCACTCCGGCAGGTGCGTCGGACATGTCGGAGGAGGCGGCGGGGGTGTCGTCCGGCGCGTCCGGGGCCTGTTCCAGGATGAGGTGGGCGTTCGTGCCCGAGATGCCGAACGCGGAGACTCCGGCTCGGCGCGGGCGGTCGCCGCGCGGCCAGGCCACCGGCTCGGACAGGAGCCGGACGCCGCTGTTCTCCCAGTCCACGTGCGGCGTGGGCGCGTCGATGTGCAGCGAGGTGGGCAGCTGCTCGTTCCGCAGCGCCATCACCATCTTGATCACGCCGGCGACCCCGGCCGACGCCTGCGCGTGCCCGATGTTCGACTTGATCGAGCCGAGCCACAGCGGCCGGTCCTCGGGCCGCTCCTTGCCGTACGTGGCCACAAGTGCGCTCGCCTCGATGGGGTCGCCCAGCATCGTGCCCGTGCCGTGCGCCTCCACCGCGTCGATGTCCTCGGCGGACAGCCGTGCGTTGGCGAGCGCCTGGCGGATCACCCGCTGCTGCGCCTGCCCGTTGGGTGCCGTGAGGCCGTTGCTCGTACCGTCCTGGTTGATGGCCGAGCCGCGGATCACCGCGAGGACCTTGTGGCCGTTGCGCCGGGCCTCCGAGAGGCGTTCGAGGACGACCAGTCCGACACCCTCGGCCCAGCCGGTGCCGTCGGCGGCGGCCGCGAACGGTTTGCAGCGCCCGTCCTTGGCGAGCCCGCGCTGCAGCGAGAACTCCACGAAGGCGCCGGGCGTCGCCATCACCGTCGCGCCGCCCGCGAGGGCGAGCGAGCACTCGCCCTGCCGCAGCGCGTGCGCGGCCTGGTGGATCGCCACCAGCGACGACGAACAGCCGGTGTCGATGGTCATCGCGGGGCCTTCGAGACCCAGTACGTACGACACGCGGCCCGAGGCGACGCAGCCGAGGTTGCCGGTGCCGATGTACCCCTCCACCTCGGTGGGGCGTTCACCGACGAGCGCCAGGTAGTCGAAGATGGTCAGACCCGTGTAGACGCCGGCGTTGCTGCCCTTCAGGGCCTCGCGGTCGAGCCCGGCGCGTTCGATCGCCTCCCAGGCGGTCTCCAGGAGCAGCCGCTGCTGCGGGTCCATCGCGACGGCTTCACGCGGACTGATGCCGAAGAATGCGGCGTCGAAGTCTCCCGCGTCATAGAGGAAGCCGCCCTCGCGGACGTAACTGGTGCCGCGGCTTTCCGGGTCCGGGTCGTACAGCGTCTCCAGGTCCCAGCCGCGGTCGTCGGGGAAGTCGCTCATGGCGTCCCTGCCGGCCGTGACGAGGTCCCAGAGTTCCTCGGGGGAGCGGACGTCGCCCGGGTAACGGCAGGCCATGCCGACGATCGCGATCGGCTCGTCGTCAGCGGCCGCCGCCGTCGCGTGTGCCGCCTCCGCGGACGCCGTGTCGCCCGACAGCTCCGACTGGAGGACGTCGGTGAGCGCGTCGGGCGTGGGATGGTCGAAGACGACCGTGGTGGGCAGGGTCAGACCGGTGCTCTTGTTCAGCCGGTTGCGCAGCTCCACCGCGGTCAGCGAGTCGAAGCCCAGCTCCTGGAACGGCTTCGTCGCGGGTACGGCGTCGACGTCCGAGTGCCCGAGCGTGGCCGCCGCCTGCGAGCGCACGTGCTGCAACAGCAACTGCCGCTGCTGCGCCGGCTTCGCCTCCGTCAGCTCCTGGTGCAGCGACGACGCCTTCGACGTGTCCTCCTGCGCCACGGGCGCGCTCGCGCGACGGTTCTCGGGCAGGTCGGCGAGGAGCGGACTGGGCCGCTGCGCGGTGAACGTCGACGTGAACTGCGCCCAGTCGAAGTTCGCCACCGTCAGCGTCGTCTCGCCCGCGTCCAGCGCCTGGTGCAGCGCCTTCACACAGAGGTCGGGGCTGAGCGGGTGCAGACCGAAGCGGCTGAAGAACGTCAGTGCCGCCTGGTCGGCGGCCATTCCCGCCTCGGCCCAGGGGCCCCAGGCGATGGAGGTGGCGGGCAGACCTTGGGAGTGGCGGTGGTCGGCGAGCGCGTCGAGGAAGTGGTTGGCGGCGCCGTACGCGCCCTGCTGGCCGCTGCCCCACACTCCGGCACCGGACGAGAACATCACGAACGCGGAGAGCTCCGACTCCCGCGTCAGCTCGTGCAGGTGGAGCGCGGCGAGCGCCTTGGGCCGCAGCACCTCGTCCAGCTCCGCGCCCGTCACCTCGCCGAGGCCGATGTAGTTCGGGACACCGGCGGCGTGCACGACGGCGGTCAGCGGGTGCTCGGCGGGAACGCCGTCGACGAGTCGGCGCACCTGCTCGCGGTCGCCGACGTCGCAGGCGGTGAGGGTGACACGCGCGCCCAGTTCCTCCAGCTCCGCGGCGAGTTCCCGCGCACCCGGCGCGTCGGGGCCGCGGCGGCTGGTGAGGAGCAGGTGCGGGGCGCCCTCGCGGGCGAGCCAGCGGGCGAGGACGGCGCCGATGCCCCCGGTGCCGCCGGTGATGAGGGTGGTGCCCCGGGGCTGCCAGCTCACCCCGCTGTTCCGGGGAGTGGCGGGGGCGTGGGCGAGACGGCGGGCGTGGACGCCGGAGGGACGTATCGCGATCTGATCCTCGTCCCGCGCGGCGGGAGCGGGGGCGAGGGCCGCGGCCAGACGGTTCAGCGACTGGTGGTCGATACGCGCGGGCAGATCGACGAGCCCGCCCCACAACCGCGGATACTCCAGAGCGGCGACACGCCCGAGACCCCAGACCTGCGCCTGCACGGGACGCGTGAGCGCATCGGCGGCACCGGTGGAGACGGCACCCTGCGTGAGGGTGCGCAGGACGACGTCGGTGCCGTTGTCGCCGAGGGCCTGGACGAGAGCGGTCGTCGCGGCGAGACCGGCGGGCACGGCAGGGTGCTCGGGGTGCGGCTCCTCGTCGAGCGCGAGCAGGTTGACGATGCCCGCGTGCTGCTCGTCGCCCATCCGCGACCGCAACTCCTGCGCCAGCACGCCACGTTCCACGGCGCGCGCGTCCAGCACATGACTCCGCACCTCGCCGCCGTGTGCCGCCAGTGTCTGCGCGGTCGCCAGGACGGCGGGGTGGTCGGTGTGCGCGGCGGGCACGAGCAGCAGCCAGCTGCCGCCGAGCTCGGGTGCCGCCGTGTCGGGGAGCTGCTTCCAGGTGACGTGGTAACGCCAGGAGTCGACCGTGGACTGCTCCCGGTGCCGCCGCCGCCAGGCCGACAGGACGGGCAAGGCGGGCTCCAGCGCCCCGACGGTCTCCGCCTGCCCCTCGATCTCCAGGCTGCTCGCGAGGCCGTCGATGTCGAGCTCCTCGATGGCCTGCCACACCCTGGCCTCGACCGGGTCGTGCCCGCCTGCCCCCGGCGCCACCGCGGCGGGCGGCTCCACCCAGTACTGCTTGCGCTGGAAGGCGTACGTGGGCAGGTCGACGGTACGAGGAGTCGGGTCGGCCGGGAACCAGCGCCGCCAGTCGATGTCGGCACCCGCGGCGAAGGCCTGCGCGGCGGCGTGGGTGAGCTGGGTGCGCCCGCCGTGGTCGCGGCGCAGGGTGGGAACGGTGGTGGCCGCGACCCCGGCTCGCTCGATGGTCTCCTGGATGCCGAGGTTGAGGACGGGGTGGGGGCTGGCTTCGATGAAGAGGCGGTAGCCGTCGGCGAGGAGTGCTTCGACTGTTTCGGCGAAGCGGACGGGTTGGCGCAGGTTGGTGACCCAATATGCGGTGTCGAGGGCGGTGGTGTCGTCGAGTCGTTCGGCGGTGACGGTGGAGTAGAAGGCGATGTCGGTGGGGGTGGGTCGGATGTCGGCCAGGCGGTCGGTGAGCAGGTCGTGCAGTGCGTCGATCTGGGGGTTGTGGGAGGCGTAGCCGACGTCGATCACCCGAGCGCGCAGTCCGGCCGCTTCCGCGTCCGCGACGACGGCCGCCACATCCTCGGGCGAACCCGAAATGACCGTGGATGAGGGGCCGTTGACGGCTGCGACGCTGACGCCCGGCCGGTCGCCGATCAGCTCGGCGGTCTGCTCGGCGCTGGTGCCGACGGACGCCATGTCGCCGTGCCCCTGAAGCTGCCGCAGTGCGTCGCTGCGTACCGCAACGATCCGTGCCGCATCGTCCAGCGACAGCGCGCCCGCGACACACGCAGCGGCCATCTCGCCCTGCGAATGCCCGATCACAGCCGCAGGCGTAATCCCCTGGTCGGCCCACACGGCGGCGAGTGAGACCATGACCGCCCACAACACCGGCTGCACGACCTCGACGCGGGCCAGCTCGCTGCCGTCCCCGCGCAACACCTCCGTCAGCGACCAGTCCACATACGCGGACAGCGCCCGCTCACACTCACCGATGCGGGCCGCGAAGACGGGCGACTCCTCCAGCAGTTGCGCCCCCATCCCGACCCACTGCGACCCCTGCCCCGGGAACACAAGAACCGGCCCAGGACCCATGTCACCCGCGATCCCGGACACGACATCCGCGGTCGCCTCACCCGCGGCCAGTGCCCCCAGCGAGGAGATCGCCTGGGCGGAGTCCTGCCCGATCACGACGGCCCGGTGTTCGAGGACCGCGCGGCTCGTGGCCAGCGACCAGCCGATCTCGGTCGACCGCGCCTCCGTGCCGTGTGCCGCGAACTCGGCCAGCCGACGGGCCTGTTCGCGCAGCGCGTCGGCGGTCCGCGCGGAGACGACCCACGGCACCACCGAACCCGGCGGCGCCTCGGCAACTTCAGCCGCAGCCGCCTCTTCCTGCGACGGCGCCTCCTCCAGGATCAGATGCGCGTTCGTCCCCGAGATGCCGAACGCCGAGACCCCCGCACGCCGCGTCCGCTCCGACCGCCATTCGACCGGCTCGGAGAGCAGCCGTACACCGCCCTGATCCCACTGGACGTGCGGCGAGGGCGCGTCGATGTGCAGTGACGTGGGGAGGATGCCGTTGCGCAGGGCCATGACCATCTTGATCACACCGGCGACACCGGCGGCGGCCTGTGTGTGACCGATGTTGGACTTGACCGACCCGAGCCACAGCGGCCTGCCGTCCGGCCGGCTCCGCCCGTACGTGGCGAGGAGCGCGTTGGCCTCGATGGGGTCGCCGAGCGTGGTGCCCGTGCCGTGGGCCTCCACGGCGTCGACGTCCTCGGCGGAGAGGCGGGCGTTGGCGAGAGCCGCGCGGATGACACGCTCCTGCGAGGGACCGTTGGGCGCGGCCAACCCGTTGCTCGTGCCGTCCTGATTGACGGCCGAACCCCGCACCACAGCAAGGACCTTGTGGCCGCAGCGGCGGGCGTCGGAGAGCAGTTCCAGCGCCACGACTCCGGCGCCCTCTCCCCAGCCGGTCCCGTCGGCGGCGGCCGCGAACGGCTTGCAGCGGCCGTCGGGGGCGAGCCCGCGCTGCCGCGAGAACTCGGTGAACGAACCGGGTGTGGCCATCACCGTCGACCCGCCGGCCAGCGCGAGCGAGCACTCGCCCTGCCGCAGCGCCTGACTCGCCAGGTGGATCGCGACCAGGGACGACGAGCACGCCGTGTCGACCGTCACGGCGGGCCCTTCGAGCCCCAGCGTGTAGCTGATGCGGCCCGACACCACACTGCCGAGGTTGCCGGTGCCGATGTACCCCTCGACCTCACTGGCCGTCTGGCTGATGAGCGTCAGGTAGTCGTGGGCACTGACTCCGGTGAAGACACCCGTGTCGCTGCCCCGCAACGCCTGCGGGTTGAGGCCCGCGTGCTCGATCGCCTCCCACGCGGTCTCCAGGAGCAGCCGCTGCTGCGGGTCCATCGCGACCGCTTCGCGCGGGCTGATGCCGAAGAACTCGGCGTCGAAACGGCCCGCGTCGTAGAGGAAGGCGCCGTCCCGCACGTAACTGGTCGCCGGGTGCTCCGGGTCCGGGTGGTAGAGGGACTCCAGGTCCCAGCCCCGGTCGTCGGGAAAGCCCGAGACGGCGTCGCCCCCGTCGCGCACGAGCTGCCACAGGTCCTCCGCGGACCGGGCGCCGCCGGGAAAACGGCAGGCCATGCCGACGATGGCGACCGGCTCGGCCGACTCCTTGTCGCGGAGCTTCTGGCGGGCCTCGCGCAGCTCCGCGGTGACCCACTTGAGGTGATCGAGAAGCTTCTCCTCGTTCGACATCTGACCCAGGCTCCTTGGCGCTACGTGGTGATCGGGAGGATTGCGGGCGGCTGTGAGGGGGCTGTGAGGGCGGGTGGGCGAGCGGGTGCGGGGACAGGTGTGCGGGGCCAAGGCTCAGGGGTCCCGGAAGGCTCAGGACTTCCCGAACTCGTTGGATATGAGGTCGAAGATGTCGTCCGCGCTCGCCGCCTCCAGGTCTGCGTGACCGGACTCGCCGCCCTCCGGACCGTTCTGCGCCGGGCTCCACTTCGAGACCAGTACGTGGAGCCGCGCGACGATGCGTCTGCGGGCCGCCTCGTTCACGCCCGCCGTGCCGTACGCCGCGTCCCACTTGTCGAGTGCCGCGAGCACACCGGCCTCACCGGTGGGCTCGCCGTCACCACCCAACTGTGCGCGCAGGTGCGATGCGAGGGACTCGGAGGTGGGGTGGTCGAAGATCACCGTGGGAGGCAGGGCGAGCCCGGTCGTGGCGTTGAGCTGGTTGCGCAGCTGGACGGCGGTCAGCGAGTCGAAGCCGAGCTCCTGGAACGGCTTCGCCGCCGGAATGTCCTCCACCGTGCGGCCCAGCGTGGCTGCCGCGTGTGTCCTGACGTGCTGGACGAGGAAGCCGTGCCGCTGCGCCCCGGGCGTCTTCGCGAGCTCCTCGCGGAATGCGCCGGTCTCGGCCGCGGAACCGCCCTGCTCGGTCTCGCGCCGGTTCTCCGGCAGGTCGTCGAGGAACGGGCTCGGCCGCTGCGCGGTGAACGTCGGAGTGAACGTGGCCCAGTCGAAGTTCGCCACGGTCAGCGTGGCGTCGCCCGCGCCGACCGCCTGATGCAGCGCCTTGACACACAGGTCGGGCCCGATCGGCAGCAGACCGAAGCGCTTGAAGTACGAGAGTGACTCAGGGTCCGCGGACATGCCGGCCTCGGCCCAGGGTCCCCAGGCGATGGAGGTGGCGGGCAGGCCCTGGGAGCGGCGGTGGTCGGCGAGCGCGTCGAGGAAGTGGTTGGCGGCGCCGTACGCGCCCTGCTGGCCGCTGCCCCACACTCCGGCACCGGACGAGAACATCACGAACGCCGTGAGATCCATGTCCCGTGTCAGCTCGTGCAGGTTCCGGGCCGCGTCGGACTTCGATCCGAGTACGTCGTCCAGCCGGGCGGTCGTCAGATCGGCGATCGACGTCAGATCGGTCATGCCCGCCGCGTGGATGACGGCGGTCAGCGGATGCTCGGGCGGCGTCCCGTCGAGGAGATCGCGGAGCTGCCGCGGGTCGCTGACATCACAGGCGGTGAGGGTGACGGCGGTGCCGAGTCCGCGGAGTTCGGCGGCGAGTTCCTGTGCGCCGGGGGCGTCGGGGCCGCGGCGGCTGGTGAGGAGCAGGTGCGGGGCGCCTTCACGGGCGAGCCAGCGGGCGAGGACGGCGCCGATGCCACCGGTGCCACCGGTGATGAGCGTGGTGCCGCGCGGCTGCCACCCCACACCGCTGCCCGAGGCGGTGGCGGGGGCGTGGACGAGCCGACGGGTGTGGGTTCCCGTGGCGCGGACGGCGATCTGGTCCTCGTCCTGGGGGAGGAGCGCGGCGGCGAGGCCCGCGAGAGTGTGGCGGTCGACACGGGCCGGCAGGTCGACGAGCCCGCCCCACATACGCGGGTGTTCCAGTGCGGCGACGCGCCCCAGCCCCCAGACATGGGCCTGGAGCGGATGGGTGAGCGGATCGGTGGCGCCCGTGGAGACGGCGCCCTGCGTGACGGTGTGCAGCGGCACGGTCGTGCCGGTGTCGCCGAGCGCCTGAACGAGCGCGGTGGTCGCCGCGAGCCCGGCGGGCACGGCCGCGTGCTCGGGGTGCGGGGTCTCGTCCAGGGGCAGCAGGTTGACGATCCCCGCGAGCCCGGACGTGTCCACGGCCGCCAGCTCCTCACGCCGGACCCGCCCGGCCTCCACCGGGTGCAGCCGGACGGAGGCGGCGCCGTGCTCGGTCAAGGCGTCGACGGCTGCCCGTACGGCGGGATGTTCCGCATGACCGTCCGGGACGAACAGCAGCCACTCACCGTCGAGTCGAGGGTCGGCTGTATCGGGTAGGTGCTTCCACGTGACGCGGTAGCGCCAGGAGTCGATGGTCGCCTGCTCCCGGTGCCGACGCCGCCACCCCTGAAGCACGGGCAGAGCGGGCTCCATCGCCCGCACCGCTTCGTCACTGCCCTCCTGTGACCGCAACGTCTCCGCCAACAGGTCAAGGTCGAGCTCGTCGACCGCCTGCCACCACTGCGCCTCGGCCACACTGTGCTCGGCGGCGAGGGTCTTTCCGGCGCGGGTGGAGTGTTCGAGCCAGTAGTGCTGATGTTGGAAGGCGTAGGTGGGGAGGTCGATGGTGCGGGGGGCGGGGTCGGTGGGGAACCAGCGGCGCCAGTCGATGTCGGCACCCGCGACGAAGGCCTGGGCGGCGGCGCGGGTGAGCTGGGCGGTGTCGCCGTGGTCGCGGCGCAGGGTGGGGACGACGGTGGCGCTCGCGTCGGCCTGCTCGATGGTCTCCTGGATGCCGAGGTTGAGGACGGGGTGGGGGCTGGCTTCGATGAAGAGGCGGTAGCCGTCGGCGAGGAGCGCTTCGACGGTGTCGGCGAAGCGGACGGGCTGGCGGAGGTTGGTGATCCAGTAGGCGGTGTCGAGGGCGGTGGTGTCGTCGAGTCGTTCGGCGGTGACGGTGGAGTAGAAGGCGATGTCGGTGGGGGTGGGTCGGATGTCGGCCAGACGGTCGGTGAGCAGGTCGTGCAGTGCGTCGATCTGGGGGTTGTGGGAGGCGTAGCCGACATCGATCACCCGAGCCCGCAGTCCGGCCGCCTCCGCGTCCGCGACAACGGCCGCCACATCCTCGGGCGAACCAGAAATCACCGTGGAGGACGGCCCGTTGACGGCCGCGACGCAGACACCAGCCCGGTCCCCGATCAGCTCGACGACCCGCTCTGCACTGGTGCCGACGGACGCCATGTCGCCGTGTCCCTGAAGCTGCCGCAGTGCGTCGCTGCGTACCGCAACGATCCGTGCCGCATCCTCCAGCGACAGCGCACCCGCGACACACGCGGCAGCCATCTCACCCTGCGAATGCCCGATCACCGCAGCCGGGACGATCCCCTGATCCGCCCACACCGCGGCGAGCGAGACCATCACCGCCCACAACACCGGCTGCACGACCTCCACCCGCGACAGCTCACCGCCGTCCCCGCGCAACACCTCCGTCAACGACCAGTCCACGTACTCCGACAGCGCCCGCTCACACTCACCGATCCGGGCCTCGAAGACGGGCGACTCCTCCAGCAGCTGCGCGCCCATGCCCGCCCATTGCGAGCCCTGCCCGGGAAAGACCAGCACCGGCCCCGCCCCGGCCGATGTGGCCGCACCGGCCACCACATCCGCCGACACCTCACCCCTGGCCAGCGCGGCAACTCCGGCCACCAGCTCCTCCCGCCCCCGGCCCACCACCACGGCCCGGTGCTCGAACACCGATCGCGTCGTGACCAGCGACCACCCCACCTCACCCGGCGACGCCTCCACACCACCCGCGACGAGCGCACCCAGCCGCCCTGCCTGCGCCCGCAACGCCTCAGACGTCCGCCCGCAAACCACCCACGGCACCACCGCACCATCCGCCACCGACGAGACAACACCAGCCGCCTCCACCTCCGCCGCACCCTCCCCCGGCGCCTCCTCCAGAAGCAGATGCGCATTCGTCCCGGAGAAGCCGAACGACGACACCCCCGCCCGGCGCGGGCGTTCGCCGCGAGGCCACTTCACCGGCTCGGTGAGCAGGCGCAGCCCGCTGCCGGCCCACTCCACGTGGGGCGAGGGCGCGTCGACGTGGAGGATGGCGGGCAGCAGGTCGTTCTGGAGCGCCATGACCATCTTGATGACGCCCGCCACGCCCGCCGCGATCTGCGTGTGCCCGATGTTGGACTTCACGGCGCCGACCCACAGCGGCCGGTCCTCGGGGCGTTCCAGCCCGTACGCGGCGATGAGGGCACCGGCCTCGATGGGGTCGCCCAGGGTCGTGCCCGTGCCGTGGGCCTCCACGGCGTCGATGTCCTCGGCGGTCAGGCGGGCGTTGGCGAGGGCGGCGCGGATGACACGCTCCTGCGAGGGGCCGTTCGGCGCGGTCAGACCGTTGCTGGCGCCGTCCTGGTTCACCGCGGAGCCACGTATGACCGCGAGAACCTTGTGACCGTTCCGGCGCGCGTCGGAGAGGCGCTCCAGGAGGACCACCCCGGTGCCCTCCGCCATGCCCATGCCGTCGCTGCCCGCGGAGAAGGGCTTGCACCGGCCGTCGGGGGCCAGGCCGCGCAGCTCGCTGAAGCCGATCAGGGGAGCGGGCGAGGACATCACGTACGTACCGCCTGCGAGAGCCAGTGCGCACTCGTGCGTGCGCAGGGCCTGGGCGGCGAGGTGGAGGGAGACCAGCGACGAGGAGCAGGCGGTGTCGACCGTCACGGCGGGGCCTTCGAGGCCCAGGGTGTAGGCGACGCGGCCCGAGGTGACGCTGCCGGAGTTGCCGATGGTGAAGTACCCCGCCGTTCCCTCGGGCACCTCGGATGCGCCCAGGGCGTAGTCGAGGCCGTCGCAGCCGATGAAGGTGCTGGTGGCGCTGGCTCGCAGACTCAGCGGATCGATGCCGGCGCGCTCGATGGCCTCCCATGCCGTTTCCAGGGCGAGGCGTTGCTGCGGTGCCATGGCCAGGGCCTCGCTGGGGCCGATGCCGAAGAAGGTGGGGTCGAATTCGCCGGCGTCGTAGACGAAGCCGCCCTCGCGGACGTAACTGGTGCCGGTGCTCTCCGGGTCGGGGTCGTACAGGGCGTCCAGGTCCCAGTTGCGGTTGCCGGGCAGCGGGGCGACGGCGTCGCCGCCCGTGGAGATCAGCTCCCAGAATTCCTCGGGGGACCGGACCCCGCCCGGCAGTCTGCATGCCATGCCGATGACGGCGATCGGTTCGTGGCCCGCCGACTCGACGTCCTGCAACCGGCGTTCGGTCTGACGCAGGTCCGCGGTGACACGCTTGAGGTAGTCAAGAAGCTTCTCTTCGGTGTGCGCCATCCCGGTGACAACCGCCCTCTCCGCGAGATCGGCGGGGCCCCCGCCGGACGGCAGACTCGTCGACGACGCTAAAGCCCTCCTAATACTCGGCTTTTCCCCAGGGCGAGTCCTGCTGCGGGGCGCGCCCCCCGCGTCACTCCGCCGGGGTTCTTAGGAACGCTTAAGACCCCCCTGCCAGGGTGTCCCGGTGTCGGTCCGGACAACGCGAAGCGAGGCATCGTGCCCATCACGGATAACAAGCCGGCCGCCACATTCCCCGACCTGGTCGACCCGTCGTTCTGGGCGCGGCCGTACGAGGAACGCGTGGCGCTGTTCGAGGAGATGCGTGGGCTGCCGCATCCGGCGTTCGTCCAGCAGAGCATGCCGGGCGTGCCGTTCGCCTTCGGGTACCACGCGCTGGTGAAGTACGCGGACATCGCGGAGGTGAGCCGCAGGCCGCAGGACTTCTCCTCCGACGGTGCGACCACGATCATCGGTCTGCCGCCCGAACTGGACGAGTACTACGGCTCGATGATCAACATGGACAACCCGGAACACTCCCGGCTGCGCCGCATCGTGTCGCGCTCCTTCGGCCGCAACATGATCCCCGAGTTCGAGGCCGTGGCGACGCGCACCGCGCGGCGCATCATCGCCGACCTCGTCGCGCGGGGGCCTGGCGACTTCATCAGGCCCGTCGCCGCGGAGATGCCCATCGCCGTACTCAGCGAGATGATGGGGATCCCCGAGTCGGACCACGACTTCCTCTTCGACCGGTCCAACACGATCGTGGGGCCGCTCGACCCGGACTACGTGCCCGACCGCGCCGACTCCGAGCGTGCCGTCATTGAGGCGTCCCGCGAACTCGGGGACTACATCGCGGATCTCCGGGAGGAGCGGCTCGCCGCGCCCGGCGACGACCTGATCACCAAGCTCGTCCAAGTGCGGGCGGACGGCGAACAGTTGACCCGCCAGGAACTCGTGTCGTTCTTCATCCTGCTCGTCATCGCGGGGATGGAGACCACCCGCAACGCCATCTCGCACGCCCTGGTGCTGCTGACCGAACACCCCGAGCAGAAGCAGCTGCTGCTCTCGGACTTCGAGACGTACGCGAAGGACGCCGTCGAGGAGATCCTCCGGGTCTCCACGCCCATCAACTGGATGCGCCGCGTCGCCACCCGCGACTGCGACATGAACGGCCACCGGTTCCGCAGGGGCGACCGCATCTTCCTGTTCTACTGGTCGGGCAACCGGGACGAGAGCATCTTCCCGGACCCGTACCGCTTCGACATCACGCGTGGCACGAACAATCACATCACCTTCGGGGCGGTGGGCCCGCACGTCTGCCTCGGCGCCCACCTCGCCAGGATGGAAATCACCGTCCTCTACCGGGAGTTGCTCGCGGCGCTGCCCCACATCCGTGCCGTGGGGCAGCCCCGCAGACTGGACTCCAGCTTCATCGAGGGCATCAAGCACCTGCGGTGCGCCTTCTGAGCACGTACGTCTCCTCCGCATACGTACGACTCGCCGGACGCGCCCCCGATCCGTCAGTGACCGGACATCGCGAGCGGTGGAGTTATCAGGTCCATGTCACCTGAGAGGATGGCCCGCTGCAGGTCCTGCAGCGGGCGCCCGGGTTCGAGCCCCAGCTCGTCGTTGAGCGTCTTGCGGACCGACTGGTACACCTTCAGCGCGTCCGCCTGTCGCTCGGAGCGGTAGAGCGCCAGCATGAGCTGACGGTGGAACGCCTCGCACATCGGGTTCTCGGCTGTCAGGGCATACAGCATGCCCACGGCCTCCCGGTGCCGGCCGAGCTGGAGCTGGCACTCGACCAGCATCTCCTGGCACTCGAGGCGGATCTCGGTCAGCCAGGTCGAGAAGCCGTCGACGATGGGGCCGTTGGCGGCCGGGCCGTTCCCGCCCTGCCCGAGGATCGGCCCGCGCCACAGGGCGAGCGCCTGCCCGAAACAGGACGCGGCGTCGTCGTAGCGCTTCTCTCTGAGCAACGACCGGCCCACGTCGACCAGTTCGGGGAAGTCCTGCGCGTCGATCCGGTCCTCGGGGTTCTTGTGCAGCACGTAGCCCGGCGCCCGTGTCTCGACCGGATTGCCCGCGGTGCCTGGGGCCTTCAGGAACTTGCGCAACTGGGATATGTACACGTGCAGCCCGGCGGTCGCGCGCCGCGGCAGATCCTCGCCCCAGATCTCCCGCATCAGCTGCTCCAGGGAGACCAGCCGGTCGGCGCGGATGAGGAGGACCGTGAGGACGATCTCCACTTTCTGCGCGTTGATGGTGGCGTAGTCGTCGCCGTCCTTGATCCGGAGCGGGCCCAGCATCTCGTACCTCATCGCGCGTTCCCCCTTGCCGTCGCGGGTCGTTGCGCACGGTCGGCGAGGGTCTTGGAGATGACGTCCGCGACGCCCCGCTGGTGCGTGTTGAGGTAGAAGTGGCCGCCGGAGAAGACCTTGAGGTCGAACGGTCCCTCGGTGTGCTGCCGCCAGGCCTCGACGTCGTCGAGCGGGGCCTGCGGGTCCCGGTCGCCCACCAGGGCGGTGAGGGGACAGCTCAGCGGGGACGTCGGCGTCCACCGGTACAGCTCGACCGCGCGGTAGTCGTTGCGGACGACCGGGATGATCTCCGCGAGCAGCTCCTCGTCGTCGAGGAACCGCGGGTCCGTGCCGCCGGCCCTGCGCAGTTCACCGACCAGGTCGGCGTCGTCGAGGAGGTGCACGGTGCCGCGGCGGTGGAGGGACGGCGCCCGACGGCCCGAGACGAACAGCGCGCGGGGCTCGCCGATGGCGCCCTCCCGCAGCCGCTGCGCGACCTCGAAAGCGAGCACCGCGCCCATGCTGTGCCCGAAGAACGCCAGCGGGCGGTCGCCGAACGGCGCGAGGGCCTCGGCGATCCGGTCGGCCGTCTCGGGGACGCTGTCCAGGAGCCGCTCCCTGCGCCGGTCCTGCCGTCCCGGGTACTGCACCGCGAGGACCTCGGTGTCGGGCAGCAGGGTGGGGGACTGCGCGAGGGGGTGGAAGTAGGAGGCCGAGCCGCCCGCGTGGGGGAAGCAGACCAGACGCACGTCGGCTTCAGGCCGGGGCCGGAATCGACGTATCCATGGGTCCGACGGTTGGGGTGGGGGGGAGAAAGACAAGATCAATCCCTTCGCCAGGAGCGCTGACAACGGTGTCGCCGTATAGCACAGCCGCTCCTGATCATGCGCAGCTCAAAGTTTAAAGGGCAACGTCGATATACCGGCACCAGGGCGGAATAAGACATTCCCCATGCTTTATGCGGGGATTCTTGCGTGATCAAAAGCCGAGCGGCAAGTTTAGGGTAAATTTCAATATGAATGCTTAACGATGTGTCGGTCGGCATCTCGCCGCGATCGGCCTCGGACGTCGGCATATGCCGACTTCGGTGGATCACGCCGGGCACAGCAGCAGGTCAGAAGGGTGCGCCGACCGGCGGCGTCGGCGGCACCCGCGCTCCGGATCCGGTCGAGGTCTCCTGGAACCGGGCTCGACCGAAGCTTCTTCAATCTTTGCGGGATCATTACGCTCCATTGGTTTCATGCTTCCGCCCCGCGCTGGCCTGCGCTATTCCTTCCCCTTATGGCAATGAAACGGAAACGATCGGTTTCCCCTGCCGGACGTTGGTGTCCAATGATC
The DNA here is from genome assembly GCF_008642355.1 of Streptomyces venezuelae. Lineage (NCBI taxonomy): Bacteria > Bacillati > Actinomycetota > Actinomycetes > Kitasatosporales > Streptomycetaceae > Streptomyces > Streptomyces venezuelae. The sequence continues at coordinate 7,394,340 of NZ_CP029193.1, forward strand.
GGTGCTCCGATTCTGGCCTGTTGTTTTCTTGCTGCATCGATCTGTCGGGATGGGTCTTGATCCGGTCTCCGAAGGGTCCGCGTCCCACGTGGGGGCATCGGTACGGGGGTGACGGCGGGGCCGGCGCGCGGGCGTGGAGTGGCCGGAACCGGACCCGTGTGAATCGGCGGCAGTTGGCCACACGATCAGTACGGGCGCGCTTGCGGGCCGCCGCGGGCTCCGTGGCCGCTATCGGGCCATCGCGAGCCCCGCGGGGCGGGGTTGTCACCTTTTGGGGTGACTATGCCTTGTTCAAGGTGTGCTGTTCCGCGGCCCATCCGCGAAGGTCGTGGCATGGGCGCCCGCTGCCCCCCGGCAAGCCGGCCGCGGGCCGGAGCTGCCACCGAAGGAGCACAGGACGATGAGCGAGAGCATGGCGTGGCTGACGCGGGACATCCGCAAGGCCCGCAAGCAGGGCGCGGCCGCGGTCGCGCGGCGCCGGGGCGACCGGCTGGCGGACCTGGTGGCCTGCGCCCGCTCCGCGTCGCCGTACTACCGCGAGCTCTACCGCGGTCTGCCCGAACGGGTCGACGACCCGACGCTGCTGCCGGTCACCGACAAGAAGCAACTGATGGACCGCTTCGACGACTGGGCGACCGACCGGGACATCACCTTCGAGAAGGTCCGCGCGTTCACGGACGACCCCGACCTGATCGGCCGCCGCTTCCTCGGCCGGTACCTGGTCGCCACCACCTCGGGGACCAGCGGCAGGCGCGGCCTCTTCGTGCTCGACGACCGGTACATGAACGTGTCCTCCGCCGTGTCCTCCCGGGTGCTCGCCTCCTGGCTCGGCCCGCTCGGCATCGCCCGCGCCGTGGTCCACGGCGGCCGCTTCGCCCAACTCGTCGCCACCGACGGGCACTACGTGGGCTTCGCCGGCTACTCCCGCATGTCCCAGGAGGGCGGCGGCCGCAGCAGGCTGCTCCGGGCGTTCTCCGTGCACGAACCGCTCCCACACCTCGTCGACCGGCTCAACGAGTACCGCCCGGCCTTCGTCATCGGCTACGCGAGCACGATCATGCTGCTCACCGCCGAACAGGAGGCGGGCCGACTGCACATCGACCCGGTGCTGGTCGAGCCCGCCGGCGAGACGATGACCGACAGCGACACCGACCGCATCGCGCGGGCCTTCGGCGCCAAGGTGCGCACGATGTACAGCGCGACGGAGTGCACCTACCTCAGCCACGGCTGTGCCGAGGGCTGGTACCACGTCAACGACGACTGGGCCGTGCTCGAACCCGTCGACGAGGACCACCGGCCCACCCCGCCCGGCGAGTTCTCGCACACGGTCCTGATCTCCAACCTCGCCAACCGCGTACAGCCGTTCCTCCGCTACGACCTCGGCGACAGCGTCATGCTCCGCCCCGACCCCTGCCCGTGCGGCACGTCGTCCCCCGCGATCCGCGTCCAGGGCCGCGCCGGCGACATCCTCACCTTCCCGTCCGGCCGCGGCGAGGACGTCCGGCTGACCCCGCTGGCCTTCAGCAGCCTGTTCGACCGCATGCCGGGCGTGGAGCTCTTCCAGATCGAGCAGACCGCTCCGGCGACGCTGCGGGTACGCATGGTCAAGGCGCCCGGCGCCGACGCGGACCACGTGTGGCGCAAGGCCCATGACGGTCTGACGCACCTGCTCGCCGACAACAAGCTGGACAACGTCACCGTGGAGCGGGCGGAGGAACCGCCCAAGCAGGCGTCCGGCGGAAAGTACCGGACGGTCATCCCGCTTCCGGCGTGAGGCAGCCCGCCCGGGGAAGCGGATGAGCCCTACCGCGCGTACTCACGCAGCATGGGCTCCTCCTTCAGCCACGGCTGACTGTGGATCAGCAGCTCGATCGGGTAGTTCAGCAGACCGGGGAGCGCGTTGACGGCCTCCTCGCTGTTGAGCGGCATGACCGCCTTGGCGCAGTGCGCGCGGTCGATACGATCGGCGTCGGCGGGGCCCGGGTGGTCGACGGCGTCGGCGACGAGGTCGTAGCTGACCTGGTCCACGACCATGGCGATGTGTGTCGGCCACGGCCGACCCGGACAGATGTCCTGGACGCCGATGCGGTGCGCGCCCGGCAGGGACGGGGCCTGCCCGTCGGCGACCACGGACTCGTCGGCGTACGAGTGGACGGTGGTGTACGAGGGGCCCGTCGGCATGGGCGTGCCGTCGGCGCCGAGAGCCTTCGTCCAGTTCGAGTCACGGGCGAACTGCAGCACCGACGCCGGGCAGCCCGCGACCTCGGCGATCGGACGGCAGGGACTGGCGAGACGGGTCCCCTGGAACGGGGAGCCCAACGTCACCATGTCCTCCACCCGCCCCGGCAGGTCCGGCCAGAACCGCAGGGCCCAGGCCGTGAGGAGCCCGCCCTGGCTGTGCCCGACGAGGTCGACCTTGCGTCCGGTGGCCTCGTGGATGGCGCGCGTCGCGTACACCACGTACTCGACGGACTCCTGCATGTCCCTGAGCCCGCGCCCGGGGGAGTCCACCCAACAGGACTGGTAGCCCTTCTTCTTGAGCTCGGCCATGTAGTTCCAGGCGTAGTTCTCCTCGCCCTTGAGGCCGGTGCCGGGCACGAAGAGGACGGTGGGCTTGTCACTGGCGCCGCGCAGCTCGCCCGACTCCGTCCCGCAGTGCAGGGCTTCGGCGAGTCGGGCGGCCGGGATCTCCAGGGGCGGCGGGGGCTCGGAGGTGTCCGCGCGGACGGCGGAGACGGGGAGAACGGTGAGGGTGAGCACGGTGGCGGCGAGGCCGCCGAACCATGAGGACAAGCGCACTGTGGTCTCCGCGGGGGTGTGGGGGCTCCCTGTCTCCCCGAGTGGGGAGCCCTCCATCCTGAAACGCGGTCACGCACACGTCAACAGCAACAGGCCCCTCAACGCCCCCACTGACAAAGGTAGTTGGGGTGGCTCTGCCCCCACGTCGTCCGCGTCACCGTTCCAGGGGCCGCACCGTCACATGCACCACCGGCGAGACCGCCTCGCCGCCCGTCACACGCAGTGCGTTGCGGCCCTCGCGTCCCAGGACCACCCGCATCTTGTACGTCCCCCGCGGCGTGGTGTTCACCGAGGCGGGCAGCGGTACCCACTGGGTGCCCTGCCTCTGCTCCAGGGTGACCGGCGTGCCGGCCGGCATGTCGCGGCTCTCACCGGAGACGTGGAACTCCTCCGAGACCCGCACGTTGCTCGCCGAGGCCTGCGCGGTGAGTGTCGGCGTGGTCGCGGTGGCGGGGGCGGCCGTCAGGAGCAAGAGGGCGGCGGCGGCCCCGGAGAGGGCCGAGGCGTGCCTGAGGTGCTGCGGTGTCGACTTCAATGTGGCTTCCCTGTCCAGGTGCTGCCCGTTCGTTCTGTCGCGCATCAACATAGGGAGCGGACCTCGGACATGGAGGAACCGACGCGCTGAGTCTCCGCACCTCGAGCTGCGGAACGCCCTGCTGGAAGCAGCCTCCGCGGGACCCGGGCAGGTTCCCTCGGAGGACTCGCCCCTCCGGACCGAGTCCGCCGAGACAGTCCGCCGCCTGGGAGCAGCGGGACGTGGGGAAGGGGGAATGCGCGGACTCACGGGTCGGTTGGTGTGCGTGGACGTGCGCGTATGGACGTGACCGCCGGAGGGAGTCGCGTGGGTGCGGTGGAGTTGGAGCGTGTAGATCTCGGTGAGGTTCCCTACCTCGATGCCATGGACGCGATGCGCGGGTGGGTCGAGCAGCGGCGGGCCGGGGTCATCGGTGACCGGCTCGTTCTCCTCACGCATCCGCCCGTGATCACGTACGGCACCCGTACCCCGCCCGAAGAGCTGCCCCGCGCCGACTCGCCCATCCCCCTCGTCGAGGTCGACCGCGGCGGGCAGGCGACGTATCACGGGCCCGGTCAGCTCGTCGGATATCTCATCCTCAACCTACGAGAGCGCGGGCCCGGCGACATCGTGCGTCGGGTCGAGAACGCGCTCATCGACGCGGTCGGGGCCCTCGGCTTCGAAGCGGTGCGGCGCGACACCCCTTCCGGCGCCCAGAGCCTCGTCGGCGTGTGGACGCCGCGCCACGACAAGCTGGTGTCGATCGGCATGCGCATCCGCGGCGGCGTGACCAGCCACGGGTTCGCCCTCAACATCACCTCGGACCTCGACGAGTTCACCCGCTTCACGGCCTGCGGGCTGCCCGACGTGGCGATGACCTCCCTCGCCGAGATGGCCGCCGAGCGGGGCGTCGCCGCGCCCGGCGAGGCCGAGGTGAGGGACGCGGTGGCCGCGGCCTTCGGGGCCGGAGCCCGGCGGGAGGGCTGAGCGGAGGCCGGGTCGACGCTCAGGTGTGCAGCGCCCCGCCCTCCTCGCGGTGGTCCTCCGGTTCCAGCTGCAGCGTCGAGTGCGCCACGTCGAAGTGGCCGCCGACGCACCCCTGCAACCGGCCGAGGAGCTCCCCGTACCCGTCCGCCAGCGCCGCTTCCGTGACCACCACGTGCGCGGTGAGCACCGGCATCCCGGAGGTGACGGTCCAGCCGTGCAGGTCGTGCACGGCGACCACGCCGCGCTCCGCGAGCAGATGCCTCCGCACCTCGTCGAGGTCGACGTCCTGCGGGGTCGCCTCCAGCAGGACGTGCACGGAGTCCCGCAGCAGCCCGTACGCGCGCGGCACGATCAGCAGGCCGATGACGATCGAGGCGACGGGGTCGGCGGCCTGCCACCCGGTGAGGAGGATGATCAGGCCGCCCACGATCACCGCGACAGAGCCGAGCGCATCGCCGAGGACCTCCAGATACGCGCCGCGCAGGTTCAGGCTCTTGTCCTTCGCGTCCCGCAGCAGCCACAGCCCCACCAGGTTGGCGAGGAGACCGCCCACGGCGACCACGAACATCAGGCCGCCCTTGACCTCCACCGGTTCGCTGAACCGGCCGATCGCCGACCACAGGACCCAGACGAAGATGGCGACGAGGAGCAGCGCGTTCAGGACCGCGGAGAAGATCTCCACCCGGTAGAAACCGAACGTGCGCCGCGGCGTCGGGGCGCGCTGGGCGAGGGTGACCGCGCCGAGCGCGAGCGACACGCCGACCGCGTCGGTCAGGCTGTGCGCCGCGTCCGCGAGCAGCGCGAGGCTGCCGGACAGCAGGGCGCCGACCACCTGGATGACGGTGATCGACGCGCTGATGCCGATGGTCCACAGCAGCCGGCTGCGGTACGTGCCGCTGAGCGTGCCGCCCGCCGTGGCCGCGGACGGACCGTGGTCGTGCCCCATGCCCGCGAGTGGAACACGGGGCCCGGAGACCCGCCACCGAGAGGTCCGCCACTCGGCCGACAGAGGACCTGTACGACTCCCAGTGGAGCGTCGGCTCTCAGTGCGGCGCCGGCTCTCAGTGGAGCGTCGAAATCGACGCGTCGCGCTGATGCGGGATCCCCAGCGGCGGTGGCAGCTCCCCCTGCTGCACCGTCACCGTGCGCGCGGGAGCGGGCACCCGGATGCCCTCCGCGCGGTAGCGCTGGTGCAGGCGCTTGATGAACTCGTGCTTGATGCGGTACTGGTCGCTGAACTCCCCGACGCCGAGGATCACCGTGAAGCTGATCCGTGAGTCGCCGAAGGTGTGGAAGCGGATGGCCGCCTCATGGTCGGGCACCGCACCCGTGATCTCGGTCATCACCTCGTCCACGACCTCGGTCGTGACCTTCTCGACCTGCTCCAGGTCACTGTCGTAACTCACCCCGACCTGCACCGTGATCGACAGCTCCTGCTCGGGGCGGCTGTAGTTCGTCATGTTGGTGCTCGCCAGCTTGGCGTTGGGGATGATGACGAGGTTGTTGGAGAGCTGACGCACGGTCGTGTTGCGCCAGTTGATGTCGACGACATACCCCTCCTCGCCGCTGCTGAGCTGGATGTAGTCACCCGGCTGCACGGTCTTCGCGGCGAGGATGTGCACGCCCGCGAAGAGGTTGGCGAGCGTGTCCTGGAGGGCGAGGGCGACCGCGAGACCGCCGACGCCGAGCGCGGTCAGCAGCGGGGCTATGGAGATGCCGAGGGTCTGCAGGACGACGAGGAAGCCCATCGCGAGCACGACGACCCGCGTGATGTTCACGAAGATCGTGGCCGACCCCGCGACGCCGGAGCGGGACTGTGCCACGCTCCTGACCAGGCCCGTGACGATCCGGGCCGCCGTCAGCGTGGCCGCCACGATGAGCAGCGCGGTGAGCGCCGTGGTCACGTTGCGGCCGGTGCGCGGCGTGAGGGGCAGCGCGCCCGCCGCGGCGGCGAGTCCGGCGGTGATGGCCGCGCAGGGCACGAGGGTGCGCAGCGCGTCGACGATGACGTCGTCGCCGCTCCACCGGGTCCTGCTGGCCCGCTCGCCGAGCCACCGCAAAAGCGCGCGGAGCAGCAGTCCGGCCGCGACACCCGCGGCCACGGCGATGCCCGCCGCGATCCAGTCGTGCAGTGTGAGCGCACGGGTCATCGGTCCGCTCCCGTCGCCCGGGGGGAGTGCGGCTGCATACGCGCCTGCATACGACGTATGTGATGTGTCGTCACGTGGGTACCTGCTCGATTCGGGGAGTGCGGTCACGCCGAGGCGGGAGCACGACATGGGGAGTCACGACGACTGCCTCCAGGAGCTCCACCCGGCGCGGACGTCATCCTGCCCCATCCGGGCACAACAGGCGCGCGTACCCCTGCCTGGATCTTCACAGTCCGGCCACGTCTGTCGAATGAGACGCGCAACACGTGGTAGACGAAGAGCCATGGCTCCAGTGCGCGAGACGCCCGTATCGCCCGTCGGTTCACACAACGAGTGGGATCCGCTGGAGGAAGTCGTCGTCGGCCGCCTCGACGGCGCGACGATCCCGTCCAGCCACCCCGTCGTGGCCTGCAACATCCCGCCCTGGGCGGCCCGCCTGCAAGGTCTCGCCGCGGGCCACACGTACCCGAAGCGCCTGACCGAACCCGCGCAGGCCGAACTCGACGGCTTCGTCGAACTCCTGGAGTCCCTCGGCGTCACCGTCACCCGCCCGGCCGCCGTCGAGCACAAGCGGGACTTCGCCACCCCTGACTGGACGTCACGCGGCTTCTGCAACGCCTGTCCCAGGGACGGCATGCTCGTCGTCGGCGACGAGATCATCGAGACGCCGATGGCCTGGCCGTGCCGGTACTTCGAGACGTACTCCTACCGCGAACTCCTCAAGGACTACTTCCGGCGCGGCGCCCGCTGGACGTCCGCACCGAAGCCCCAGCTGACCGACGCCCTGTTCGAGAAGGACTTCCGCCCGCCGAAGAAGGGCGAGCCCATGCGCTACGTCCTCACCGAGTTCGAGCCGGTCTTCGACGCCGCGGACTTCATGCGCGCGGGCCGCGACCTCTTCGTGACGCGGAGCAACGTCACCAACCTGATGGGCATCGAATGGCTGCGCCGCCATCTCGGACCCGAGTACCGCATCCACGAGATCGAGAGCCGCTGCCCTACGCCCATGCACATCGACACCACGTTCGTGCTGCTCGCGCCCGGCAAGGTGCTCGTCAATCCCGAATACGTCGATGTCGACCGCCTCCCCGACGTGCTGAGCTCGTGGGACGTCCTGATCGCCCCGGAGCCCGAGCCGATCGACGAACGCGTCCTGAAAATGACCTCGATGTGCGGCAAGTGGCTCAGCATGAACGTGCTCATGCTCGACGAGAAAAGGGTGATCGCGGAGCGGCACCACACAGGCATGCTGCGCGCGCTCGAGGCCTGGGGGTTCGAGCCGATCCCCTGCGACCTGCTCCACTACGCGCCGTTCGGCGGGTCGTTCCACTGCGCGACCCTCGACGTACGCCGCAGGGGCACGCTGGAAACGTACTTCGACTGAGTTCGGCCGAACGGCCCCGTCGAACGACCGTTGCCGGAGGGGTTCCCCGGCCGCGACGGTTATGCAAGTCTCCTCCCCAATTCCGTGCGGCGTCGGACGTCGTGGCCCGTCAGCCGGGCCGCCGCGGCGCGGACCCGGGGTGAGGACTGATGCGAAACGCGGCACGAGGGCACGATCTGATCGCCCTGCGGCGGCTGAACACCACCGTCGTGCTGCGCGCCCTGCACCACCGCAGCCCCCGCACCCTGGCTGAACTCGCCGCGAGCACCGGCCTCTCCCGGCCCACCGTGGAAGCCGCCGTCGAGGAACTGGCCGAACGGGGGCTCGTCGGCGAGTCCGCCGAGGAGACGGGGGAGCGCGCGCCGGGCCGCCCCGCACGCCGCTTCCGCTTCCGCACGGAAGCGGGATACGTCCTCGGCGCCGACATAGGGCTGCACAAGATGGTGCTGCTCCTCGCCGACCTCGGCGGCACCGTCCTGGCCGCCCGGCGCAGCGACATCGACCCCGAACTGGGCGGCAGCGCCCGCCTCGACCTGCTGCGGCACGGCACGGAGACCTTCCTCGACGCCCACGCCCCGCGCCGCGCCGCCGTCCTCGCCCGCTGCGTGGGCGTGCCCGGCGTCGTCGACAAGGGCGGCGTCGTGACGTCCGTGGTGGTGCCCGAGTGGTCCGGTGTCGACCTCGGACGGCTGCTCCAGGACGGCGTACCGGGCCACACCCTCGTCGAGAACGACGTGAACCTCGCGGTGCTCGCCGAGCGCTGGCAGGGCGCCGCCACCCTCGCGGGCGACGTCGTCTGCGTCCTGACCGGACACCGCGTCTCGTGCAGCCTCACCATCGGCGGGCGGCTCCACCGGGGCAGGCGCGGCGGCGCGGGCGAACTCGGCATGCTGCCGCTGCTCGGCATGAGCACCGCCCAGGAGGCCCTGAAGTGGCCCGCGGGTTCCGACGGGCGGCGCCCCGGCGAGTCCGAGGTCGCCGCGCTGGCCCGCGCGGCCGACGGCGGAGACCCGAAGGCGCTGGCCGCCGTCGCGGACTTCGCCGACCGGCTCGCCCCGGGTATCGCGGCGCTCGCGCTCGCCGTCGACCCGGAACTGATCGTGCTGACCGGCGGCGCGACCCCCGTCGGCCACCACCTGGTGCCGCTGCTCGAGGAGCGGCTGCACCCCATGACCCTGCACGTCCCGCGCATCGCCCTGAGCACGCTGGGGGAGCGGGGCGTGGCCATCGGCGCCGTGCGCAAGGCGCTCGACCGGGTGGAGGAGGACCTGCTCGCGGACAAGGCGCCGTAGCGGCGGCCGCCCTCGGGGCGGGGCCGTGGGGCGTCCGGTGACTCATCGGGAGGCGAAGGCGCACATGCGCAGAAGGACTCTGCTCGGCGGGGCGGTGGCGGCCCCCTTGCTCGCCGCCTGCTCCGGCGGGGGCGGCGGCACGGACAGCGGTGGCAGGACCACGCTCTCGTACGGGATGTGGGACCCGGCGCAGGTGCCGGGCATGGAGAAGATCATCGCCGCGTTCGAGAAACGGAATCCGCGCATCTCCGTGCGGATCCAGCTGACGCCCTGGGCGAGCTACTGGACGACCTTGAAGACGTCCATGCGCGGGGGCACCGCACCCGACGTGTTCTGGATGAACGCCGTCAACTTCCAGCTGTACGCGGCCAACGGCGTCCTCGAACCGCTCTCCGGGCACATCAAGGCCGACGCCACCCCCGTGGACCGCCACCCGAAGGCCCTGGTGAAGCTCTACTCCTACCGCGGCACGCAGTACGGGTTGCCGAAGGACTTCGACACCATCGGCCTCTGGTACAACAAGCAGCTCTTCGACAAGGCGGGCATCACGTACCCCGACGCGAGCTGGACCTGGGACGACGTACGCGACGCGGCGGCCGAACTCACCGACCCGCGCCGGCGCGTGCACGGTTTCGCCGCCGAGATGGACCGGCAGATCAAGATCTATCCCGCCATCTGCGGGGCCGACGGTTACGTCCTTGAGAACGGCCGCTCGGGCTTCGGCGACGAACGGTCCATCGACGGCATGCGCTACCTGACCGACATGATCGACCGGGGCTGGTCGCCCCCGCAGAGCGCGATGGTCGAGTCCGTCGGACGCGTGCGCTACTGGTCGGAGAAGGTCGCCATGAACTACGACCTCTCCGCGATGGCCGGACAGATGTACGCCGTGCCCGCGCTCAAGGACCACGGCGGCATCGCCGTCCTCCCCAGGGGGAAGCGCAGGGCCACCATCATCCACGGCCTCGCGAACGTCATCTCCGCCAAGAGCGACAAGAAAGCGGCCGCCTGGAAGTTCGTGCACTTCATGGCAGGACGCGAGGCCGCCGAGATCCAGGCGAAGGCGGGCGCCACCATCTCCTCGTACGAAGGAACGCAGGACGCCTGGATCAAGTCGATGCCCGAATTCGACCTCAAGAACTTCATCGAGATGCAGGAGTACGCGGTCCCCTACCCCAGCTCCAAGAACACCGCCGTCTGGGAGAACCTCCAATACCCGCTGCTCGGCGCCGCGTTCAGCGGCAAGGGCGGCATCGAGAACGCCGCCCGCACGCTGGGCGAGCAGATGGACCGGGCCCTGAAGGAGGAACGCGACTCATGAGTGTCTTTCCCGCGACGGCCGCGGCGAAGGCGGCCGGACGCAGCCGGACATCCGCGTCCGGCACGCGCCCCGGATCCCGCAACCAGCGGTCCGCCTACTGGTTCATCGCACCGCTCGGCCTCGGCTTCGCCGTCTTCTACTTCTGGCCGCTCCTGCAGACCCTCTACTTCAGCTTCACCGAATTCGGCGCGTTCGGCGGCCACACCTTCATAGGAACCGACAACTACCTGCGCGTCGTCAAGGACGTCACCGTCTGGCAGGCCCTCGGAAACACGCTCATCTACTGCGTCATCGGATTGATGGCTCTGCCCGTCGCCATCGTCGTCGCCTCGCTCCTGAACCGCCGGGGACTGCGCGGCGTATCCGTCTACCGCGCCCTGTACTTCATCCCCTTCGTGACGCTGCCCGTCGCCGTCGGACTCGTCTGGAACTGGCTCTACAACGGAGACTTCGGGCTCGTCAACGAAATCCTCGGCTGGTTCGGCGCCGAGCGGAACTACTGGGTCTCCGACCCGTCCACCGCCGTCTACGCCATCGGCACGGTGATGGTGTGGTCCACCACCGGTTACTACCTCGTCATCTTCATGGCGGGTGTCAAAGGAATACCGCAGGACTACTACGAGGCGGCGGAACTCGACGGAGCGGGACCGCTGCGCCGGTTCTTCACCATCACGCTGCCCCTGCTCAGCCCGACCATCTTCTTCGCCTCCGTCATCTGCATGATCAATTCCCTGCAGACGTTCGACCTGATCTACATCATGATGGCCGAGAAGAACCCCGCGATCGGCGATACGCAGTCCGTCGTCGGCCTCTTCTACAAATGGGCGTTCATCGAGAACGCGCAAGGTGCCGCCGCCGCGCTCGCCTTCCTGCTGATGCTGGTCATCGCGGCCCTCACGTATCTCCAGTTCCGGATCCAGAAGAGGTGGGTGCACTATGCCTGACCGGAAGCGCTTCGACCCGGGATCCGTCGCCACCCACGCCGTGCTCTCGCTCGGCGCGCTCATCATGGTCTTCCCGTTCCTGTGGCAGCTGCTCACCGCGCTCAAAACCCTCGCGGAGACCTCGCGGGTGCCGCCCACGTTCCTGCCCGAGGACTGGAACTGGGCGAGTTTCGAAGAGGTCTTCACCGCGCTGCCGTTCCGCGAGATGCTCACCAACAGCCTGATCAACACCATCGGACGCACCCTCGGCCAGCTCGTGTTCTGTTCGCTGGCCGCCTACGCGTTCGCCCGTATGCAATTCCGGGGCCGCAACGTCCTGTTCGCGCTCTTCCTGTCCGTCCTGATGGTGCCGAGTTCCCTGCTCGTCCTGCCGCAGTACGACATCATCCAGTCCCTCGGACTGCTCAACTCCGCGCCCGCGCTCTTCCTGCCCGGCATGTTCAGCGCCTTCGGCACGTTCATGCTCCGCCAGTTCTTCCTCTCGCTCCCCAAGGAGCTGGAGGAGGCCGCGCGCATCGACGGCGCGGGGTCCTTCCGCATCTTCTGGTCGATCATGCTGCCGCTGATCCGGCCCGCGCTGGCCGCGCTCGCCGTCATCACCGCCATGTGGTCCTGGAACGACCTGCTGTGGCCGCTGATCGTCAACACCGACCCGGAGAAGATGCCGATCAGCGCGGGCCTCACCTCCCTGGAGGGGCAGTACGAGACGAACTACCCGGTGATGATGGCCGGTTCGCTGATCGCGAGCCTGCCGATGCTGGTCGTCTACCTCTTCCTTCAACGGCACTTCGTCCAGAGCGTCGCCCTCTCGGGCTCCAAGAGCTGACCACAGGAGCTCACACCCCCCGACGGAAAGGCAGCACCTCCCATGCGAGGCTCCATGCGATCGCTTCACATCGGCATGCTCGGTGCCGGCGGCATCGCCCGTGCCCATCTGCCCGGCTGGCTGGCCCTGGGCGCCCGGGTGAGCGTGTACACCGTCGACGGCTCCGCGGAGAAACTCGCGTCCGAGTACGCCGGGCGCGGCCACGACGTCCGGGCCGTCGACCACCTCGACACGCTCCTCGACGAGGCGAGTGCCGTCGACGTCTGCACGCCCACCCCCACCCACAAGGCCCTTGCCCTCGCCGCCGTCGCCGCGGGCCGCCACGTCGTCTGCGAGAAGCCCCTCGCGCTCACCGCCCACGACGCCGAGGAGATCGGCGCAGCAGCCGACGCGGCAGGCGTCCGCCTCCACCCCGCCCACGTGGTGCGCTACTTCCCCGCGTACGCCGCCCTGCACAAGGCCGTCACCCGCGGCGACCTCGGTGACCTCGCCGTGCTGCGCTTCACGCGCGGCGGCGCGAGGCCCCAGTGGGCGCCCTGGTTCGGCGACCCCGCCCAGTCCGGCGGCGTCATCATGGACCTGATGGTGCACGACATCGACATCGCCCGGTGGCTCGCGGGCGACGTGGTCCGCGTGCACGCGCGGACCCGCGGCGTCGAACACGCCACCGGCGCCCCGCCGGAAGTCGTCACCGCGTCGGCCGTCCTCACCCACGCGTCGGGCGCCGTCAGCCACATCAACGGCCTGTGGGGCCTGCCCGACCAGCAGTTCCGCACGACGTTCCGCGTCGCGGGAGCCGACGGCCTCCTGCACCACGACTCCACCGCCGTACCCGGCTTCAAGATCACCGCCCAAGGTGTCCGCGCCGCCAACGAAGGCATCCCCACCAGCCCCATGACGGAGAGCCCCTTCCTCACCGAACTCCGCGAGTTCGCCACGTCATGGCAGGAGGGCGGGCCGGAACCGAGGGTGAGCACTCGCGACGGCATAGAGGCCGTGCGGATCGCGGAGGCCGCCGTCGAGTCCAGCCGCACGGGCCGCGTCGTCGAGCTCACCGGGAGCAGTGCCGCACCCACGATCACCGACACCGAGGAGGTCACGCGATGAAGGTCGCCGTCCTGTCGTTCGCCCACGTCCACGCGGCGACCTACCTGCGCCTGCTCTCCCGCATGCCCGGCGTCGACGTCCTCGGCAGCGACCCCGAAACGGACCTCGCGGCACCCGGCGAGGTGCGGGGCCGCGCGGTCGCGGACGCGGCACGGGTCGCGTACGCGGACACGTACGAGGAAGCCTTCGCCTGGGGCCCCGACGCGGTGATCGTCTGCTCCGAGAACGCCCGGCACCGGCCCCTCGTCGAACGCGCCGCGGCGCACGGTGTGCCCGTTCTGTGCGAGAAGCCCCTGGCCGCCACGGTCGAGGACGGCGAGGCGATGGTCGCCGCCTGCCGGGCCGCGGGCGTGCGGCTCGCCGTCGCCCACCCGGTGCGGTTCAGCCCGGCCTACGCGGCCGTGAAAGCGGCCGTCGCGGCGGGTGAGGCGGGCCGGGTCCTCGCCGTGTCCGGCGCGAACAACGGCGCCATGCCGACCCGCGCCCGCCGCTGGTTCGCCGAGCCCGCCCTCTCCGGCGGCGGCGCCCTCATGGACCACACCGTGCACATCGCCGACCTGCTCGACGACCTCTTCGCAGAGGCGACGCCCGTCGAGGTGTACGCGCAGACCAACAACCTCCTGTACGCCGACGAGGTCGCCGCCGAGACCAGCGGCCTGGTCAGCGTGACGTACTCCAACGGCGCCGTCGCCACCATCGACTGCAGCTGGTCGCACCCCCGCTCCCACCACTCCTGGGGCGGCCTGGAACTCACCGTCGTGGGCGAGCGGGCCACCCTGGAGATGGACGCCTTCGACCAGAAGGTGCACGGCTTCAGCGAGCGCGAGGGCACCGGCACCGAGGTGCCCTTCGGCCCCGACCTGGACGAGCTGATGCTGCGGGCGTTCCTGTACGGGGCCCAGGAGGGCGCGATGACCGTCGCGGACGGCGAGGGCGGTCTGCGCACCCTGCGCGTGGTGGAGGCCGGCTACGCGTCGGCCCGCAGCGGGGTTCCGGTCGCACCGCGACAGGACTGACGAACGGCAGCGGCGCCCGCGGCCGTCTCCCGGCTGCGGGCACCGCCTGTCAGCGCGTGTCAGTAGTCATTGCAGGCCGTTCGGATCGTTTCCTCGCCGGAGATGTTCCCCTCGTAGATCCAGCCGTAGGGCGCCTCGCCACCCTTGCTGACGTAGTACCACCAGTATCCCGAGGACGGGTTCTTGTACCGGCACCAGCCGCCGAGTCGTTGGCCCACATAGAGCCTGGAGGAGACGTCGCCGCATGCGCTGCTCGGGCCGGACCTGAGAGCGACGGACCGTGTGACGTCCGCACCCCCCAAACCGTTCGACGTGGGCTTGGCGTTGCAGGCTTGGGCGCCGGTGGGCACGTTCGACGGCGTGAAGTCCGGTGCCTGGTCCGCCACGCTCGCGGAGGGGGCCGGTGCTGCCGCATGGGTGGGTGCGACCGTCGCGCCGAGAGCGATCATGCTGCTGAGCGCAGCGGTCACGAGAGTAGGTCGTGCACGCACGTGAGCTCCTTCATGGCTGGGTTCCGGTTCAGGTCCGGCCCATTGCGTGGAGAGCTGTTCCTCGACGCGACGGGCCCGCGCCGTGGCGACCGCCGGGCCGGCCAGGCACCCCCACAGACTGTTGACCATCGACAGGTCAAGCAACGGAAGCCGGCTGTCCCGGACAGTCGCCGGCCTGTCCGGGCCGGTCAGCGCCGTGTCCGTGCCGCGTCCCGGACAGGACCGCCGTGGCAGGGCCGCGCAGGATAGACCTGCGGTGGAGACGCACTGAGACCGGAGTCGGATCCGGAACGGATCCGGCGGGTATTAGCGTGGACTGGACAGATCGACCGAACAGGATCCGAGGTGCCCGGCCCATGCCAAGCCGCAGCGAGAGCCGTACCCAGCTCATCGAGTCACTCATGGAGCGGTTCCCGCACGTGCCGCGGGAAGCCGTGATCAAGGAGGATCTGCTGCGCGGCGGCATCGCCTTCGACGAGTCGGCGCTCAGCGACAACGAGAACGGCGAGGTCAAGCCGAAGTCGTACTTCATCTTCTCCTTCGACCACGGCACGCTCCCCGAGCTCGGCGCCGCCGCCCTGCGCCGCCCGCCGGAGGAGATCGTCCTCACCGGCGGCCCGTACGAGCTGCGCCGCACCGTCGTCTCGGTGCGTGTCAACCCGTCCTCGCCCTACCGCGTCGCCGCCGACGACAACGGCGTGCTCGGCCTCTACCTGGACGGGGCGCGGATCTCCGACGTCGGCCTGCCCCCGATGCCGGACTACTACCGGCACACGCTGGAGAACGGCAAGTCGGTGATGGAGGTGGCGCCCACCATCCAGTGGGGCTACCTCATCTACCTGACCGTCTTCCGGGTCTGCCAGTACTTCGGCGCCAAGGAGGAGTGCCAGTACTGCGACATCAACCACAACTGGCGCCAGCAGAAGGCGGCGGGCCGCCCCTACACGGGCGTGAAGCCGATGGACGAGGTTCTCGAAGCCCTCGCCATCATCGACAAGTACGACACGAACAAGTCGTCCACCGCGTACACGCTCACCGGCGGCGCCATCACCACGCGGCTCCAGGGCAAGGACGAGGCCGACTTCTACGGGCAGTACGCGAAGGCCATCGAGGAGCGCTTCCCGGGCCGCTGGATCGGCAAGGTCGTCGCCCAGGCCCTGCCCAAGGAGGACGTGCAGCGCTTCCACGACTACGGAGTGCGGATCTACCACCCGAACTACGAGGTGTGGGACCCGTACCTGTTCGAGCGGTACTGCCCCGGCAAGGAGCGCTACGTCGGCCGTGACGAGTGGCACCGCCGCATCCTGGACTCCGCCGAGGTGTTCGGGCCGCGCAACGTGATCCCGAACTTCGTCGCGGGCGTCGAGATGGCCGAGCCGTTCGGCTTCAAGACGGTCGACGAGGCCATCGACTCCACGGTGGAGGGTCTGCAGTACTTCATGTCGCGCGGCATCACGCCCCGCTTCACCACCTGGTGCCCGGAGCCCACGACGCCGCTCGGCAAGGCGAACCCGCAGGGCGCGCCGCTGGAGTACCACGTGCGGCTCCTGGAGGCCTACCGCGCGACGATGGAGGCGAACGGCCTCACCTCGCCGCCCGGCTACGGCCCCGCGGGCCCCGGCAACGCGGTCTTCTCGGTCAGCTCCTTCATGGACAGCCTGCCCGCCGAGAAGGCCGCTCCGGAGGACGCGATTACTCCCGCGACGGCCGGCTAGGCGAGGTGTTACGGTCGGGGCGGGTCACGAGTTCCAGTGTCAAGCCCCGGCTCGCTGGACGGCACCCCGCTCCGTCGCGGGTGCCCCGGGTGACGACCCGCCCCGTGCGACGTGCACGGGGAACGGCGGATCACCGGGTCGGCGAAACCCGGGGTCCACGACTCCGGAGGCGCCCCATGACGCATTCCCCCGCGCACGACAACCGTGACACCTCAATCGACGTGCTCCTGTCCTCGTACGACGTCGCCGACGACGGCCGCATCGCTCTCCACGTGCTCGGCCCGACCCGTGGCGTTCCCGCGGTCCTGTGGACGCGCGACCCGCAGCACCTGCGCCGCGTGCTGCGCGACCACAAGGGCCTCGCCCAGTGGCAGCCCCACCGGAACGTGCTGAGGCTGCGGTGCGACACGGCGGGCACCACGCTGGTCGGCGTGGCCGCCGGGGCGGGCCACGAAGCCGCTCGCGGCTGACCAAGATCACCGGTTCGTAGGATGACGGCGGATCCGGGCGCGGGCGATCCCCGCGCCCGGACGGCGCGACAGTCAGCCACCCAGAGCCGGAGGTCCCCGTGCAGCACCACCCCGTCACCGTCGTCACCGGCGGAAGCCGCGGTATCGGCGCCGCTGTCAGCGCCCGTCTCGCCGAGGACGGCCACGACGTCGTGATCGGCTACCGGTCGAACGCGGGCGCCGCCGAGGAGGCCGCCGCGGCGGTCCGCGCGGCGGGCCGCCGCTGTGTCACCGTCGAGGTCGACACCGCCGACGAAACCGACGTCGACCGTCTCTTCGACGCCGCCGCCGGGCTCGGCCCGGTCACCGGGCTGGTCAACAACGCCGGGGTGAGCGGGCCTGTCGGGACCCTCGCCGACGCGGACGCCGAGGGCATGCGCCGGGCGCTCGAAGTGAACGTACTCGGTTATCTGCTCTGCGCCCGGCGGGCGGTACGGGACATGAAGGCCAACGGCGGCGGCGCCATCGTGAACGTCTCGTCCGCCGCCGCGACGCTCGGCGCTCCCGGCGAGTACGTCCACTACGCAGCCGCGAAGGGCGCCGTCGACACCATGACGGTCGGCCTGTCCAAGGAGGTCGCCGGGGACGGCATCCGCGTCAACGCCGTCGCCCCCGGCGTCATCTGGACCGAGTTCCACGCCGACCCGGAGCGCCCGGCGAAGCTCGCCGCGGGCATCCCGCTCGGACGTTCCGGCCAGCCGTCCGAGATCGCGGCGGCCGTCGCCTGGCTGCTCTCGGACGAGGCCTCGTACGCCACCGGCACCGTGCTCCGGGTCGCCGGCGGGCGCTGACGCGCCCCGGTCGACCGCTCGTACGATGGGCGCATGATCAGTGGAGCGGTCGATCTCGCGCACGGCATACTCATCCGGCCCGTCACCCTCGACGACGCGGACGCGCTGGCCCGCGCCTACCGGCGCAACCGTGACCACCTCGGCCCCTGGGACCCGGACCGTCCCGCCGCCTTCTACACCCCGGAGGGGCAGGCCGAGCGGGTCCGCGTGCAGCTGGCGGACGGCCGGGCGGGCCGGTCCGCACACTGGGTCCTGGCGAGCGGCGCCGAGATCGTCGGCCACGCGGCCCTCTCGAACATCGTGCTCGGCCCGGCCCGCAGCGGGAACCTCGGCTACTGGATCGACGCCGAACACGTGGGCCGCGGCCTCGCCTCCGCCGCCACGCGGCACGTCTGCGCGGCGGCGGACACCCAACTGGGCCTGCACCGCGTCGAGGCGGGCACCATGCTGCACAACACCGCGTCGCAGCGCGTGCTGAGGAAGTGCGGTTTCGAGGAGTACGGGCTCGCTCCGTCCCTCCTCTACCTGCACGGTGCCTGGCGCGACCACCGGCTCTTCCAGAAGATCCTCAACGACCGTCCTCTGTGACCCTGTGACCCTGTGACCCTGTGACCCTGTGACCCTGTGACCCTGTGCCCCTGTGAGCCCGTGACCGCCGTGCAAGCTTCTGCGGCGCCTCCCGCTCGGTGCGAGACTGACGTGATGACGCAGAGCGAGCGGCAGCGTGCGGAGCACACCGAGCGGCGCCTGGAAGAGACCATCCTGGAGTTGCTGGACCGCCGTGCGCCGGACGCCACGATCTGTCCCTCGGACGCCGCGCGGGCGGTCTACGAAGGGGATGACGACGGCTGGCGCGCGCTGATGGAGCCCGCCCGCCGCGCCGCCCGGAACCTGGTCGAGGCCGGCGAGGCGGAGATCACGCAGGGCGGCGAGCCGGTCGACCCGGCGGAGGCCCGCGGCCCGATCCGCATCCGCCGGATGCGGTAGCACTCCGTTCACGTGCTGTGTCGCGCACAACCATCGGTCGTTTCCGCGTGTCTCCGAGGCGAGTCACGTCCGTGCGCAGGGATTTCTCGGCCATTTCCGACCTCGTGCGCGCCCGAGGAGGAAACCGTGGGCATCCGCCGACCCGCCATGTCGACCGCCGTGGTCGCGACCCTGACCGGTTCGCTCGGCGTACCGGTTCTGGCGGGCACCGCGTCCGCGAGGACCGCGTCCGCGAAGGCCGTCTCCGATCGGGGCGCCGCCTCGTACGGGAGGACTTCGACGGCGACGGATACCCCGACCTCGCCGTCGGCGTCCCCGGCGAGGCGATCGGCTCGAAGGCGAAGGCCGGCGCCGTGGTGCTGCTCAAGGGCGACAAGGACGGGCTCACCGGCAAGGGGGCGCGGGCATTCCACCAGGACACGGCGGACGTCCCGGGTGCGGCGGAGCCCGGTGACGTGTTCGGCGGCTCGGTACGGCTGCTCGATGTGACCCGTGACGGCAGGGCGGACCTGGTCGCGGGCGCGCCGGGCGAGGACTTGGGTGCCGTCAGGAACGGTGGCGCGGTGTGGCTGCTGCGCGGCGCCGCCGCCGGTCTGACGGCGTCCCGGTCGTCCGCGCAGAACCCGACGGACATCGGGGCACCTGCGGCCAAGGCGCTGTTCGGCCTGAACCCGAGCGGGCACAACGGCTCGGGAACGGTGATCCCCTAGGGGCGGCGCCCCGGGCGGCGGGCCGTGCGGTCCGGGTCCGGGTCCACGCGCTGGATCCGGGCCCGCCGCACGACCTCGGGCCCCGTCTCGGCGGCCTCGCGGACCAGTGCACGCCCGTCCCAGTCGGTGGGCCAGCCGTGCCACAGGCGCAGCCTGCCGTCCACGAAGACCGCGCTGATCTGGTCGCGGCCGGCCAGTCGGACCAACTCCCACGACAGGTCGTACGACGGCGTGAGCTCGGGTACGTCGAGGTCGACGAGGAGGAAGTCGGCCGCCTTGCCGACGGCGATCTCGCCCGTCACCCCGCCGAGCCCGACGGCGTCGGCGCTCAGCGAGGTGGCGTGCGTGAGCCACACCCGGCCCGCGCCGCAGGCGGAGTCCCCGGCCATCAGGCCGTACGACAGCCGCTGGGCGCTCTCCGCCGCGTCGACCAGGCGGAACCCGTTGCCGCGGGTGCCGTCGGTGCCGGTGCCGAAGCGGATGCCCATGGTGTGCCACATGAGGGCGTGCGCGACGGCGTTGCCCTTCCACGCGCTGGCCACCGGGTTGTAACTGACCGCGGCGCCGGTGTCGGCGAGCATGCGCATCTCGTCGGGGGTGAGCAGGGTGGCGTGGGAGCCGAGGGTGTGCGCGTTGAGGGCGCCGATGTGGTGCAGGTACGACAACGGGCGTCGGCCCACGCTCTTGAGGGAGCGTTCGACGGAGGCCAGGTGTTCGTTGACGTGGACCTGGAAGACCGCGTCGGCGTCCGCGCACAGCTCGGCGGTCCTCTTCAGCACCTCGGCGGTGGCGTCCTCCGGCACGGGTATCGCCAGTGAGGGATGGATCAGCCGGGAGTCCTGGAACCGCTCCAAATGCTCCTTGCCGCCCTTGCCGTCGGAGACGACCTTGGACAGCACACAGCGCAGCCCGGCCTCCTCGGCGGCCTCGGCGATGACGCCCACGTCGACGGGCGCGCGGGTGCCGGCGTCGGCGGCGGTGGTGAACCCGCCGCGCAGCGCCTCCAGGGCGGCGAGCTTCGCCGAGAGGTGCGCCGTCTTCTCGTCCAGGGCGTGTTCCAGGGGCTCCCAGACGGTCTTGAAGATCTCCGACGGCTGCCCGAACGCCTGCGCCTTGCCGAAGCTCTGCGTCAGGTGGTGGTGTGCGTCCACGAAGCCGGGCATGAGCAAGTGGCCCTTGAGGCGCACCTTCTTGGCGCTCCGGTGCGCGTCGGCGAGCTCGCGGACCGGCCCGACGGCCCGGAACGTACCGCCCTGGACGAGCACCGCACGGTCCTTGACGGGGCCTTCGGGGAGCAGGACGACGTCGGGTACGAGCAGCAGTCGACGGGCGCGGAAGTCCTCCGGACCGAAGGAGCCGCGGCCGTCGCGGCCATCGCGACCATCGTGCTCGGCTGCGGCCGCAGGCGTCGCGCCGCCCGCACCGAGGAAGCCACCGGTGCCGGCGAGCCCGGCACCGACGACGAAACGGCGACGTCCCACGCCGCGTGACCCGTCGGCGCCACCACCGCCACCGACACCGCCACCGACGCCGAAGTCGGGGCCCTCGTCCGCGTACTCGTTCTCCACCGCACGCTCCTTTGGCGTTGCACAGGGAAAGCCCGGCCGCACGGGGCGGCCGGGCCGGGGCGGCCGACCTTAGGGGAGTCCATCAGGCGGAACAAGGGTTTCGGCAAATGGAAAGGGGAGGAAGGGGTTCGGGTCGGCGGGGGAGGTGGCGGAACTGGTCCGCGCACCCCGCCTCACCGCAGGCCACGACCGTTGTCGCAGGTCAGGCCAGGTGGCGTAACTCCACGGAAACGTTGGCGCCCTAGTTTCGACAGATGTCAGGTCCCATGAACCCCCCGTCCACCGGGCAGGCGCCACAGACACCGCGGAACCGGCAGCGGACCCGGGCGGACCGTGCCCGGCAGGTCGCCGAGGTGTTGCGCCGTCAGATCGCCTCCGGGTCCTTCACGTCGGGCATGCTGCCGGACGAGCGGACGCTGATCGCCGACTTCGCGGTCTCGCGCAACACCGTGCGCGAGGCGTTGGGCGTCCTGCGCGGCGAAGGCGTGGTCGAGCGGCGCCAGGGCGTCGGCACGGTGATCGTACGGCGGCCCTTCGAGCACACCCTGGAACGGCTGACCGGCCTCGCGGAGACGCTGGGCACGCACGGCGAGGTGGTCAACCAGGTGCGGGTCGCGGGCCTGGTGCGGCCGCCCGGCGACGTGGCACGCAAGCTGGACGTCCCCGTCGGCGGCCGGGTGGTCCACATCGAGCGGCTGCGGCTCCTGGACGGCGTGCCGCTCTCCCTCGACCTGACCTACCTGGCCGCGGACATCGGGGAGCCGCTGCTCACCGCCGACCTGGCGGGGCGGGACCTGTTCGGGCTCATCGAGCAGTCCATCGGCGCCCGGCTCGGCTCGGCGAGCGTCACCATGCACGCGGTGGGCGGCGACCCGCACACGTGCGCGCTGCTCGACATCCCGGCCGGTTCGGCACTGTTCACCGTCGAACGCCTGACGAGGCTGCCGGACGGGCGGCCGGTGGACCTGGAGTTCCTGCGCATCCGCGGCGACCGGCTGGCTTTCCGGGCCGAACTGGTCCGGGCGGGAGGCGGCGCGCGATGAACCCCGGCCGCAGGATCACGCCCACGTACGGGAAGGCGCTCCCTCGCGAGCCTCCTTGCGGCGTCCGGGCCCTCGAATCCCCGGCGCCCGAGCCCGACGGACCCGGCCCCGGCCCGCTGACCGTCGCCGTGCTCTGCCTGTGCGTCACCCTGGTCGTCGGCATGGTCTCCGCCGTGAACCTCGCCGTCCCCGCGCTGTCGCGGAGCGCCCTGCGCCCGTCGGCGGAGTCGGTGCTGTGGGTGGTCGACGGCTACGTCGTGGTCTTCGCCTGTCTGCTCATCCCGGGCGGCGCGCTCGCCGACCGGCTCGGCCGCAAACGGGTGTTGGCGGCCGGTATGGGCCTGTTCACCGCCGGCTGCGCGCTGTGCGCGGTGGCGCCGGGAGTCGGCGTGGTGATCGCGGGGCGGGTGGTGAGCGGTGTCGGTGCCGCCGCGGTGCTGCCGACGACGCTCGCCCTGATGGTGGGCGGAGCACCGTCCCACCGTCGGCCGCGGCTGGTCGCGCTGTGGGCGTCGATGACGGGTCTGGCGGCCGTGCTGGGCAACGTCGGCGGTGGCGCGGCGCTCCAACTCGGTTCGTGGCGCGCGCTGTTCTGGAGCGTGGTGCCGCTGTCCGTCGTGGCACTCGTCCTGGTGCTGGTGTTCTCCCCGGCGCCCCCACGGCACGACCGTCCGGTGTCGGTGGTGTCGGCGGGCCTGCTGACGGCCGGGTTCCTCGCCCTCCTGTCGGGCATCGTGTCCGGTCCCGGGGCGGGTTGGGGCAGCGCACGGGTGCTGGCCGGGTTCGCGGCGGCGGTGGTGCTGCTGACGCTCTGGGCGGTCCGTGAGCTGCGGCGCGAGCACCCCATGCTGGACCCCAGGCTGTTCGCCGTGCCCGTGGTGCGGGCGGGCGCGGTCGGCATGGCGCTGGTGTTCCTGGGGATGTTCGGCCTGTTCTACGTCAACGGGCAGTACTTGCAGTACGCCATGGGCTACTCGCCGCTGGGGGCGGGGGTGCGGTTGCTGCCGATGGCGGCGGCGCTGCTGCTCGCGCCGCGCTGCGCGGTGGCCCTGGAGAGGCGCGCCGGCCCGCGGTCGACGCTCGGGTCGGGGCTCGCGGTGCTGGCGGCCGGTCTCGGTACGGTCTCGTTGGTCGGCCCGAGCACCCCGTACCCCTTGTATGCGCTCGGGGCGACCCTCACCGCCGTCGGATGCGGCCTGGCGACGCCGCTGTTGTCGCACGGCATGATGTCCGCGCTGCCCGCGCACCGGGCAGGAGTCGGCTCGGGCCTGCAGAGCCTGGCGAGGGAGTTGGGCAGCGCGCTGGGCGTGGCGGTCAGCGGCAGCGTGGTGACGCAGACGTTCATCGCGGGCCTCCCGGCCCCGTTGCGAGGTCCCGACGCGCCCACCACTGTCCCGGCGGCGGAACAGGCGCTTTCCGCACAGGAGTTGGCCTCCGCGGGGCTTCGAGACGCGGTCGTCGCCGACTTCACCGTCGCACTGGACACCGCGATGCGGGTGCTGGCCGTGCTGGTGGTGGCGGTCGGCGCGCTGGTCGTCGCGTGGTACCCGGTCAGACGCGGTCG
The DNA here is from genome assembly GCF_008642355.1 of Streptomyces venezuelae. NCBI lineage: Bacteria > Bacillati > Actinomycetota > Actinomycetes > Kitasatosporales > Streptomycetaceae > Streptomyces > Streptomyces venezuelae. The sequence goes on from NZ_CP029193.1 coordinate 7,418,058, forward strand.
TGGAGAGTGATCCGGTAACCGTCGGGGTCGGCGAAGGTGAACGTCCGGCCGAAGGGTCCGTCGATCGGCGCGGACACGATGGTGTGACCGTCGGCGGCGAGGGCGTCGTGGATGGCCTGGACGTCGGTGGCGTGGAGCCAGATCGCCGCGCCGATGCCGGGCTGTGGGACGGAGGAGAGATCGGTGCCGGGGACGACCTCGCGGAGTGCGAACGCGATGGGCTTCGTCTCGAAGACGACGGCGTGCGGAGGTCCGGTCTGCGAGCGGACGAGGCCGAGGTACTGCTCGTAGAACGCCTGGGAAGCGGCGAGGTCGCGCGCCTGGAGCGAGATGAAGTCGGGACCGGTGACGGGCATGGTGGTGCTCCTTGCCTTCGTGCCGAAGTGCTGCCTTGTGTCAGATTACTGACACGTCGAAGGTATGTCAGAATACTGACATGAGTCAAAAGGGCGCCGGTATCGACCTGGACCAGTCGCTGGGCTACCTGCTGAAGGAGGCGTCGAGCGCGCTGCGCGCCGCCATGGAGGAGGTGCTGAGGCCGCTCGGGATGAGCGTCACGCACTACTCCTGCCTCGAACTGCTGGCCCAGCGGCCGGGCCTGTCGAACTCCGAGCTCGCGCGCGGCGCCTTCGTGACCCGGCAGACGATGAACGTGCTGCTCCAGGCACTGGAGCGAGACGGCCATGTGACCAGGCCCGCGGAGGCCCCCGTCGGCAAGGCCCTCCCCGCGCGCCTCACGCCGAGCGGCCGGCAGAGCCTGGAGAAGGCGACCGCGGCGGTCCGGTCCGTCGAGCTGAGAATGCTGTCGGGTATGTCCGGTGCCGAACAGGAGGCCGCGTTCCGGAGCCTGAAGAGCATGGTGCGTTCCCTGCGTACCGGTGACGGCGACGCGTAGCCTTGTCCGGTCTGACGCCTCCTTGTCATTTCCGTCCCTTGACGCCCTCCCGGCCGCTGTAGCACGCTGCCGCGGTGATCACTCATGAGCGGGATCCGGCGCGAAGGCCCGTGCTCGCCGTGGACCAGGGCACATCCGGGACCAAGGCCCTCGTGGTCTGCCCGGAGCGTGGTGTGATCGGAACGGGTGCCGCGCCGGTGCGGCCCCGGTTCCTCCCCGGCGGGCTCGTCGAGGTCGACCCCGCCGAGCTGTTGTCGTCCGTCGTCGAAGCGGGGCGCGCGGCGCTCGCGGACGCGGGGGAGCCGGTCGCCGCCATCGGCCTCGCCAATCAGGGCGAGACCGTTCTCGCCTGGGACCCGGAGACGGGCGAGCCTCTCACCGACGCCCTCGTGTGGCAGGACCGCAGAGCCGAGTCCGTCTGTGCTGAACTCGGCGCACACCAGGACGAGTTGCGGCAGCTCACCGGGCTGCCCCTCGACCCCTACTTCGCCGCGCCCAAAATGGCGTGGCTACGTCGCCATCGCACCCGGCGGGGCGCCGTCACGACCAGCGACGCCTGGCTCGTCCACCGCCTCACCGGCGCCTACGTCACCGACGCCGCGACGGCCGGCCGCACCCAGCTCCTCGATCTCGACACCGTCGAATGGTCCCCGCGGGCCCTCGAGCTCTACGGACTCGGCGACGAGCACCTGCCCCGCGTCGTCGACAGCGCGGGCGAGTTCGGCACGACCACCGCCTTCGGCCCCGAGATCCCCCTCACCGGCCTCCTCGTCGACCAGCAGGCCGCCCTCCTCGGCCAGGACGTGACCGCACCCGGCAGCGCCAAGTGCACCTACGGAACAGGGGCGTTCCTGCTCGCCCAGACCGGCGCGCACCCGCGCCGCGGCGACTCGGGCCTCGTCAGCTGCGTCGCCTGGCGCCTCGCGGGACGGAGCAGTTACTGCCTCGACGGGCAGGTGTACACCGCCGCGTCCGCCGTCCGCTGGCTCGCCGACCTCGGCGTGATCGCGGGCGCCGAGGACATCGACCCCATCGGCTCGGCCGTCCCCGACGCCGGCGGCGTCACCTTCGTACCGGCGCTAGCAGGCCTCGCGGCGCCCTGGTGGCGCGGTGACCTGCGCGGATCGGTGAGCGGTCTCGGCCTCGACACCACCGCCGGCCACCTGGTGCGCGCCCTGTGCGAGGGCATCGCCGCGCAGGTCGTCGCGCTCGCCGACGCCGTGGCCGCGGACATGGGGGAGCCGTTGACGAGCCTCCGCGTCGACGGCGGCCTGACCCGGTCGGCCCTCCTCATGCAGGCCCAGGCGGATCTGCTGCAACTTCCCATAGAAGTAGCGGAATTGACCGAAAGCACCGCACTTGGCGCCGCCGCCGTCGCCCGTATCGGCATCGATCCCACCCTCACGGTCGCCGACGCCGTACCGGAGTGGCGGCCCGCCGCCGTCTACGAACCGCGCATCGGCGCGGACCTCGCCGCCGAACGTCTCGCCGGGTTCCGCTCGGCGGTGTCGGCGCTCATGGAACGTACGTCCTGATGGCCGTGACCAGGCGTGGCGCGCCGCCGGACGTGACGTACGACGTGACCGTCATCGGCGCCGGAGTCGTCGGCGCGGCCATCGCCCGCGAGCTGGCCCGCCACCCCGGGCTGCGCATCGCCCTCGCCGAGGCGGCCGACGACGTCGGCGAGGGTACGTCGAAGGCGAACACGGCGATCCTGCACACCGGCTTCGACGCGGTGCCCGGCTCCCTGGAGTCCCGCCTGGTCCGCGAGGGTCAGGCGATGCTCGCCGCGTACGCCGCCGAGTCCGGGATCCCCGTCGAGCCGGTCGGCGCACTGCTTGTCGCCTGGGACGACGACCAACTGGCCGCTCTGCCCGACCTGTTGTCGAAAGCGGAACGCAACGGCCAAGACGCGGCACGCCTTCTCGGGGCCGCCGAGGTCCGGGCGCGTGAGCCGCACCTCGGCCCCGGCGCCCTCGGCGCGCTCGACGTCCCCGGCGAGAGCATCATCTGCCCCTGGAGCACCACCCTCGCGTACGCCACCCAGGCCGTACGCGCGGGTGTGGACCTGTTGCTGAACTGCCGTGTGGTGGGGGTCGGTTCGGCAGGCGAAGCCCACCTCCTGACGACCAGTCGCGGCGCCCTGCGCACCCGGTACCTCGTCAACGCCGCGGGTCTGCACGCCGACACCGTCGACCGGATGCTCGGCCACGACGCCTTCACCGTCACCCCGCGCCGGGGCCAGCTCATCGTCTACGACAAGTTCGCCCGCGACCTCGTACAGCACATCCTGCTGCCCGTCCCCACGGCACTCGGCAAGGGCGTCCTCGTGGCGCCGACCGTGTACGGAAACGTTCTTCTCGGGCCCACCGCCGAGGAGCTGGACGACAAGTCGGCCACCGGGACGACGGCCGAAGGCATCGCGGCCCTGCGCGAGAGGGGCCACCGGATCCTCCCGGAACTGCTCGACGAGGAGGTCACCGCGGTCTACGCGGGACTGCGCGCCGCCACCGGCCAGGACGACTACCGCATCGGCGCGCACAAGGAACAGCGTTACGTCACCGTCGGCGGCATCCGCTCCACCGGCCTCACCGCTTCCCTGGCCATCGCCGCCCACGTCACGGAGCTCCTCGCGGCCACGGGCCTGGAGCTCTCCGGACCCCGCGACCTGGAACCGGTCCGCATGCCCAACCTCGGCGAGGCCTTCCCACGCCCCTACCAGCGCGCCGACCTCGTCGCGGCGGACCCGGCGTACGGCGAGATCGTCTGCCACTGCGAGCGCGTGACGCGCGGCGAGATCCGCGACGCGCTCACGGCCACGGTCCCGCCGGGATCGCCGGACGGCCTGCGGCGCCGCACACGGGCGCGGGGCGGACGCTGCCAGGGCTTCTACTGCGGTGCCGAGGTGCGGGAACTCTACGAACGGGGTGCGGAAATGGGTACCGGATGAGGCGCGAGCGCATCGTCGACGTCCTGGTCGTCGGCGCGGGACCCGCGGGTCTCGCCACGGCGGCCGGGCTCGCCGCGGCGGGTGTCGGCGAGGTCGAGGTGGTGGACCGGGAGCGGCAGGCCGGCGGTATCCCGCGGCACTGTCTGCACGGCGGCTTCGGACGCCTCGGGATGACCGGGCCGCAGTACGCGGAGCGCTGCGTGGCGGCGGCCGTGGGCACCGGCGCCGTCCTGCGGACCGGCGTCAGCGTGACGGCGTGGGCGGCACCGCTCACCGTCGACACCACGAGCCCCCGGGGTCTGGAGCGCATCACCGCCCGCGCGGTCGTCCTCGCCACCGGGGCCCGCGAACGGCCCCGCGCCGCCCGCCTCGTCCCCGGCACCCGGCCCGCCGGGGTGTACACCACGGGCGAGCTGCAGCAGGCCGCCGACCTCCACCGGCAACGGATCGGGACGCGTGCCGTCGTCGTCGGCGCGGAACCGGTCAGCTTCACCGCCCTGGACACCCTGCGCCGGGCCGGGGTCTCCGTCGCCGCGCTCGTCACCGAGCACCCGCGCCACCAGGCACGGCCCGCCCGCGCCCTCGACGCACGGCTGCGGCACGGCGTGCCCCTGCTCACCGACGCCACCGTGGTGGAACTCGTCGGACGCGGCCGACTCTCGGGCGTCGCGCTCCGGCACCGGGACGGCAGGACGGCGCACGTCGCCTGCGACACCGTCGTCTTCACCGGCGACTTCGTCCCCGACCACGAACTGGCTCGGCGCGCCGGCCTGTTGCTGGACCCCGGCACGCGCGGCCCGGCGGTCGACGGCGCCTTCCGCACGGACGGGCGCGGTGTCTTCGCGGTGGGCAACGTGCTGCACGCCGCCGAACCGGCACGCGCGGTGGCGCGCGAGGGAACACGGGCGGCGGAGGCCGTGCGGCGCTACCTCTCCGACGGCGACTGGCCCTCGGCTTCGGTGCGGCTGCGGGTCACGGCGCCGCTCGCCTGGATCGCCCCGAACCGCCTCACGCCGGACGACCCGACCGGCGCGTTCACCCTCCGCGCGACCGAGTTCGTCGCGCGCCCGACGCTGGTGATCACGCAGGACGGCAGGATCCTGCACCGCACGCGTCCGCGCAGCCCGGCCGTCCCGAACCGGCCCTTCCGGGTCGCGGGGGAGTGGACGGGACGGGTGGACACCGAGGGCGGTGCGGTCCGGATCGCGCTCGGCTGACGCGCGCACTCCCTCCGGCTCGGCGGGGGGCTCTTCCCCTGAACCCCACCCCCCGCATAGACTCCAAAACTAGCAGCGCTAATTTACGTACCATCGAAGCAGCGTGACCCGCAGAACGATCCGGAGCCGTATCGTGCGCACCGTCCACTTCGCCGCCGCCCGCCGCACCCCCATCGGGAAACTCCGCGGTGCCCTCTCCTCCGTACGCCCCGACGACCTCGCGGCGGCCGTCGTGAAGGGACTCCTCGCCGACATCCCCCAGCTCGACCCCGCCCGGATCGACGACATCTACTGGGGCGCCGCCAACCAGGCGGGGGAGGACAACCGCAACGTCGCGAGGATGGCCGCCCTCCTCGCGGGACTCCCCGAAACCGTGCCGGGCGCCACCGTCAACCGGCTCTGCGCCTCGGGCCTCGAAGCCGTCACGACCGCCGCGCGCACCGTCGCCGCGGGCGAGGCCGACATCGTCCTCGCGGGCGGCTCCGAGTCCATGAGCCGCGCCCCGTTCGTACTGCCCCGCCCCGACGAGGCGCTGCCGCACCGCATGGAGACCGCCGACACCCGCCTCGGCTGGCGGCTCACGAACCCGAGGATGAAGGACCTGCACGGCGTCCTCGCGATGGGCGAGACCGCCGAGGAGGTCGCGGAGCGGTACGGCGTCTCGCGCGAACGTCAGGACGCCTTCGCGCTCCGCAGCCACCAGTACGCGGCCGCCGCCCGCAAGAACGGTCACTTCGACGACGAACTGCTCCCCGTCACGCGGCCGGACGGCACCGTCGTCGACACCGACGAATGCGTGCGCGAGGACACCTCGTACGAGAAGCTCAGCGGCCTGCGCCCCGTCTTCCGCAAGGACGGCACCGTCACCGCGGGCAACGCGTCACCGATGAACGACGGCGCGGCCGGACTGCTGATCGTCAGCGAGGAGGCCCTGAACGACCTCGGCCTCGAATCCCTCGGACGGTACGCGGCAGGCGCGTCGGCGGGCGTCCACCCGGACGTCATGGGCATCGGTCCCGTCCCCGCCACGCGGAAGGTGCTCGCCCGCGTCGGCTGGAACGTCGACGACCTCCAGGAAGCCGAGTTCAACGAGGCGTTCGCCGCCCAGGCACTCGCCTGCGTCGACTCCCTCGGCATCGACCCCGAGCTCGTCAACCCGTCCGGCGGAGCGATCGCCCTGGGCCACCCGCTCGGCTGCTCCGGCGCCCGCATCCTCACCACCCTGCTGCACCGGATGCGCCGCACGGGCGCCACGCGCGGCCTCGCCACCATGTGCGTCGGTGTCGGGCAGGGCAGCGCGCTCCTGGTCGAGCGCGACTGAGAGCCCGCCTGACGACGGCCGAACCGACGTCGCCGTCGAGAACCGCCCCCGGGCCGCAACTCGCCCGCCGCAAGCCCCTCGGAAACGGAGCCTCCACCCTCATGGCCACGCTCTCCCTCGCCGCGATCCTCGCCGAGCCCGCCCGCCGCCACCCGGACCGCACCGCGCTCGTCGAGGGCGACCTGCGCCTCACCTTCAAGGAGCTGTGGCAGAAGGCCCGTGCCCAGGGCGCCGCCCTCGCGAAGCTGGGTGTGCGGCCCGGGGACCGTGTGGCGCTCATGGCCCCCAACACCGCCGAGTTCCCCACGGCGTACTACGCCATCCTCGCCGCGGGCGGAGTCGTCGTCCCCGTCCACCTGCTGCTCTCCACCGAAGAGGTCGAGCACGTCCTGCGCGACAGCGGCGCGACCCTGCTCCTCTGCCACCCCGCCCAGGCGAAGACCGGCGCGGCAGCCGCCGAAGCGACCGACGTACGCATGGTGCGACTCGGCGGCGACGGCGAGCTTGAGGCCCTGGCCGCCGCCACCGAACCCCTCACCGCCTACGCCACGCGCGACGCCGACGACCCCGCCGTCGTCTTCTACACCAGCGGCACCACGGGCGTCCCCAAGGGCGCCGTCCTCAGCCACTTCAACCTGGTGATGAACGCGACCGTCAACGCGTTCGACGCCAACGACATACGCCCCGACGACACCGCCCTCGGCGCGCTCCCCCTCTTCCACGCCTTCGGTCAGACCGTCTCCATGAACTCGACGTGGCGGGCGGGCGCCACCCTCGTCCTGCTGCCGCGCTTCGACGCGGCACGGGCCATCGAGCTGATGGTCGAGGAGAACGTCAACACCTTCCACGGCGTCCCCACCATGTACGTGGGCCTGGTGGCCGCCGCCGAGGCCGCGGCGGAACTGCCCGAGCTGCGGATCTGCATATCCGGCGGCGCCTCCCTCCCCGTCGCCGTGCTCGAACGCTTCGAGAAGGCCTTCGGCACGCCCGTGTACGAGGGGTACGGCCTCTCCGAGACCTCGCCGACCGCCTCCGTCAACCAGCCCGACTTCGGCACCAGGCCCGGCACCATCGGCCACCCCCTCTGGGGCGTCGACGTCGAGATCGCCCGCGCCGACGTCGACGACCGTGTCGAACTGCTGCCCGTCGGCGAACTCGGCGAGGTCGTCATCCGCGGCCACAACGTCTTCTCGGGCTACCTCGGACGCCCCGAGGCCACCGCGGAGGCCCTGGTCGACGGCTGGTTCCGCAGCGGAGACCTCGGCACCAAGGACGCCGACGGGTTCCTCTCCATCGTCGACCGCAAGAAGGACGTCATCATCCGCGGCGGCTACAACGTCTACCCGCGCGAGGTCGAAGAGGTCCTCATGCGCCACCCGTCCGTCGGCCAGGCCGCCGTGATCGGCCTGCCCGACCCGGTGCACGGCGAGGAGATCTGCGCGGTCGTCGTGGCGGCCGAAGACGCCACGCCCGACCTCGCGAGGACGATCATCGAGTGGTCCAAGGAGCACCTCGGCCGCCACAAGTACCCGCGCCTGGTGGAGTTCACCGACGAGCTCCCGCTCGGCCCGAGCATGAAGGTCCTCAAGCGGGAACTGCGCGCCCACTACAGCGCGTGAGCCGGCACCTATGAGGCGCCGTCGAGGACCTCCCGCAGCCGGTGCGCGAACTCGTCCGGCTTCCCGGGATACCCGAACTCGCCGTCGCAGAACCCGCCGTGATGGCTCGGGAACACGCTCACCCGCTGCCCGAGCAGTTCGGCGGTCGCCACGGACGTACGTCCGGTCTGCACGTTCTCGGACTCCTCGCCCACGGCGATCACGACACGGGTCGGCGCGGCGGCGATCGCGTCGGCGTCCGGCCGGTAGCCGCTGACCGCCCACGACCGGTCGGACAGCAGCGGATCGTCACGCGAGCCGTCGTCCTCCGCGGGCATCCCGAACGCGGCGGGATCGGGCTCGGGCTGTGCGAAGTACGCGTCGGTGAACTCGCCCTCCCACGAGGTCATGGCCACGAACGCGGCCATCCCGGCTCCCCAGCCCCGCTTCTCGTACGCGTCCCGGACCCCGGCCCGCGCCCGCACGGCCGCCGGACCGTCCGGGGTCAGGGTGATGAGCGGCGGCTCGTGCGCGACCAGAGTGGTCACGTCCGCGGGATACGTCGCCACGACCGCGAGCGCGGTGATCGCTCCGCCGCTGCTGGCGAACATCTCGACAGGACCGGCCCCGAGCGCCTCGATGACGGCGTGCACGTCGTCGGCCTGGGTCTGCGGCGTGTGGTCGACCCGCCCGTCCTTACGGGTGCTCCGGCCGAGCCCCCGCGGGTCGTAGGTGACCACGGTCCGCTCGGGGAAGCGCGAGGCGAGCGCACGGAACCCGGTGGCGTCCATGGGCTGCCCGATCATGAACAGCGGCGGACGTCCGTCGCCGGTCGGCAGCGGCCCCCGGACGTCGTAGACGAGGTCGGCACCGGCGGTTTCAAGCGTGTGAGTCTTCATGTCCGTACAGACCGCCCCCGCCCGGAAAACTCATCGGCGGCCGGCGACCTCGGTGGCACCCGCCGTCTCCGGGGAGAGCCCCTGCTCCAGGTCCTCCGCGAGCAGCCGTTTGGCGATCACGTCGACCGCCGCCGCGAGCTCCTTGTCCGCGGGCCGGCCGATGTCCTTCTGGATCTCCTCGCCCAGCCAGGACGCCCACGCCTTGGAGATCACTTCCGCTTCGCGCTCCCCGGCGGGCGTGTGCGAGAAGTACGTACCCGTGCGCGTCAGATACCCCTCCTCGACCATGCGGTCGAAGACCGGCACCAGAACCTCCGGCGGAATCCTGCGCCGCGCGGCGATCAGCCCCAGGCTCGCGTGCCCGACCATCCGCGTGAACAGTGAGACCTGCATGACGGCCCAGGCCCCCGCGATGTCGAGCCGCGTGTCGGAGTCCCTGATGATCCCGCGCGCGGTGGTCATGCCGACGTCGCGGATGATGGCGGCGACGCTCCGCTCCAGTACGTGCCCGGGGTCACCACTGGACGGCTGCGCGAAGCCCTCGCCCATGTCGGGCGCGCCCATGCGCGCGCTGTCGCGCAGCTCGACCTGCTTGAGGAACAGCGCCACCAGAAACCCCAGGAGCGCGACCGGGACCGTCCACAGGAAGACGGTGTGCAGGCTGTCCGCGTAAGCCCTGACGACGGGCGCGGCGGCGGCCGCCGGCAGCTCGTGCAGCCCGTCCGGACTCTGTGCGGCCTTGCCGATGGCGACCGGATCACCACCGCTCGCCCGCGAGGCAGCGGCGACCCCGTCCTTCAGATTGGGCGTCAGCGTGTTGGCGTAGATCGTGCCGAACACCGCCGTGCCGAACGAGCTGCCCAGCGTACGGAAGAAGGTGACGCCGGACGTCGCCGTGCCCAGATCCGTGTACGCGACGGTGTTCTGCACGGCGATCGTCAGAACCTGCATGCACAGCCCGATACCGGTGCCGAGCACGAACATGTACAGCGACTCCAGCCACGTACTCGTGGCGCTCCCCATCAGCGAGAGCAGATACAGACCGAGCGCCATCACCAGCGCCCCGACGATGGGAAAGATCCGATACGTCCCGGTCTTGCTGACGACATTGCCGCTGAAGATGGAGGCGATGAGCAGCCCGATCACCATGGGCAGGGTCCGCACGCCGGAGATGGTGGCGGAGTCCCCGTCGACGTACTGCAGATAGGTCGGCAGGAACGTCATCGCACCGAGCATCGCGAAGCCCACGATGAAGCTGAGGATCGAGCAGACCGTGAAGACCGGGTTGCCGAACAGCCGCATCGGCAGCATCGGTTCGGCGGCCCGCGTCTCGACGACGCAGAACAGCGCGAGCGCGACGAGACCGCCGACGAAGAGCCCGATGATCGTCGGCGACCCCCACGCGTACTGGTTGCCGCCCCAGCTCGTCGCGAGGATCAGCGCGCTCGCGCCGACGGCGACGAGCGCGATGCCGAGATAGTCGATGACGGGCCGCACCGCCGACTTCACGACGGGAATGGTCCGGGCGGCGGCGAGCACGACGACGATCGCGATGGGCACGTTGACGTAAAAGGCCCAGCGCCAGCTCAAATGATCGGTGAACAGCCCACCCAGCAGCGGCCCGATGACGGTGGACACACCGAAGACGGCCCCGATGGCACCTTGATACTTGCCGCGCTCCCGCAACGGGATGACGTCGGCGATCAACGCCATCGACGTCACCATCAGTCCGCCCGCGCCGATGCCCTGCATCGCACGCCAGGCGATCAGCAGCGTCATGTTCGTCGACAGACCGCACAGAAAGGATCCGGTGATGAAGATGACCGCCGAAACCTGAAAGACGACCTTTCGCCCGAACAGGTCACCGAACTTGCCCACGAGCACCGTGGCGACGGTCTCCGCGAGCAGATACGACGTGACGACCCAGGACATGTGCTCCGCCCCGCCCAGATCCGACACGATCGTCGGCAGCGCGGTGCCGACGATGGTCTGGTCGAGAGCCGCGAGCAGCATCCCCAGCATGATCGTCACAAAGACGACGTTGCGCCGCCGCCGGTCGAGAACGGGCGGAGCCTGGGCCTCGACGGGGCCGGAGCCCGAGGCGGACGCGGGCGCCGCCGACGGATCGGTGGTGGTCACACGGCCAGCCTCACACCGGGGAGGGGGGTGTGCATGCGGGGCGAGGCCGGTTCGGTGACGCCGGGGCCCTCGGCCACCCGGACCGGCTCACCCCCTGCGCTCCGCCTCCCCGCCCCGCTACCGGCCGCGCTCCTCAGCTCACCCCCGCAGTCGAGGCGCATGGGCGGCCGCGTCCACCGCCACGCCCTCACGCTCCAGGACCTCGGCCAACGCCTCTGCCCACGACACCAACGCGGCGACGCCGATCCCGTATGGCCGGGGCTGCCCGGCCCGCGCGCTCCACTCACCGATCGCCCCGGCCCCGCGCAACAGCAGCCGCGCACCGCCCTTGGTGTTGCCGCGGGCCGAGTGCGTCAGGCCCACGGCGAGCTGCGCCAGCCCCTGCCATAGACCGCGCTCACCCTCTGGCCCCGACTTCCACGCGTCCTCGAACACCTCGTGCGCGTGAAAGGGCTGCCCGGCATCCAGCAGCGCCTGCGCCTCGGTCACGGACTCCTCGGGCGTCCGTACGACCCCCTCCGGCTGCCGCGGCACGCCGTCGGCCCCATAGGGCAACGGCCGCCCGAGACCGTCGCGGGGCCGCTGATTACGGGCCCGGCCTTCCTCGTCACGATCCCGCTCGCGGCCACTGTCGTACGGTCCAGGTGCAGAGCTCATACGCCGATTGTCGCGCGTCCCTGACGGCGGTCACCGCAGGACGGAGCACCCTTCGGCGTGGGGTAGAGTTCTACCTGTGATCACGCGGAGCACACACCGCGAGAAACACACCGGGACGTGGCGCAGCTTGGTAGCGCACTTGACTGGGGGTCAAGGGGTCGCAGGTTCAAATCCTGTCGTCCCGACTTGAAAGAGTCGCAGTTCGAAGGCCGTTTCAGAGCAATCTGAAACGGCCTTCGGCGTTCTCGGGCCCGGGGAGGGGCCGGCGTCGGTCCACCGATGTTCGTCGTGATTCGCGGGCGTTGTACTGTACCGGCGAACTACGTTGTCATGAGAGTTTTCGAGCCGGGGGCGGGGCGAAGGTGTCGACGATCGGTCTGGCTGCGGCCATCGACGAGCTGCGGCAGGAGCTGTACGAGGCACAACGCCTCGGTGCAGGCCAGCAGTTCGCCTTCGGCGTCGAAGAGGCGGAGCTGGAGCTGCAGCTCGAACTGCGCAGGTCCGCCAAGGGAGATGGCAAGCTGTCCTTCGGCGTGGTCGCCGTCGGCGCGAGCGGCGAGCAATCCACCGTCCGCACCCACAAGCTGGTGTTGAAGCTGTCGGTCGGGGACCAGGCCCGCGCAGGCGCGCGCCCCGAAATCGGTGACGACGAGTCCGGGTCACCGGACGAGGAGTGACGTGGATCGCCGCAGACTGGCGTTGATCCGCAGCGGGGATGCCGACGCGGGGCGCGTCACCGTCGGCTCCGGCTATCTGATCGCCCCGCGCCTCGTCCTGACCGCCCGCCATGTGCTGGTGGACCGCCACGCGGGAACGCCGTGGCCCGTCATCACCGTACGCGTGGGCCACCACCTCGACGGCGAGCCGACGCGCGCGGACGCGGAACTGCTCTGGGCCCATCCGGGCGGACTGGACGTCGCGCTGCTGCGGATCGACCGGGAGGTCGATCCGCCCGGCTCTGTCCGCTGGGGCCGCCCGGCGGGCACCGCGCCGCTGCCGTACGAGGGCCTCGGGTATCCCTGGGCCGCCAAGGGGAAGGTCCGGGCGCCGGAGCACCTGCGGGGTCTCCTGCCGGTCTTGTCCGGAGGCAGGGACCGCTACGTCCTCGACCAGGGACCGGCGCCCGCCGCCCGCACCGACGGCGGGAACGCGTGGGCCGGAACCTCGGGAGCGGCGATCTTCTGCGGCGGCCACCTCGTCGGCGTCGTGACCGAGGAGGACCAGGCCTACGGCGCCCGCCGACTGGTCGCGCTGCCGGCGTCCTCGTTCGCCGATGACGACGCCTTCACCGCCCACGTCGAGGAGCACACCGGCCGGTCACCCCTGCTGGGTGCCGTCGGTGCGCCTCTGCCGAAAGCCGGGCCCGCCCCCGAGCGCACGCGCGCCGAACGGGAACTGGAGCAGCTGCTCACACCCTTGTTCCCGCATCCCGACGTCCGCGTCGACCACGCTCGAGCCCTGGCGCGCGAACTGGGCTACGAGCCGCACGGATACGAGCCGAGCACCGCCGACCTCGCGGCGCTCCTCACCACGCATCCCCGGGCGCTCGCGTCGCTCGGCGAAGCCGTCGCGAGCGGCGCGCAGGCGACGGTTCGCGCCGCTCTGACCCACCTGTTCTCTTGGGCCAGGGCACTCGACCGCGGGGCGCTGCTCTCCGTGAACGAATACCACACCCTCATCGACCTGCTGCGCCGGGTCTGCGAGAAGCAGTCGGCGCTGCTGCCCCGCACAGCCGGCGAGGCGCTGCGCCACGTCGTCCTCCCGGAAGCCCTCACCCGTTCCCAGCTCGGCGGGGACGAAGTCCAAGCCGTCGTCGAGGGCTTGGAGGATCTGACCGACGGTGTCGGCGGCCCCGACAGCGGCCCGCCGGTGCCGGCCCTGCTACGGCTCGTGGAGTACGTGGCAGCGGCCGTCGGCGACGGACTGGGCGCCGAACTGCGCACGTGGTCGGAGAAGACCGCCCAGCGGCTCGGTATCCACCCCGGGGCGCTGGGGGAGAGGCGTACGGACGCGGCCCGGTGGGCGAAGCGCACCGCGTCGCCCGTGTCGAGGGTCGTCATGGAATTGGCACAGGACCCCGCCGCGGGCGGTGACCGGTACCGGGTCCGCGTCCTGCTCGTCCGTGACGACGGTTCGTACCGCGTGCTCAAGGAGACGGAGTCAGAGCCCAAGACCCCGCAGGAGGCGGCGAGCACCCTGACCGACGCGGTCCACGCGGCGGCCCAGGAGCCGGGGCACGGTGACCAGGTGCCCTGGGTGACGGTCGTGGTCGACCGGGCCGGTCTCGACCTGGCCGTCGACGAATGGGAGGCCGAATCGCCCGACGGCATCCTTCCGGCGTGGCCGATCGGGGCGGACTACCGCCTCTCCCTGAGCTGCCCGGAACTCAGCGACCGCGGGCCGCAGCGCGAAGGCGACCAGGAACGCCGATGGCAGAACGGACGCGATTCGGTGCTCGTCACCGACCATACGTGCGGCGATGCCCGCCAGCTCGTCCATCTGCTGAAGACCGAGCACCGTGACACCGCGCGGGTGGTCCTCCACGGCCCTGCCGACCAACGCCGGTCCTGGTTGCTGACCTGTCTCGCCCTGGGCGTCCCCGTCGTGCTGTGGGACCGTGCGGCCGTCGACCACGACGACGCGGGGAAACTGGAGCCCCTGGCGCCCGCCGACGACTTGGCCGGACTCCCCGAGCGGCTGCGGGGTTTCCGGAGCGACTCGGCGGCCTCCCCCGCGGAGCGGAGGGCACGGCCCTCTCTCGTATGGGAACCGAAAGGCCGTCCGCCGCGGAGCGAGCCGTTGTACTTGAGTGACCCCTGGAGAGGAACGCACGCCTCATGACCACCCCAGAGCCCCCGGCCGCCACGAGCCCCCGGTCCTCGTCCTCCGAGGGCGGGGGTGACGACTGGTGGCTGTTCCGCGGGGACGGCGAGAGCCGTGAGGTGCCCTTCCCCGCGGCACCCCCGTGGCGCCGGTTCGACGGACAGGAGACCGCGACCGGTGACAGGGTCCCGTACCCGCGGCCCTACCTCATCGGCCCCGACGAGGTGGAGGTGGTGAACGCGGCACTCCACCTCCGCAGGCCGCTCCTGGTGACCGGGCAGCCCGGCACGGGCAAGTCCTCGATGGCCCACGCCATCGCCCACGAACTCACGCTCGGCCGTGTCCTGCAGTGGCCGGTGAACAGCCGCTCGACGCTTCAGGACGCCCTCTACCACTACGACGCCGTCGGCCGGCTCCGCGAGGCGACCCTGCGGCGCGACGCGGACGGCGCGGAACCCGACATCGGTCAGTACATCCGGCTCGGCCCCCTCGGTAACGCGCTCGTGCCTCGCAAACGCCCCCGCGTGCTGCTCGTCGACGAGCTGGACAAGGGCGACGTCGACCTGCCCAACGACCTGTTGACCGTCTTCGAAGAAGGTGAGTTCGCCATCTCCGAACTCACCCGGCTGCCCGCCGGCCACGGGCCGGTACAGGTCCTGACCGACGACCCGGACGAGACCGCCCCCGTCACGCGTGGCCGCGTCCGCTGCGACGAGTTCCCCGTCGTCGTCATCACGAGCAACGGCGAGCGGGAGTTCCCGCCCGCGTTCCTCCGGCGCTGCATCCGCCTCGATCTGCCCGAGCCCGACGAGCAGCGACTTCGGGAAATCGTCACCGCGCACCTCGGCCCCGACGCCTTGGCCGACACCGACGACCTGCTGCGGGAGTTCCTCGAACGCCGCGCCGAGGGCGATCTGGCCACCGACCAGCTGCTCAACGCCGTCTTCCTCCGCAAGGGCGGTGTGCACCTCGACGCGGCCTCCCTCCTCCGGGGCGTCCTGCACCGTCTCGGCGGAACCGTGTGACGCCGTGATCTTCCGTGTGACGAAGGTGCTGGCCGAGAGCGGGGTGGAACTCTCCCCCGAGGAGCTCCTCGACGCCGTGTGGCTCGCCGGAAAGCTGCCTCGGGGCGCCCGGCCCCTGGCGCGCTCCGCCGACGCGGCATCGGCGACCTCGGAGCGGCACGGCGTACACCACGACGGGCCGCTGGTACCGGAGCCCGCAGCCGCAGAGCCCACGCCGCAGCCACCCGCCACGGACGCCGCTGAGGGCCGCTCGACGCACCCGCTCCTGGCCTCCGCGCAGCCCGGTCCCGACGAAGAGGTGCAGGCGGCCCCGAGCCGGTCGCCGGCCGTCGCGGTCCGCGCCCCGGACCGCAGCGCCCTCGGCGCGGGGCAGCTCAGGCTCGGCAAGGCTCTCCGGCCGCTTCGGCAGCGTTTCCCCGACCCGCGCCGACGGGAACACGACATCGCACGAACCGTCGACGCCATCGCGGAGACCGGTATGCCCGATACCGTCACCCGCGCGGTGCGCACCCGCTGGCTGTCCCTGGCCCTCGTGGTCGACGACGGTGTCTCCATGGTGCTCTGGCAGCGGCTCGCCGCCGATGTACGGGCACTCATGGAGCGCGCCGGAGCCTTCCGGGACGTGCGTGTGTACGGCCTCGACACGCGCGGCGGTACGCCTTTCCTGAGGACGGTCCCGTACCGCCACCATGGCCGCGTCCTTACGCCGGAGACCCTGTGCGACCCGAGCGGCAGCACCCTCGTCCTGGTCGTCAGCGACGGTGTGGGCGAAGCCTGGCGGGGCGACGGAATGCGCCAGGTCATGGACCGCTGGGGAGGGTGCGGCCCCACCGCGATCATCCAGCCACTGCCGGTTCGACTCTGGGCGAGCACCGGTGTCGCCGCACGGCGCTGGCATGTCACCACCCGTCGCCGCGGCGGCCCCACCCGCGCCTGGCACGTCACCGACCCCGACCTGCCGCCCGACCTCGTCCGGTTCGACTCCGTCCCCGTCCCGGTGCTCGCGCCGACCCCTGAGGCCGTCGCGGACTGGGCTCGGCTCGTCGCCGCACCCGGCGGGACGGCGCTCCTCCCGCTGTGGGACGCCGACGCCGCCGGCCGGACCGCGGCCGCCTCCCCGGAAGGCGACGCGGCCGACGCGGTGCTTCGCTTCCGGGAGGCCGCGTCACCGGAGGCGTACCGGCTCGCGGCCCACGTGGCCGCCGTCGCACCCACCACGCCGCCCGTGATGCGCTTGGTGCAGGCGGCCGTCGGGCCACCGGCCGACCTCGGGCACCTCATGGAGGTGTTCCTGGGAGGTCTCATGCACGAACTCGACGCCTGCGGGGCGGACCGACCGCCGCACCACCGGCGGTTCGACTTCACGGACGACGCGCGCCGCGTCCTCCTCAGCGCCGTGTCCCCGAAGGAACTGCTGCGCACCGCCGAGGCCGCCACGCGGCACATCGAGGCCGCCGTCGGCCGCGCCCTGGTCTTCCCCGCATGGGTCGGGCACCCGGACGGGGCGGCCGTCATCGACGACACCGCACGCTCCTTCGGCTGGCTCCGGGAGCAGGTGCTGACGCGGCTCGGCATCCCGTCCGCCGACGCCGGGCCGGTAACGCCCGGACCCGAACCGACCGTGACCCGTGCCGACGGGCCCGCCGACTCGGCGGATGCCGGGAGCGATGAGGCGTACGACGACGCCCCGGGCGAGTTCCTGCCGGTCGGCTGGACGAAGCTCCGCCCCGAGGACCCGGAGTCGCTCGGTCGGTTCCGGCTCCGTGCCCGCAGCGCCGACGGCTGGCCGCACCTGACGATGTACCTGGCCGAGGACGAGGAGGGCACCCTCGCCACCGTTCGGGCGCCGCTCAGGCTGAGTACCCGCGACCCGGAGACGGCCAGGGACCTCGTCCGGACGGAAGCCGAATGCCTGACCCGCATGCGGGGCATGCACGCACCTGCGCTCCTCGGCGTGGCGGGGCTCACCGAAGGGGAGTTGCCGTGGATCGCGGCGGTCTGCGTCCACAGCCGTGCCGACGTCCCGGCCTCGCCGCCCGCGCCCAACCTGCGTGCCGTCCTTGCCGAACACACCCAGACGATTCCGGAAGGGCTCTTCCTGCGGATCGGGCGCGGCCTGGCGGAAGCCGTCGCCGCCGCCCACTCCCGGGGACTCGTGCACGGCTCGCTCTCCCCCTTGACCGTTCTCGTGACCGACCGCGACATCCGGCTGGTCGGCTGGTCGACCGCGACGATCGACGGAGTCGACAGCGCGCACCAGGAGTTGCTGCCCCGGAGCGACACCTACCTGGAGGCGGGTGACGGGCGGCCGCGCACCCCGCAGAGCGATGTGTACGCCGTCGGGGCCCTGTTGCTGGCCCTGCTCTCGGGACGGTGGAGCGACCCGAGGGCCGACGACCCGGAGCGCGGCCCACTGGCCGAGCCCGGGATCAGCCCGGTGCTCGTGCGCATGTTGTGGCGCTGTCTGGAGCACGACCCCGCGCTCAGACCTTCCGCCACAGTCCTGGCCGAGGCCTTCGCCGCGGCCGCCGCCGGACGTCCGTACCCTGGCCCCGGCGTTCCGGCCGACGAGTCGGGAACGGTGGTCGGGGGACATTACCGGCTGACACGGCGCCTGCACACAGGAATGACGTCGACCACATGGTCGGCGGTCCACGAGACGCAGGGCCGTGGGGTGGCTCTCAAACTCTTCGCCCCGCGGAGGTCGGGCACGGCGTCCGGCGAGGAGGAATTCCTCGCCGCGGCGCGGCAGTTGGCCGCACTCGAGATCCCGGGAATGGTGCGGGTCAGCGACTACGGACTGCACGAGGGCCGTCCGTACCTCGTGACGGATGCGGTCGACGGCGAGGCGCTGGCACAACCGCTGGACCTCGCGCTCGGCGCCCTACCCGTGGAAGAGATCAGGGACATCGGCGGACAGCTCGCGCGGACGCTCGCCGAACTCCACGAGCACGGGCTGCTGCACCTGGATCTCAACCCCTCGACCGTGGTGTTGCGCCGTGACGGCAGGGTGCTCGTGACCGATCCCGGGCTGTGCGTCACCGGCCCGTCGCGCATCACCATGCGCAGGCGACTCCGCGTCCGCGACACCCCCGGTTTCCTGCCGCCGTACCGGTCGCACGAAGAGCTCTCCGAGAGCGCCGCCGTCGACCGCCGAAGCGACCTGTACTCACTGGGCTGCCTGCTGTACGCCATGGTCACGGGCGCCGCGCCCGACGTGGCCGTGGTCACGCCGGGCGCGACAGAGGCCCGGCGACGCTCGTATCCCCGACCGGAGCTGCCGTCCGGGTACTCGCCCGCGCTCGAAGCGTTGGTCGTGGACCTGCTGGAGGCCGACCCCGCGGATCGTCCGGTGAACGCGGCCGAGGTCCTGGCGAGGCTCACGGGCGCGGACACCGACGACAGGGAGCTGATCACGGTCCACCGGGCGGTACGGAACGCGGATCCGCACGGCGCCCGGATGGGTGCTGTCCTACGGGCTGTCATCGACCAGGTGCTGAGCGGCGAGCTCACGGGCCGGTACGACCTGAAGCAGCTCGCGAAGACGGAGAGGACGAATCTCGGGGCCCTGGTCGAAATGGCCGTCCAGCGCGAGTTCCGTTTCGAGGACGGCGACGCGATGGACTTCCGTATCGCCGACATCGAGGTCGACTGCCGTTTCAGCCACGCACTCGGCGGCTGGCTCTTCCCTCCCGAGACGCTGGGCCACATCTGCCTGCTGGTCTGGGCCGACGACGACCGGAGCCGGTGGAGCGTGGGTCTGCTGCGTGTCAGGCGGGAATGGCTCAACGCGGGATACAACCGCGACCGGAAGGCCACGCTCAGGGCGGAGCACCGCAACAAGATCGCCTGGCTGTGGCACGACGCCGAGCTGCAGGAGAACGTCCTGCTGCATCTGTCCGACACCGACCGCGAGGCCGTCTTCGCGAGCACGTCCGGACAAGGGCGGCTCAACGAGTTCTTCCGGCGTGTCCAGGGGCGCCGGATCGGTCGCGCCGTGCTCCGTACCGTGGTGGGGCAGAGGGACTACATGAAGCGCGTGCGCGGGAACGGCGGATCCCGCTCGGCGCTGCGCAACGAGGGGATCATCATCCTCGGCGACCACGAAGCACACCGACGCGTCGCCCTGCAATTGGGCCTCCCCGTCCCCCAGGAAGGAGAGTTCGTCAGCGCGCGGGTCGCACCGGCTCCGCCCGGGGACGACCGGCCTTCCGCGGAGTTGGACGACCGGCTGTGGTGCGTGGCCTCACCGGATGACCCCGTGCACCGCGCGCCGGTCATCTGACACGGCCCTTGACGCGTCGATTCGTTTCCGTCCAACAGTGGAGGATCATGTCGGGCGTGGTGGTCGTCGGAGCGGGGATCGTCGGGGCCTCGGTGGCGTGCGGGCGGGCTCGGGGTGACCGGGAATGGGTCTGCGGTGGTTCCGGGCTGCGGACGTGGACGGCGACGGTGCGATCACGCGGCAGGACGTCGTCCTGATGAGCGAGCGCTACGTCCGGGCCAGGGGCATCGGCCCCCACTCCGCCCAGGCCCAGCAGATGTACGAGACCATGCGTCGGTTCTGGGAGGCCGTCATCGCTCCCGCCGACACCGACAAGGACGACAGGGTGACGTCGGCGGAGATGACACAGGCCTTCGCCGCGATGTTCGTCGACCGTGCCCGCTACCCCGAAGAACTCGCCCCGGTCGCCGACCACTTCTTCGATCTGGCCGACGGTGACGGCGACGGCGCGATCAGTCTGACCGAGTTCACGCACATCTTCGGCCGCCTCCACTGAGCGCGCGGCGGCTACGGGTCGCCGGGGGCGGGAGGTGCCGCGGGGAGCTCTACCGTGACGTGCAGGCCGCCGGTGGGGCGCGGTGTGAGGGTGAGGGTTCCGTCGTGTGCCCGGGTGATCGTGTCGGCGATGGCCAGGCCGAGGCCGACGCCCGCGTGTTGAGCGTGAGTGCGTTGCGTGCCTCGTTGGAACGGTTCCGTCAGGGTCGCGATCTGCTCGGGGGGCAGGTGCGCGCCGGTGTTCTCCACCGTCAGGACCACCGTGTGGGGGCGGACGCTCGTGTGGACCCGGACGGTCCCTCCCTCCGGCACGTTGTGGACGATCGCGTTCTGCACGAGGTTCGTGATCAGCTGCAGCAGGAGCGCCGGTGAGCCGATGGCGGGGGCGATGTGGCCGCCTGTTTCGAGGGTGACGTCGCGGCCTTCCGCGAGGGGGAGGAGCGTCTCGGTGGCCTCCTCCGCCATGAGGGACAGGTCGACGCGTTCCCTTGTGAAGGACCGCCGTTGGGCGCGGCTGAGGAGGAGCAGCGCCTCGGTGAGGTCGATGGCGCGGGCGTTGACGGTGTGGAGGCGGTCGACGAGTTCGGTCGTGTCGTGGTGCGGGTCCGTGCGGGCCACGTCCAGGAGCGACTTCGAGATCGCCAGGGGCGTGCGCAGTTCGTGCGAGGCGTTGGCGGCGAATCGCTGCTGTTCGGCGACGTGCGCCTCGAGCCGTTCCAGCATCGCGTCGAAGGCGTCGGCGAGTTCGCGGAACTCGTCCGCGCGGCCCGGCAGGCGGATGCGGTGGGAGAGCGATCCGTTCGCCGCCGTGCGCGTGGCGTGGGTGATGCGGTCCAGGGGCGCGAGCATGCGGCCGGCCAGGATCCAGCCTCCTCCGAGTCCGAACACCAGCATGAACAGCATCGTGACGGCCGCGACCGGAGCGAACTCGCGCGCGACGGGGATCTCGTAGCCGGGGTCGAAGCGGAGCCCGACGTGTTCCACGCGCGTCAGGAAGAACCACCCGGCCATCAGCATCAGGCCGCTCGCCAGCATCAGGAACGCGGTGTAGCTGAGGGTGAGTTTGAGGCGCACGCTCAGGCCCGGCTCCCTATGCACGGGTGCCGCCCTCGCCTCCGGTGCCGGGCCGCGCCGCCTCGATGCGGTAACCGACCCCCGGCACCGTCGCGATCACCCACGGTTCGCCGAGCCGCTTGCGCAGCGCCGAGACGGTGATGCGCACCGCGTTGGTGAACGGATCCGCGTTCTCGTCCCACGCGCGTTCGAGCAGCTCTTCGGCGCTGACGACACCGCCCTCCGCCGCGACGAGCACTTCGAGCACGGCGAACTGCTTCCTGGTCAGGGCGACGAACCGGTCGTCCCTGTACACCTCCCTGCGGAACGGATCGAGGCGCAGACCGGCGATCTCGCGCACCGGAGGCCTGCTGTGGGCGCGTCTGCGGTCGAGGGCCCTGAGGCGGAGCGCGAGTTCACGGAGCTCGAAGGGTTTCGTGAGGTAGTCGTCGGCTCCGAGCTCGAACCCGGTGGCCTTGTCGTCGAGACGGTCGGCCGCGGTGAGCATGAGGATCGGCATGCCGCTGCCGGACGCGACGATGCGTCGGGCGATCTCGTCACCGGTCGGCCCGGGGATGTCCCGGTC